>JAAVHU010000050.1 GCA_014799585.1 Clostridiales bacterium | reverse complement strand
TATATATGTAACGGCTTCTGAAAATGAATAAACTGTTGTTGTATTATCCTTCATATTAAAATAAAGTTCATTATCAGACGTGTTCTCTTCATCTATTGATTTAACATCATCTAAATCAACAATTTCTTCAATATAATCAGATAGAGCATCTTCAAGTTCTATTTTTTCAGGCACACCTGCACCCATAGCATAGCAGGAAATAATTCCTTCGCTGAATACCATAATGAATGCCAGAATGAAACTTATTGTTTTTGTGAATAAAGTAAATTTATTCTTATCCCTATTAAAAAATCTTTTCATTTTTTCTCCTTAATATAATACGGTTTAGAGCAAAAATTAAATGGATCAGCCCCCTTCTAATCATTAAATTTTATCCATGGATTTGCTTAGTTCAGAATAAATAATACAGCTGAATTTGAATTTAGCTGTATTATTTGTGAACACCGTATTAGTTATACAAAACTGCATTTGGTAACATATCTTCTTAAAAAATTTTTTCAAAACCATCCATACTGCCTTCTGAAAATTAAAAATATTTTGTATTTGAAAAATTATATATATTCAATAATTTTTTAAGATGTTTTTAATAAATTTTTTCTAAAATCATATTCGACTTTTTATTATTTTTATTTACAAAATTTACCAAAAACTGTATAATAGTACTGTTTAAACACTTAAGCAATAAAACAGCGGAAACGAGGTTTAATGCTGTGACTGAAACAGAACGTAAATTATGTGCCAAATTATGGGAAGAATACGAAACTGACCTGCGAAGCGCGTGCAGAGTAAGAATGCATGGATGTGAGGAAAGTATAGACGATGTTATTGCAGATGTGTATTTAGCCCTTTGCCAGCACGTTGCCAAAGAAGGATCTCCAATCTACCCTAAAGGTTGGCTATATGGCACTCTAAGAAATCTAACAAATCAATTTTTCAGAAGCAAATACAGGCAGGAGAATAATATACTAAGTCAAAGTACCGATGAGATTGAACTTCCTTGCCCTAATGATTTTGTTGAGGACGTTGAAAATAATTTTACAATAGAAGAATTATCTGGTATTATCAGCTTACTTAATACGGAAGAGCAAACACTTGTAAAGCGTTTTTATTTTGATGGTTGGAAGATAAGCAAAATCGCTGTTCATTTAGGAATAAGCGAATCGGCAACTAAGCAAAAACTTTACAGACTGCGGCGCAAATTGCTAAAACTTTTAAAGTCAAAATAATTTTTGTTACCTTTTTCTTTTTTTGCAACAACACTTATGTAAGGAGGTTAATCATGAACAGGGAAGATTTGAATAAGCTTTTAAAAGCGAAACCTTTAACATTCACATATGCTGAAATTGAGCAAATGATGGACGAGGAAATGGCAAAAGATCCTGAAGAGATGGATACTGAATTTGTAGACTTATGTGTAGAAGTGCTGAGCAAAGCGATTTCTGAAGAAGCCGAAAAGGATACAGAGCAGAAAACTAAGCGAACAAAAATAAAGTTAATAAAAATAATTGCAATCGCTGCTGTCATTGTTGTTATTTTGGGCATGGCAGTTACTGCTTCTGCTAAATATGTTTATAATGACACATCAAATAAAATCGTTAAGTTTTGTGAGGACCATTTTTCAATTAACCTTAGAAATGCCAATACTAATGAGGATATGCAATTAAATAATAGTGCAGATTTGATTACAAAATTAGAAGAAAGCGGTTTTGAGAATGTTATGTTACCAACTGCTCTTTTAACTGATGAATATACATACTCTGTTGAGATAATTGAAAATAATGAGTTCACATCCGCTTATCTTCATTTTCAAAATAAAAGTGATGACTCTTTAATTTATGCTACAATCACAAAGCACAAAAATGATATAAATAAGTTTTTAGATACTGAATTGCAAATGACTTCAAAATATGATTCAGCCAAGCAACTATCATTAAACGGCATTGATGTTTTTGTATTTGGAAACAAAAACACTTCAACTATTACATATATCATTAATAGTATTGATTATGATATTGAATTAACTGATTATAGTTTTGACTCAACCATTGAAATAGCAGAATCTATAAAATAAGGAGAAGCATAATGAAAAAAATTTTCAAACTTATAATAGTGAGCATTTTAATTTGTTCATTTTTAACTCCATATACAGCTTTTGCTGAAACAAATGAAGCAGCAACAGAATGGCAGGATATAGAATTAACGGATGAAGAGTTTGAGTCTTTACTTGTAAATAATCCGAATAATGCAGTATCTACATATACAACAGGATTAATTACACGTTACGGAATTTCTGTATCAAAAAGCGGAAGTAATTTAGTAATTACAGGTGTAACAAATTGTATGGGTGATGTTGTTAAATGCGGCTTTTCTAAGGTAACTATTCAACAAAGGAAGAACAGCAACAGCTCTTGGAGCAATTATCAGTCATATTCAAGCTTGTATATTGATAAGTACTCATACAATCTCTCAAAAACCCTTGCAGTTCCAAGTGGTTATCAATACAGAGTAACCTGCACACATTATGCTAAGAAGAGCTTATTCTCTACTGAAAAGATTGATAACACATCTAATATCGTTACATTTTAATTTTAAGCCCTTGTAACAATTTGTTATAAGGGCTGTTTTTATAAAAGGATTTTTTCTATGATTACACACCCGATAAAACCTTTATATGATAACAAAGCCGAGATATTAATTCTCGGCTCTTTTCCTTCTGTTAAATCAAGAGAAGAAGGCTTTTTTTACGGTCATCCGCAAAACAGATTTTGGAAAGTAATGGCAAGAATATGTAAACAAGATACTCCAACTACTGTTGAAGAAAAAACGAAAATGATTCTGAATAATCACTTTGCTCTGTGGGATGTTATCCACTCCTGCGAAATTACCGGATCAGCTGATAGTACAATAAAAAACGTAACACCAAATGATTTAAGCAGTATTCTTAATAACACAAATATTAAAGGCATTTTTGTAAACGGCAAAAAGGCCGAAGCCTTATATAACAAATATGTATTTAAAAAAACGGGGATTAAAGCAATTGTTCTTCCGTCAACAAGCCCTGCAAATGCTTCTTGGAGTGAAGACCGGCTTTTTGAATTTTGGAATAATGCAATTAACGAATTAAGAAATGAAGAATAGGATGATTTTATGGAAACTTTCAGATGGGCATATATTGGCTGCGGTAGTATTGCTGAAAAAACAGCAAAGGATATTTTAAAAGGAAATCATCAGATTACTTCTGTTTACGGTAGAAATTATGAAAAAGCCTGTGCTTTTGCTGAAAAACACGGTGCAAAGGCTTTTAAAACCGCTGAAGAAGCAATATTGTGCGATAATGTTGATGCAGTTTATATTGCAACCCCTCACACATCACATCTTGAATACTCAATTACATCACTTAAGAATCATAAGCCTGTATTGTGCGAAAAACCTATAGGCATCAATATTAATGACGTAGATAAAATTATGCAATGTGCAAAAGAAAACAAAACTTATTTTTGTGAAGCAATGTGGACTTGGTTTTCAGATGTTGCACTAACTGTTAAAGAATGGGTACAAAGCGGCAAAATCGGTGAGATTGAAGAAATTAAAATCAACTATTCTTTTCCAGGTGTGCTTAAACCAAAGAGTTCTCGTGTTCTTACACCTGAAACAGCAGGAGGAGCATTGCTTGATATAGGCATTTACCCTATAACATATTGCTATAACCTTTTGGAATATCCAAATGAAATCACTTGCAATGGCACAATAAAAAATGGAATTGATATATCGGAGAAAATAACACTTAAATATGATACAGCCGTATGTAAGTTTAATGTTTCGCTTACAACGGCACGAGAGGATTGTGTTATTAAAGGCACAAAGGGGAAAATATCGCTTCCACTTTTTCATATGGCATCTAAAGCAATCCTAAAAAATAATAACGGCAAAGAAATTTTTAATGGAAAAACTGATTATTTAACTGAATTCACTCTTGCAGCAGAAGAAATTAGAGCAGGAAAAACTCAATCAGATTATATCCCTCTCTCCACAACAAGGGATTGCATGAAAATAATGGATGAATGCAGAAAACAAATGCATTTAAAGTATCCATTTGAATAAACGATCAAAAACTCCCTCACAATTGTGGGGGAGTTTTTTAATTATCATATAATTTAACAAAGAAAAAAACCTCTAACAGATGTTAGAGGTTTTAGAAGATGTCGGCATCGACCTATTTTCCCAGGCAGCTTCCCGCCAAGTATTTTCGGCACTGAAGAGCTTAACTACCGTGTTCGGGATGGGAACGGGTGGACCCTCTTCGTAATAAACACCGACTATGAACTGTAACAACGGTCACAGTTGTTTGTAAGACCTGTTGGTTTCCTCAGGTATGGTGACCCGTAGGAGAATCGAACTCCTGTTTTCGCCGTGAGAGGGCGATGTCTTAACCGCTTGACCAACGGGCCACAAGATGGTACACCATCACGGGCTCGAACCGTGGACACCCTGATTAAGAGTCAGGTGCTCTACCAACTGAGCTAATGGTGCATAGCTCATTAATTCAAGGCATATACCCTGAAAACTAAATACAGGAAAAAGGATTGGAACATATTAGCAATAGCCTGAACACTTTAACATATTTTGACGTTAAGGTCAAGCCCTCGACCTATTAGTACTGCCAAGCTAAATACATCACTGTACTTACACACGCAGCCTATCAACCTCATAGTCTGTAAGGGGTCTTAACTTAAAAAAGTGGGATATCTTATCTTGAGGATGGCTTCACGCTTAGATGCTTTCAGCGTTTATCCAGTCCGCACATAGTTGCTCGGCCGTGCCATTGGCATGACAACCGATACGCCAGCGGTGCGTCCATTCCGGTCCTCTCGTACTAGGAACAGCGCCTCTCAAATATCCTACGCCCACGGCAGATAGGGACCGAACTGTCTCACGACGTTCTGAACCCAGCTCGCGTACCACTTTAATCGGCGAACAGCCGAACCCTTGGGACCGAATACAGCCCCAGGATGTGATGAGCCGACATCGAGGTGCCAAACCTCCCCGTCGATGTGGACTCTTGGGGGAGATCAGCCTGTTATCCCCAGGGTAGCTTTTATCCGTTGAGCGATGGCATTTCCACTCACATACCACCGGATCACTAACTCCAACTTTCGTTACTGCTCGACCCGTCAGTCTCGCAGTTAGGCTCACTTATGCGTTTGCACTCAGGGGCATGGTTTCCGTCCATGCTGAGTGAACCTTTGAACGCCTCCGTTACTCTTTTGGAGGCGACCGCCCCAGTCAAACTGCCCACCTGACAATGTCCCCCGACCTGATTCAAGGCCGCAGGTTAGAATTCCAATACTCTAATAGCGGTATCCCAAGGACGACTCCACACACACTGGCGTGCGTGCTTCCAAGTCTCCCGCCTATCCTGTAAATAGAATACCGAAACCCAATATCAAGCTGCAGTAAAGCTCCATGGGGTCTTTCCGTCTTGCCGCGGGTAACCGGCATCTTCACCGGTACTACAATTTCGCCGGGTGGGTTGTTGAGACAGTGTCCAGATCATTACACCATTCGTGCGGGTCGGAACTTACCCGACAAGGAATTTCGCTACCTTAGGACCGTTATAGTTACGGCCGCCGTTTACTGGGGCTTCAATTCGGGGCTTGCACTCCTCCTCTTAACCTTCCAGCACCGGGCAGGTGTCACCCCCTATACGTCATCTTACGATTTAGCAGAGAGCTGTGTTTTTGATAAACAGTTGCCTGGACCTATTCACTGCGGCTCACTCTCGTGAGCACCCCTTATTCCGAAGTTACGGGGTCAATTTGCCGAGTTCCTTAACAACGCTTCTCCCGATGGCCTTAGAATTCTCTTCCTGACTACCTGTGTCGGTTTGCAGTACGGGCACCCTGATTATATACACTAAGCTTTTCTCGCCACCATCCAAGCATACTTCACTACTTATTTTCGTTCCCTTACGCCCGGGTCAACCAACGCCCGGGTTATGCCCTTCAAATGTGTCCCTTAGTTTAAATTCAAGGCGGCTACGGAATCTCAACCGTATGTGCATCGACTACGCCTCTCGGCCTCGCCTTAGCTCCCGGCTAACTAGAAGCGGACGAACCTTCCTTCTAAAACCTTAGTCTTTCGGCCATTATGAT
>JAAVHU010000049.1 GCA_014799585.1 Clostridiales bacterium | reverse complement strand
TCTCATATTTTTTAGTGCGAAGCAGTTTAAATGAACTAATTTTGTTCAGATTAAATTAATAAATCTCGGTGAATACTTGCGTATTCACCGAGATTTTTAATTATGAGATGGGCAAAATTGGAAAATTTAAACCAAATACTTCTTTTTGTAGGGTGCCCCAATGAGAGTGTATTTTTTATTTATAAATTCTTTCAATTCTTGGGTTTACCAAAAGCGGAGAGATGTCAGCGCTTGCGATATCGCCAACTTTTACATCAGAGCCTGTAATATCAACTGCTGTGTGTGAAAGTCCGATTTTTCCGATTACGCGGAACATTCTGCCGTTAATTCTTACATGTGTTCTTTTTTTCTGCAAAAACTGCTTGAATATGGAAAGAACATAATGCAGACTGATTTCTTCCTTATCTGTGGTAAGGCCAAAGCCGTCATAATGCCCGAATGGAACAATCGCAATTTTGGTTTCACGCTTTGTTTTAAACGTACCCATATAGCCGATTGAATAGCCCGCAGGCACAGTTTTTGTTTCAATAACCTCTGCTTCAAGCGAGCCAAGTCTGTTCAGCTTTGTTTTGCTTCGTGTAATCACTCTGCCTGTAAAAGCAGAGCCAAGTCTTACACTGTCAAGGCAAACATCTTCAACATTTAAAAGAGCAGGGGAGTTTGCACAATGAAGCGTACCAGCATTAAAGCCTGCATTTTCTATCTGCTTCATTGTATCTTTAAATAATACAAGCTGAGCCTTGGTTAATTCAGTGTTTCCGAATGCATCGGAAAAATGTGTATATGCTCCAACAAATTCAAGATTTTCAGCCTTGTAGCATTCAATAGCCTTGCTTACTTCGCTTGGCATAAAACCGTATCTGCCCATTCCTGTATCTATTTTAAGATGACATTTTGTTTTAACGCCAAGGTTTGCTGAAACCTCATTCATAACTTTGCAGGCTTCTGATGAGCCGATTGTGGCAATGCATCCGTTTTCAGCAATCATTTTTGCTTCATCCTCAATGCAGGTTGAACGCATAACAAGAATATCCTCGTCATCAAGGATTTCTTTCAAAATCGGAATGTCCGTAACCTCTGTAACAGCAAAGGTTTTAATTCCGCATTCCTTTAATACAGCGGTAAATTCCTTAATTCCAAAGCCGTATCCGTTTCCCTTGACTACGCCGATAAGAGGAACGCCTGCTTTTTCCTTAAGGATTTCAATGTTTTCAATTAATTTTGATTTTTCAATAACATATCTGCTCATTTTAATTCACACTAATCACTTTTTAATTTTCATTGCAAGATTATAAAGATGATAAACAGGCTTGTTGATAACATAATCAAATTCGCCAACAAATTCTTTCATATATCCGCCAAAGCCGTGCTTAAATCTCCAAAGTCCGTAATGCGGGTTATCGGGGTTCTGGCAATCTCCGCTTATTCCGCCAAAATCGTAAACCTCACAGCCGCATTCCATACCCCATTGCATCATAGCCCATTGAAGCGCATAGTTCGGATAAACATTTCTGTGGGCGTTTGATGATGCACCATATTGATACTTCATAACATTTTTGCCCCATTTAATGGCAATTGTGCCTGCAATAGCCTGTCCATTGTAATAAGCCATATAAAGCCTTGCATCTTCGCCCATACAGTTTAAAATCTGCTCAAAGTAGGATTTCGGTCTTGTTGAAAAGCCGTCACGGTCTCCCGTTTCCTGCATAATTCTAACGAAATCGTCAAGCGCTTCTGTGCCCATGATTTTAACTTCAACACCCTTTTTAGGTGCTTTTCTGATTCTGTTTCTGTAATCTGCTTTAAATGTAAGCATTAATTCGTCTTCAGATAAATTATTATAATCAAAGCAGTAAACAAATCTTGGCTGAACATTTTCAAAATCCATACAGCCGGGGTTTAATTCCTTAAAGCCTTTGTCTGTTAAATGCCTTTTATATGCTTCATTCTGAATAACAATTTCAGGGTCAATTTTAATGCAGTATGCCCTATATTCCTTGGCAAGCTCTAATAAGCCGTTAAACAATTTATCAAATGTATCAAAATCATTTTCATCAGCAACAAAGCCGCGGCAAACGTAGAACAGTGAATATTTAATAACAGGAACAAATCTTATAAGCACAGCAGCAGAGCCTAAAATCTTTCCGCTTTCGTCCTTAAGCATTATAGCTTCCCATTTCCAGGCTGATTTAACTTTAGCCCATTTAGATGAATGCTGAAACAGCCCCTTTGGATGATTTTTTATAAATTCTTCATATTCAGCAAGATTGCTGTCATTAACTCTAACTATCAAAATATAACCTCCAGATATAAGTTTGCCGTTGCCGGCATACTTGCTATTAGTATATCAAATTTATACCTTTTTGTCCATATTTCATATAAGATATGCAGAAAAATCTGCTTTGTTGACTTTTATTAAAATATATATTAATATATAAGATAGTAAATTGAGGTAGGTATAATTTATGGAAAAGCAATATTGGGAAGATCCATCGGTTTTTAAAATCAATAAAGAAGACGGCCACGTAATCGCAATGCCGTATGATGATGTTACGTCTGCACTTTCAGGGGAAGAAAGCAAATATAAACAGTCTTTAAATGGAAAGTGGAAGTTTTATTGGCAGCGTGGTCTCAGAAATCAGCCAACAGGCTTTGAAAGAATGGGTTTTAATGATTCGGAATGGGGAGAAATTAATGTTCCGTCTGTTTGGCAAACAGAGGGTTATTCTGTTCCTTATTATTACGCAAGCACTTTTCCAAGAGCTATAAGCAGAAGCAAACTCAGAATTCCGCATATTAATCATAGAATGCAGGAAATCGGTATTTACCGCCGTAAGTTTGAATTAAACAAGAGCTTTGCAGGCAGAGAGGTGTTTCTTCATTTCGGTGCCGCAAAAGCTGCTATTGAGGTTTATGTAAACGGAAATTTCGTGGGTTATGGTCAGGGTTCTATGACTCCTCACGAATTCAATGTAACAAAATATCTTCGTTATGATGATGAAAATGTTGTTACT
The DNA here is from genome assembly GCA_014799585.1 of Clostridiales bacterium. Taxonomy (GTDB): domain Bacteria; phylum Bacillota; class Clostridia; order Oscillospirales; family Acutalibacteraceae; genus Eubacterium_R. Next base: position 4,993 of record JAAVHU010000049.1, on the reverse strand, counting down.
GCAAAAGTTTACAGATATTCAGACGGAACATATCTTGAAGATCAGGATATGTGGTGGCTTTGCGGAATATACAGGGATGTTTATCTTTTTGCAGAAAGCCCAGTTTCTATAAGAGATTTTTATTTCAGAACAAAGTTTGATAATTTCTATAAGAATGCAACAGCCTTGCTTGATGTTGAAATCAAGAATTATTGGGCATTTAACGGCAGTGCTTCTATTGAAGCAAAGCTCCTTTCTCCAAAGGGTGAAGAAATTGCTCTCGGAAGCAGTAGGGTAAGCCTTGAAGCGAACAGCTCTGAGGTTAAATTTGTTGCCGATATTGAAGAGCCTGAAAAATGGTCTGCCGAAACACCAAATCTTTATAAACTGATTATCGTTTTAAAGATTGATGAGAAAACTGCCGCTGTTAAAACATATGATGTTGGCTTTAAACAGGTTGAAATTAAAGGTGAAAAAATTTATTTCAATGGTATGCCGTTAATGGTCAGAGGTGTTAACCGCCATGATTTTGATGCGGACCACGGCTGGGCAGTTCCAAAGGAAAGATATACGCAGGATCTTGATATTATGAAGCAGAATAATATCAATGCGATCAGAACCTCTCATTATCCTGATGATCCATATTTTTATGATATGTGTAATAAATACGGCTTCTATGTTATGGATGAATGCGAGGTTGAAACTCACGGTGTAAGACGAAAGGGTGTTCCCGGAAGCAACCCTGTATGGACTGCCGCTGTTGTAGACAGAATGCAACGAATGGTCCTTAGAGACAGGAATAATCCTTGCATATTTATGTGGAGCCTTGGTAATGAAGCAGGTGACGGCGATAACTTTGCTAAAATGAAAGAAGCTGCTCTTAAGCTTGATGATACAAGGCAGTTCCATTATGAAGGTGATTTTGATTTAACCAAAAGTGATGTTATTTCCCGTATGTATCCAACTGCTGATATTATGGAAAAACTTGGCAAAAAAGAGCCGATAACCATTTCACTTTATGATAACATTGCAAATCAGCTTGCGGCAGACAGTAAGCCGATTAAAGCTGAAATGTATGAGGGCAAGCCGATACTTCTTTGCGAATATGCACACTCAATGGAAAATTCACTTGGTAACTTCCAAGAGTATATGGATGATTTCGAGCGTTACGATAATATGTGCGGCGGATTTATCTGGGATTTTGTTGACCAAACCATTCATAAGGTAAATGAAAATGGTCAGGATGAATGGCTCTATGGTGATGATTTTGCAAAGAAAGAGCCAAGAAATATTATCAATATTCCAAACACAACTGCTATGGCAGGCTCAAATACATATTTCTGTGCAAATGGTATCATCGGCGCAGACAGGCAGCCTCATCCTCAGATTACAGAGGTTAAAAAGGTGTATGCTGAAATAAAAACAGAACTTTTTGATATTCAAAAGGGAACATATAAGGTTAAGAATAAGTTTTTATTTACAGATATTTCAAACTATGTATGCAAATGGTCTGTTACAGTAAATGGTGATGAGTTTTCATCCGGTGAGCTTGGCGTGATTGAATGTGCACCTCTTTCTGAAACATTTATAACCATTCCTTATAACTATACAACGCTTCCTTTTGATAAAGAGGTGATTTTAACAGTATCATTTCATACAAAAAATGCTTCACTCGGTCTTCCTGCTGATTATGAAGTTGCGTGGGATCAGTTTGTGCTTAATGCACTTCCTCAGCCCGAAGAACCAAAGTGCAATGGTATTCTTCATTATACTGTTAAAAGAAACACGGTTGAAATAAACGGTGATGCATTCTTTGTTTGCATTGAAAAGGGCAGAATAACAAACTATTCTATCGCAGGCAGAGAAAGGCTTAAAGCTCCGCTTGAGCCGTATTATTTCAGAGCGTTAACGGATAACGATATTGATTTTCTTAATTTCACACCGTTCCTTATTCCTTTCCATCCTTTCTATAAATGGAAAAGAGCAAGTAAAAGAGCAAAGGCAATTAAAACGGTTGTAACAAACGGTGATAATAATTCAATAGAAGTTCATATTGCTTGGAAAACACCGGGTCTTAAAAATTCTGTATCTACATACAAGATTTATCCGGATAGAAGAATTTATGTTTATCACAGCGCTGTTCCAAAAGCAAATATGATTAAGTTTGGTGCAAGAATGACGCTTGACGGCAGTATGGAATATGTGGATTGGTACGGCAGAGGCCCTGTTCCAACTTATTGTGACAGAAAGTCAGGTGCTAAAATCGGAAAATACAGTTCAACTGTAACCGATTTGGAATACCGCTATATGCGTCCGCAGGAAAGCTCAAACAGAGCAGATGTTCATTATTTTACAATTAAGGACGAAAATGGAAACGGCTTTAAGATTTCTTCTTATTATAATGATCCGCTTAATTTCAGTGCTTATCATTACACAATTGAAAAGTTGGATAAAGCAAAGCATGTTCACGAAATTCCGTATGATAATGAGATAACAACTGTAAATATAGATCATCTTCTTTGCGGTGTAGGCGGAGATTTGCCGGGTCAGGCTTTTGTTCGTGAGCCTTATCTTATGAAAAAGGGTGTTAAACAAAGCTACGGCTTTATGATTGAGCCAATAAAAACAGGAGATTAAATGAATGAAAAGAGTTTTTGCACATATCGGATTTTCTTTTGCATTAACTCTTATCATTTTGAACTTTCTTAAAATTGAAGCGGCATTTGTAATCTTAATGGTTACAAGTGCCGCTTTCACCATTTCTGTTTTAATAAAGAAAACAAGAAACAGTGTTTCGGTTCCGTTATGTATGTTTTGTTCGGTTTTGGCGTGTGTACTGTTTATTGCTAATTATTATTCAATATTTCTTCCGCAGAAAAATCTTGATAATGAAACCGTAAAGGCTGAATTTTATATTGTTGATTTAGAAGAAAATAGATATGACAGCTATTATTATACTATTAAAACTTCTTTTATTGATAAAGAGAATGCGCCTCAGAATATAAAACTGACTATAAAATCAGATGCAGAAATTAATGCAGACTATTATCAGAAAATAGATGGTGAAATCAAATTAAGACTTTTGGCTGAAAACGGCTTTCAGTCATATGGTGATTTCGGAAACGGCATTTTTCTTTCGGGTACGCTTGTTAACTTTGATGTTAAAGATGAAAATGTTTTTAATATTCATAAATTCATTCTGCATCAAAGAGAAAATATTAAAAATCTTGTTCAATCCAATATCAGATCACCCGAAAGTTCAATTATTACAGCGCTTTTGATTGGTGACAAATCGGAAATGAGCAGTCAAATTAAAGAAAGCTTTAATTACAGCGGTGTATCACATATTATGGCTGTGTCGGGCTTGCATCTTGCAGTGTTCTGCGGTGCAGTTTTATTTGTGTTAAAGAAATTAAGGCTTCCCAAAACACCGCAGGTACTGATTACTATTCTGTGTGTTTTACTTTATATGGCTTTGGCCGGATTTTCAAAATCCATTCTTCGTGCGGGCATTATGATGGCGGTTTTTCTGTTCGGCAGATTGTGTAATGAGCGAAGTGATGCGCTCAATTCTTTGGGATTCGCAGTATTCCTGATTTGTATAAATCCGTATGCCGTAACAGATGCAGGCGCAATGCTGACAGTCACCTCCGTTTTGGGGTTAATTGTTATTAATCCTGTGTTTAGTAAACTGTATAAGCCTAAAACGAGAATGATTAAGTATATTTATGAAATTCTGTGTGCTTCCTTGTCTGTATTTATATCAACCTTTCCTGTTGTTTGCGTTACATTCGGCTATGTAAGTTTATTTGGTATTATTCTGAATATCATTATGATACCCTTGGCACAGATAACTTTAATCGCTTCATTTTTAATGCTTTTATGCTGTTGGTTTAATCCATTATTGTTTATTCTTTCACGCATTTGCCGTTATCTCGCATCAATAATAATCTTTATTATAGAAAAGATCGCTGATGTTCCGTATGCAGTTGTTGATGTTTCGGAAAATGAAATCTTTTTGGCAGTTGGTGCGGCATTTATTATTTTTGGAATAGCCTTTCTAATGAATAGCAAAAAGGTTATGAAATGTACAGCTATTATTGCTTTAGCTGTTTTTATTGCTGTTGTTTCATTTTCTGAGGTATTAGAGCAAAACTGTGTATATGTTAAAGAAATCAACGGATATTACACTACTTCGGTTGTTGTATATAATAAGAAGAATGCTGTTGTAATCGGTGTTGATGATTCATCGCAGTATTATTCTGTATCCAATATGATTAAATCGAAAAATCTTGATATCTTGCTGATTGTTGATATAAATGACAGCGAATATTCAAAATTACTTGCCAATAAGTTTGGCACGCTCAACTATGTTTCTGATAATAAAAATATAAAATATCTTCAGAATTGCACCAATTTCTTTTCAGACGAATATTTTAATGTTGATTTATGGCAGTCACTTAATGTAGAATATAAAAGTAATAAACAGAATAAATATGTTTTTTTAGAAATATATGATACAGAATTTAAGTGTATCAAAAAATATGAATATATTAGTCAGAGCAATAATGCTATTTATCTGAATAATACATCTGACTATGATACAATTTACACAGTAAATAAAAACGGATTTTCTGAAAGGAGGCTGAATAAATGGCAAAAATAACCGAAGCAGAATTAAAAGCCCAAATCAAAACATCTGCATATTCAAATGCATATCTTATATTCGGTCAAGAGGGATATCTAAAAAACCATTATGTAAATCTTCTTAAGAAAAAGATTGTTGAGCCAACGTTTGAGGATTTTAACTTTCATTCCTATAACGGTAAAGATATAACGATTGATGAAATACTTAAGGATGCAGAGCTTCTGCCTATGATGAGCAGTTATAACTTTGTTCTTGTTTGTGATTATCCGTTTGATAAAAGCGAAGGTGATATAAAACTTGTTCAGGAGTTTTTAAAGGATATTCCCGAAACAACTATTTTAGTATTTTGGTATGATGCTTTTGAAT
>JAAVHU010000048.1 GCA_014799585.1 Clostridiales bacterium | reverse complement strand
GCATCGTGTGCCGCCGCACGTAGCAAAGGGGTTTCCAAAGGGGACTTGGAAGCGTAAGCGGACACTCCCCTTTGGTTGCTTTCTCTGGATACTCTCTTTCGCAACCCGAAAGAGAGTATTGCTCTCCACGGCAGTGAAAATTTGATTCATTTATTAAAAAGAATATTTTAGTATTCCTCACTCTTTATATTATCAATCATATCTTCAACTCTTCTTTTTAATTTTGAATCTGTTTCCATTTCTTTAACAAGTTCGTTATAGTGGAAAAGAACGGTTGAATAATTAAAGCCGAAGGTTTCGCCGATAACCTCATAGGTGCTGTTGGTTATTTCCCTCATAATATAAATCGCAATGCGCCTTGCATGAACAATATTTGCTTTTCTTTTTTTGCTGTATAAATCCTCAGATGAAACACCTTCACAGCGGGAAATTTCATCCACTATTTTCTGAACAGTAACAGGAAGGGGCTGTGTATCTGTTGTAACATCCTTAATTACTCTCTGTGCAAGAGCAATAGACGGAGTTGTTCCCGAAAGGTTGCTCATTGCAAACAACTTTTTGGTTGCACCCTCAAGCTGCCTTATATTTGTTTTGATTTTATCAGCGATAAATTCAACAACATTATCGGGAATTTCAAAATTTAAAAGCTCGGCTTTTCTTTTGATAATTGCACAGCGTGTTTCATATTCAGGAGATTTAACATCTGCAAGAAGTCCATTTTCAAAACGGCTGCAAAGCCTTTCTGTTAAACTTTTTATTTCTTTCGGCGGTCTGTCTGATGTTAAAACAATTTGCTTGCCATTTTCAACAAGGGAATTAAAGGTGTGGAAAAATTCTTCTTCTGTTTGATCCTTACCGCCGATAAACTGAATATCGTCTATTAAAAGAACATCAATATTTCTGAATTTATCTCTGAAATCATCAAGTCTTTTTTTGAAAACTGAATCAATAAATTCATTTGTAAAATCCTCTGATCTTGTTGAAAGTATTTTCATTGCAGGATATTTTTTATGAATATCATAGCAAATTGCGTTTAAAAGATGTGTTTTTCCAAGACCTGATTTTCCATAAATAAAAAGAGGATTGTAATTATTAAAAGTGTTTTCAGATTTAACAGCACCGCCGGGATTATCTGCAACAGCCATTGCGGCTCTGTATGCAAATCGGTTTGAAGGACCTTCAATAAAGGTATCAAAAGTGAATTGATCAGGCGTTAAATTATCTGAATTAATAATTGTCTGATTTACATTTGCTGCAGTTTCTCTGTCTTTCTCTAAATCACTTTTTGGAAAAATAGATTCTTCATTTGGGCATTCATATTGAAGTTCAACTTCAAATCCCATTGCTTCTTCAAATGCTTTTTTAAGAAAATCATCATATTTTTCAGTAACAATTTTCTTTTTAAAAGGACTGATTAAATAAATTGTGAATGTATTATTTTCAAAGCTGGTAATTTTTATATCTTTTATCCAGCAATCAAAAGCAGTTGATGAAATTTTAGGTTTGCAGTAATCAAGAACGGCTTTTAAAACATCATTATATGTATCCATTATTTCTCCTTATATTTTTGAAAAAAGTAAGCAATAAATTATTTTATTGCGGAAAAATCCAATATATTTTTCATTATAACATTGTTTTAAATTATATTCAATACTTATTTATAAATATTATATAAATATATATTATAGTAAATATATAGTATAAAGGTTTATTTTATTCATAAAAATCTTATTGTATTCACGATTTAACTAATGTATAATGTTAATTCAAGAGGGTGATATAATGCGTTTGTTTAAACACCGTGGTGATATATATATTCCGTCAACAAAATTAAAGTCAGATTTAGAACAAAAAATATTATTTGCCGGCCTTGCTTTCATTCTTGTTTTTACCATTGTTTTTATAGCAATTTTCGGCATAAAATATGATTTTTCACCAAAGAATTTTTTTAAGCCGAATAATCTTGAAATTGTTGTTGAGGATAATTCAAAAACCTTGCCGAATGTAAGAGGAAAACACAATTTTCTTTTTGTTATGAATAATAAAAATACGGATGAAATTTATGTTTGTTCGTTAATTCAGGTTGATTTGGATGATTTATCTTACACAGTTTGCACAATTGATGATGAAACAGAGATAGACGGAAATAAAATTTCTGATATTTATAAAAAAGGCAGTGCAGGAAATGTTTTAAATGCTGTAAGCAGCCTTTTTGGAATTGAAATTGATTATTTTATAAATCAAAACACAAAAGAATACAGAGATTTGTTTGATTATATGGGAAATATCAATTATGTTGTTTCAAAGGATATCAGATATAAAGATAATTCTTATTATGGATTTAATATAAAAGTTAAAAGCGGAAACCAAAAAATAGATGGTGATTTATCATCTAAATTAATGAGATATTATTTAACCGAAAAAAGATATGATTTGGTTGATGAATTGATATTAACAGCTCTTTTACAGCAAATAAATCCCGAAAATTATGAAAGAAGAGAAAGAATTTTTTCAAGACTTATTGATAATTCAATAACGAATATTACAATTAAGGATTATAACGAAGCTGATGATGAAATCAGAGTTTTAAGTGATGAAACAACAGGAGCAGCCATTTATTCCGTTTCTCCTGTTTATGACGGAAATAAAATTACTTCCGCATCTATAAATGAAATTAAAGGATACTTTGAAAAATAATAATGAATATAAAATAAAAAAATGCCTTGTCTGGCCACAACAAGAGCTTTATAATTTTTTTATTTTAAATGTGGCTAGAAAGGCACAGTAAAAAAATGATTACAGAAGAGAATAAAAAGAAAATTGAAAAAGCAGTAAGAGAAATTCTTGAAGCAGTAGGGGAAAATCCGGATAGAAGCGGACTTGTTGAAACACCAAGAAGAGTTGCAAATATGTATGAGGAAATCTTTGCAGGCATCAGTGAAAACCCCGAAAAACATCTTAAATTTTTTGATGAAAAATCAAATGATGATATGGTTATTGTAAGGGATATTCCTTTTTCTTCTATGTGTGAACATCATTTACTTCCTTTTGTAGGCAAGGCTCATATTGCTTATATACCAAGTGATAATAAAATTATAGGATTATCCAAACTTGCAAGAATTGTTGATAATTTTGCAAAAAAGCCTCAGGTTCAGGAAAGATTAACTCATGATATTGCAGATTTTCTTGAAGAACATATGAGCCCAAAGGGTGTTGCCGTTATTCTTGAAGCAGAGCATATGTGTATGACAATCAGAGGAGCAAAGGCTCCCGGCAGTAAAACACAGACATCAGCTTTAAGAGGAATTATGCGTTCTGATTCACGCACAAGAGCTGAGGTTCTTGCTCTGCTTGATAAATAAAATAAGGATATAAAAATGGTTTGGAATTGCGGTAAATATAAAATTGAATACGGCGAAAAAGTTTTAATTATGGGAATTGTTAATGTTACACCCGATTCTTTTTCAGATGGCGGAGAAAATTTTTCAGTTGAAAAAGCCATTGAAACTGCTATGAATATGGAAAAACAGGGTGCGGATATTATAGATATTGGCGGTCAATCTACAAGACCGGGGCATATTCCTGTTTCTGCAGAAGAGGAATGGAACCGTTTAGAGCCTGTTTTAAATGAATTAAAAGGAAAAATAAGCATTCCTGTTTCTGTTGATACATATTATTCTTATGTAGCTGAAAAGGCTGTTAAATGCGGTGTAAGCATTATTAATGATGTTTCGGGTACTATCAATACAGATATGGCAAATGTTGTTAAAAACAACAACACAGGCTGGATAATTATGCATAATGGCAGCGGTGATATTGATGAAGTTAAAACTTTCTTTGAAAAAACAGCCGAAGAAATAGAAAAAATGGGCATAAATAAAAATCAGATTTGCTTTGATATGGGAATAGGCTTTGGTAAAACAAGGCAACAGGATATGAGCTTGATTTCAAATATTCCTTTGTATAAATTAAATGGATTTCCTCTTCTTCTCGGAACAAGCAGAAAGCGTGTTATAAAAGAGGGAACAGGGCAGGAGAATCCTAAAATGAGGATTTACGGAAATATTTCTGCAGATACAGTTGCTATATTCGGCGGTGTTGATATTATAAGGCTTCACGATGTTTCCAATGAAAAACAAGGTATTTATATGGCAGAAGCATTGAAGAAAAGTTTAAAATGAAAGAAAGGTTTAATCATTACTATGGATAAAATTTTAATTAAAGGCTTAAAACTTTTTGCATATCACGGCGTGAATCCCGAAGAAAAGGAAGACGGGCAGAATTTTATTTTTGATATTGAATTATTTGTGAATATGAATAAAGCCTGCCACAGTGATTGTGTTGATGATACAGTAAGCTATGCAAAGGTTGTTAAAACAGTGCGCCGTGTGTTTACGGCAGAAAAATATGATTTGCTTGAAAGATGTGCTCAGGTGGTTTCTGATGCTATTTTTGAAGAATATCCGGATGTTTTAAAAATTGAATTAACATTAAAAAAACCTGAAGCACCCGTTTCTGCAGAGTTTGAATATATGGGTGTTCATATTACACGCAGCAGGAGTTAATTTTTTATGAGATACATTCTTGGAATAGGCACAAATATCGGCAACCGAAAAGAAAATATTGAAAAATGCATTGATGCAATAAATTTAACACCATATACAGATGTTCTGATTCGTTCGGGCATCTATGAAACAGAGCCTGTGGGCTATGCAAGGCAGCAAAATTTTTATAACTGCAACGTTCTTGTTGAAAGTAATCTTGAACCGCACGAAATGCTTGGCATGTGTCTTGGAATTGAAAGCGGTTTCGGCAGAATAAGGGCAATTAAAAACGGTCCTCGTGTGCTGGATATTGATTTATTAATGGCAGAAGATTTTAAAACAAACACAAAAAATTTAACCTGCCCGCATCCAAGAATGTTTGAAAGACGCTTTGTTCTTGAGCCGTTATTGGATATTTTTGAAAACGGCATCGTTTTCGGCAAAGACATCAAGCCATATCTTGAAAAAATAGAGGGGCAGGAAGTTACAAAAATAGAAGATAAAATTGATT
>JAAVHU010000047.1 GCA_014799585.1 Clostridiales bacterium | reverse complement strand
TATCTTGTTTCCCGAAAAAAAAGCACAGGAAACAAAAAATGATTTAAAGAAAAAGGCTTCTGAAAAATCAAATTCCAACACGAAAGATGATGTTGTTGAAATAAAAGAAACTTCTTCCAATCAAGAAGACAGCAAGAATAATCATTCAACGGCAGCAAAACCGCAGAAAGAAAATCATATAAAGAACATATGGAAGAATGAAGGCATTGTTGGAATAATGAGTTTTGCAACAAATTTATTTGAATCTGCCTCAAATGCAATATTAACTTTATTTAGGGGCTTCCATATTTATTCGCTTTATGTTAAAATACTTGTAGGCGGCAATGATGCTGCTGATATAGCACAGGCTTACGGACGAGTTTGTAAATATTACTATCCGCTTAAAGGTGCTGTTTTAAACGGAATGAAAGTTGATAATTATGATGACTGGATTGCTCCTGATTTCATTGCTCCAAAAAATGAATACGGATTTCAGTTTATCGGTTCTGTAAGCGTTTTAACTGTTTTAAAAGTTCTTTTTTCAGCAGGTAAAACTTACGTAATTAATATTATTAAAAAATAAATAATCTGTTTTAAGGAGATATAACAATGAAAGAAACACCCGTAAACAAAATAATGGAAAATACACTTGAAAAAATGCGTGAAATGGTTGATGTTTCAACTATTATCGGTGAACCTATGCAAACAGGTGATACAACGCTTATTCCTGTTTCAAAGGTTTCATATGGCTTTACAAGCGGAGGCACAGATCTTCCGTCTAAGTCAAATGCAGAGCTGTTCGGCGGTGGCGGCGGCGGTGGTATCACAATCACGCCTGTTGCTTTTATCGTTATTCAGAATGATAAGGTAAGATTAATGCAGATTGATAATTACACTTCATCTGCTGATCGTGCAATTTCTATGATTCCTGAGCTTGTTGATCAGGTTTCTCAGCTTCTTAAAGCTAAGAATGATGACGGCAAAACTATAAGTGAAAATAAAGCTGAATAATTCGTATTAAATTTTAATCACCTGCTGCATATATATTTTAGCAGGTGATTATTTTGTTGAAAAAATTCTCTTTAATTTTAGCTTTTCTTTTAATGATACCCACAGTTGCATACAGTGCAGATTGCAGTGCCGCTTCGGCAATTGTGATTGACGGTTTAACAAATGAAATTCTTTATGAGAAAAATGCTTATGAAGAACGAAGCATGGCATCAACTACTAAAATTATGACCTCGCTGATAGCCTGTGAAAGCGGTAAACTTGATGATATAGTTTCTGTAACAGATGAAATGGTTAATGTTATCGGAACGTCGTTGGGACTAAGAGCAGGAGATAAAATTTCTCTTTATGATTTAGTGGTTGGTATGCTTATGGTTTCGGGCAATGATGCCGCCAATGCTGTTGGCTTGTATCTTGGCGGAAGCACAGAGGGGTTTGCCGCTATGATGAACGAAAAGGCACGTTCCATAGGAATGAACAGCTCGTTGTTTGTTACACCATCAGGCCTTGATGAGGGCAATCATCATTCAACAGCATATGATATGGCCATTCTTGCTTCAAATGCACTGCAGAATGAAATTTTTGCTCAGATATGTAAAGAGGGCAGAATGGAAGTAACGATAAACGGCGAAAAGCATGCTGTGTATAATCATAATAAGCTGTTGTCATTTTTGGATGACTGCATTGGCATTAAAACAGGGTTTACGGAAAAGGCAGGAAGATGCCTTGTTTCTGCTGTAAACAGAAACGGAAAGATTATGATTTGCGTAACGCTGAATGACGGCGATGATTGGAACGACCATATTTCGCTTTATAAAGAATGCGATAAAATGTATCAGAAAAAAGAAATTAAAGAAAATATAAGTATTGATGTTGTTGGCGGAGATAAAAATACTGTTTCAGCGTCTTATTCTGCCGAAATAAGCGTTTTAAATCCTCAGCTTATAACCGTTGAATGTTATCACTTTCCGTTCCTTTATGCACCTGTTGAACAGGGCAGTGAAATAGGAAAGGTCATTATTAAATATAAAGAAAAGGAAGTAGCTTCTGTTCCGATCGTGGCAGAAGAAAGTGTTGAATATTATGCCAAACAAGAATGATGTAAGACTTCAAAAATTTATGGCTGACTGCGGTGTGGCTTCACGCAGAAAAAGCGAAGAAATCATTGAAGCAGGAAAGGTTAAAGTAAACGGCCATATCGCTCATATCGGTGATAAAATCAATCCTAAAAAGGATTTGGTAACCGTTTACGGCAAAAAACTTAACAAAGTCTCAAATATGCGTTATATTATGCTCCATAAGCCAAGAGGGTATTTAACAACTGTATCCGATGAACTCGGCAGAAAAACAGTTATGGATTTGATAAAAGATGTTAATGAAAGAGTTTATCCTGTCGGCAGGCTTGATAAGGATTCAGAGGGGCTTCTTATTTTGACGAATGACGGCTCTTTTGCGAATGCCTTAACACATCCTCGTCATAATTTTGCAAAGGTTTATCGTGTAACTGTTCGTCCTGCTGTATCGGACGAGATTTTGTATAAGCTCAGAAACGGAATAGAAATAGACGGCAGGGAAACTGCTCCCTGTGAGGTTACAGTTATTACACAGGAGCAGGGTAGAGTTGTCCTTGAATTTATACTTCACGAGGGCAGAAATCGTCAAATCAGAAAAATGTGCGATGCTGTCGGCTTAGAAGTTGCAAGACTTAAAAGAACCACAATGGGCTCGTTAAAACTTGGTATGCTTCCGCAGGGAAAATGGCGTGAGCTTACCGAAAATGAAGTTAAAAAGCTCCTCCGCTCCTCCGAGAAAAAGACAGTAGAGTAATTCTCGCTCTGCTTTACCTGTTCTCTTTCGGATAGGTATACTCTTTGCGTGTATTGCCTTATAATCAAGGAGAAAGGAGAGCTGAATTATGAACAAAAACTTTTCATCATTTATTGCTGAACTTCGTAAAGAACAGAATTTAACACAAAAGGAACTTGCCGATAGAATAGGTGTTAGCGACAAGGCTGTTTCAAGATGGGAAAACGGAAAGAATTATCCTGATATTGAAATTATGCAATCACTTGGCGAAATCTTTCATGTATCTGTAAGCGAACTTTTACAGGGAGAAAGATTAGAACAAAAAGCTGTAATTTTTATTAGCGAGCAGAATGTTGTTAAAAATATAAAGAAAAACAAAATGCTCAAAATTGTGATTGCAATTATTGTCGCATTAGCTGTAATTGTTTCTGGTGTCTTAGGTGCTGTTGCAGTAATAAATGCCAAAAACCCTTTAATAGAAAATCATATCTATCTTCCAAGTAAAGATATAAGGTCACAGCTTGATAATATTCAAGCATTCATTGACCCAATGGAAGCAAGAGATTTTAATATTACTTGGTTGAAAGTATTTCTTAATACGGATAAAGAAGTCAGTGATTTATATGTTGAAGGTGTAACAGGCGATAATGTTTATTATCATTGCGGCTGTTCTGGTTTTGATGATACAGATACATTTATATATCAGCATAAAGAGCCAAGAGAATGGACGGCAGGCTTTAACTGCAACAAACTCATTGAATTTCTTGATGTACTTGATTTTTCAAAAATAGATAAGAATTACAGCATTGCAAATGAATACATTATTGATTTTTATCTTCGTGATGGTTATAGTTTTTATGATGAGGAAGCATTCGTTAATAATACCGACAAATTATGTTTTATGTATGATTTGAAAACAAAAAAATTCAAGCCAATTTCAGCCGGCGATATATTAACAGGAGAATATATTTCAGTAGATATTTGTAGTGCTTACGAGGGAACGGGAACACTTCTTGCTCAGATACTTGTTGAAGCATACTAAAGATTAAACGGCATTGATTTCAATGCCGTTTTCTATATAAAATTTTTTTAAGATAATAATAAAAAAATAGTTGTAATTATAAATATAAAGTGTTAGAATACCGAAGAATAGATATTTCTGGAAGTTTGGTTATTTTCAGAATTATGATTAATCTTTCAAGGAGGATTTTTAAGTGAGTGAACTTACAGTAAAAAACACTGAAGCACGCAAAAGGCTTTTATCCCTTTTTGATGAAGGCACTTTTACAGAGCTTGATGCTTTTGCTAAATCTGCTGACGGCGAGATTGAAGTTGTTGCAGGCTACGGCTCAGTAAATGGTGTTTATGTATATGCGTTCTCACAGGATGTAACTGTGGACGGCGGTGCTATCAGCGTTGCACAGTGTGCGAAAATTAAAAAGGTTTATGAACTTGCTAAAAAAACAGGTTCAGCCGTTATCGGAATTTACGATTCAAACGGTATGAAACTTAAAGAGGGCTTTGAAGCTCTTAATGCTTATGGTGAGATTTTGAAGGCTTCAACATCCGTTTCAGGTGTTGTTCTTCAGATTTCAGTTGTTGCAGGTGCATGCCTTGGCACTTCTGCTCTTATGGCAAATATGGCAGATGTTGTTATTGCGGCAAAGGATGCAGATTTCTATGTAACAGCTCCAAGCAATGTAACAGTAGAGGAGTCTTTCAAGCAGGGAACAGTGGATATTCTTGCTGATGATGTTGATTCAGCTATTGCATCTGCTAAGGAATTGGTTTCTGTTCTTCCGTCAAACAATCTTGAGGTTGCTCCGATGTTTGATTTTGAAGAAAAGTTTTCAGATGTTGCTGATGCAAATGCTTCTGCAAAAGATATCATTACTGCTGTTGCTGATGATAACAGCGTTGTTGAAATCAAAGCAGGCTATGCAGAAAATGTGGTAACTGCTTTTGCTCAGATGGGCGGTTCAACAGTTGGCTTCGTTGCTTTTGACGGCAATGCGGTTTGCCCGAATTGTGCATATAAGGCAGAGGCTTTCATTAAGCTTTGTGATGCATTTAATATTTCAATTGTTACCTTTGTTAATGCAAAGGGATTAAATAGTGAAAAGGAAAATCAGATGCTTGTTGCTGCAACTAAGCTTACATCAGCTTATGCAACAGCTACCTGCCCTAAAATTTCTGTGATAACAGGCAAAGCAATCGGCACTGCTTATATTGCTCTTGCTGGCAGAGGTTCAAATGCAGACCTTGTTTTTGCTTGGGATACTGCTGTTGTTTCTCCGCTTGACACAGAGTCTGCTGTTGCATTCCTTTATAATGACAGACTTGCTGCAGGTGAAAACAGAGCAGAGCTTGAAAAAGAATATGAAGCTGAAATTGCTTCTCCGTTCACTGCTGCTGCCTGCGGTGCTGTTGATGATATCTTTGTTCCTGCTGAAACAAGAACAAAGCTTATGAATGCACTCAGCTTTTTAGACAGTAAAAGAGAAACAACAATTCCAAGAAAACATTCAGTTAAATAATAGGAGGATTAACGAAATGAAAAGATATACAATTACAGTAAATGGAACACCATATGATGTAACAGTTGATGAAGCAGGTGCTTCTGCTCCTGTTGCTGCTGCCCCTGTTGCTCCGGCTGCAAAGCCTGCTCCTGCTCCTGCAGCTAAGCCTGCTGCTTCCGGTGCTGAGGGTTCAGTTAAGGTTGAGGCTCCAATGCCTGGCACAATTCTTGATGTTAAAACTTCTGTTGGTGCAGCAGTTAAATCAGGCGATGTTCTTTGCATTCTTGAAGCAATGAAAATGGAAAATGATATCGTTGCTCCTGCTGACGGAACAGTTGCTTCTATCGCTGTTGGTAAGGGCGACAGTGTTGAAGCAGGTCAGATTATTGTTACTTTAAATTGAGGTGACTGATATGGCAAAAATAGGTATTACCGAAACTGTTCTCCGTGATGCACATCAGTCTTTGATTGCAACAAGAATGAGAACAGATGAATTTGAAGATATTCTTGAGAAAATGGATAAAATCGGATATCATTCACTTGAGTGCTGGGGCGGTGCAACATTTGATTCCTGCCTTCGTTTCCTTAATGAAGATCCGTGGGATAGACTTCGTCTTATCCGTAAAAAATGCCCGAATACAAAACTTCAGATGCTTTTCAGAGGTCAGAATATGCTTGGCTACCGCCATTATGCTGATGACCTTGTTGATTATTTCGTAAAGAAAAGTATTGATAACGGTATTGATATTCTTCGTATATTTGATGCTTTGAATGACGTTAGAAACCTTGAAACAGCTATCAATTCTGCAAAGAAATACGGCGGTCACGTTCAGGCTGCCATTTCATACACAACAGGTCCTGTTTTCGATATTGATTATTACTGCAATTATGCAAAACAGCTTGAAAATGCAGGTGCTGATTCAATCTGTATTAAGGATATGGCAGGTCTTTTAACACCTTATGGCACTTATGATTTGGTTAAGGCTCTTAAGGAAAATGTTAATATTCCGATTCAGCTTCATTCTCATTACACATCAGGTCTTGCTTCAATGGTACAGCTTAAGGGTATTGAAGCAGGTGTTGATGTTATTGATACAGCTATGAGCCCTCTTGCTATGGGTACTTCTCACCCTGCAACAGAGTCTATGGTTGCAGCGCTTCAGGGCACTGAATATGATACAGGTCTTGACCTTAAAGCATTAACAGAAATCCGTGAATTCTTTGTACCGCTTCGTGAAAAGTATATTGCAGACGGTCTTTTGAATACAAAGATGCTCGGTGTAGATGCAAATACGCTTCTTTATCAGGTACCGGGCGGTATGCTCTCAAACCTTCTCAATCAGCTTAAACAGGCTGGTAAGGCAGATAAACTTGAAGAGGTGCTTGCCGAAGTTCCTCGTGTTCGTGAAGACAGCGGTTATCCTCCGCTTGTAACTCCAACATCTCAGATTGTCGGCACACAGGCTGTGTTCAATATCATTATGGGCGAACGCTATAAGATGGTTACTAAGGAATTCAAGGATATGGTTGCAGGCAAATATGGTAAAACACCTTGCGATATTGATCCTGAATTCAGAAAGAAGATTGTTGGCGAAGATCCTGTTATTGATTGCCGTCCTGCTGATCTTCTTAAGCCTGAACTTGATAAGTTCAAGGGCGAAATCGCTGAATTTTATGAGCAGGAAGAGGATGTTCTTTCCTATGCTCAGTTTGATCAGGTTGCTGTTAAGTTCTTCGAGAACAGAAGAGATGCTAAATACAACCTTGATGGTAAGCACGATGATATCAAAACAAAGGTTCATCCTGTATAAAAATTTATATACTATTGTAGGGGCGGCTATTAGCCGCCCGTTTTTATTTTGTGTTGCTGATTTAACTTGATTTTGATATAATACTTGTATGAATAAATCGGAGGCTTGATTATGAATATTTTTATGATAGGCGGCACAGGGCTTCTCGGCTCTGCTGCGGCACAGATTTTTATTGATAAAGGGCATAAGGTAAAAACGCTTTCGCTTCCGCCAATTCCTGTTGGTTCAAATCTTCCGAATGAAATGGAAATCATTCTTAAGGATGCAAACAAGCTATCTGATGCTGAAATGCTTGAAATTATGAAAGGCAGTGATATCTTTGTTTTTGCAACAGGTGTTGACGAAAGAATAGAATTTTCCGCTCCTGTATATGATGCTTATTATAAATATAATATTGCTCCGCTTGAAAGGCTTTTGCCCCTTGCTAAAAAGGCAGGGATGAAAGGCGCCGTTGTTTGCGGTTCATATTTTGCTTGGCTTGCAAAGAACCGCCCTGATATGAAACTCTGCGATAAACACCCGTATATTAAAAGCAGGGTAGAGCAAGAGAATGTTTGTGAAAAGTATTCTGATAAGAATTTTCAGGTTGGTGTGCTTGAGCTTCCGTATATATTCGGAACGCAGGCAGGCAGAAAGCCTGTTTGGGTTATTCTGATAGAACAGCTTCAAAGATTTGAAAAAATGCCGTTTACTATGTATCCCGCAGGCGGAACAGCTATGCTTACCGTAAGGCAGGTGGGGCAGGCAATCGTCGGTGCGGCAGAGCAGGCAATGGAAGCAGTTAAAAATAATAATGGTACATTCCGTGCCTATGGTATATCCTGCTATAATATGACTTGGCGTGAATTTCTTAAAATCGTTTATCGTGCAATGAACGGCACACCAAACAGAAAGATTGTTGATGTTCCGAAAAGTGCCTTTAAAGCCTTTGGTCTCGTTATGCGAAAGGATTATAAAGAAAGAAATGTTGATGCGGGTATTGACCCTGTAGGTCTTGCAGATATTATGGGAATGAATTTATTTATTCCAACGGATGATTGCAAAGAGCTTGGCTGTACGAATGATGATATCGAAAAAGCCATTTTTGACTCCATCAAGCTTTCCAAAGAAGCCTTTGAGGGTAAAGCAGACCTTGTTGAAATGAAAGGTGAATAAATAAAAAAACAGGCTATGCGTAAGCATAGCCTTTCGTTTTCAAAAAATCCGCACATCCGCCGAAAACTGAGAATAACCTGCATATTAAAGCAGGTGGGTTTTAGCCGCATTACTTTGTGCTACCAACGTCCGCATAAAAGCGGGAGGTCTGCATACCCATAAGGCGAGCGTAAATCCCTAATAAAAGATTGTTCGGGTTATTAAAGCTTTCGGTTGTCGAGATGCACAGACTGTAAACAATATACTATCTATGTTATATAGTATCACTGCTCAGGTTCAAAATATTCAACCTCAAATTTTTCCTCAACCTTTGCCATAAGAATATCAGAAACCTGTTCGTATTCCATTTCGTCCTCAATTTCAGCAAGGTATTCTTCGCCGTCATCTTCAAGCACTTTAAGAATAATCACTTCGTAATCAGCCTCAACGATTTCTTCGGCATCATCTCTGTATTCTGTTATAGCAACATAAACGTCTTCATCTGTTTCATATCTTTCAAGAAGTTCAAATAATATTTCGTTTCCGTTATCATCGGTAACTGAAATAATATCAGGTTCGTAAAACTCTTTTTCGTTATCCATATTATTCTTCCTTTCAATTTGTCTATAATATTATATACTTTTCATTATGCTTAGTCAATACTTATATCGAATTGTTAAAAACTTACAATTTATTTTAAAAATGTTGAAAAAAACTATTGACAATTGCTAAAAGGTGTGTTATTATGAGGTTGAACTTAAGAGAGGGAAGAATTGAAGTAGAATTCTTGGTTAAGTTCAAATTATGAAAGGAGGCTTTGTCCGATGGTAGATACAGAACCAGGTCAGACAAACGCCTGCTCAGTATTCAGGTAATATAACGGAATGGGCTGTCGGCAGAATTGATAAAAAGAGTCAATAACGGGCAGCAAGCTATAAAGCAGTAAATTAGTTATAGCAGGAACCATTAGATGAATACACAGGCGTCTAAAAAATTTAATTTAATTTAATTGTATATGAATTTAGCTTTCCCTGCAAAAGCTTGAAGATAAAAAATCTTCACCCAAATAAACTAAGGAGTAGTCCGATGCACTAACTAATATAAACTCGACAAACGATAATTATTTGAGGAGATGGTTCCATGTTAAGGAGCTTCATTGTTTCAAAAAAATAATTGTGAGAGGTTAGTCCAATGTACTAAGTAAATTTAATAGATAAAAATATCAACTCCCATCAAAGTGATGGGAGTTTTTTTCTTGACTAATGATTTAAGTAGTGCTATATTTAAATTATATATAACATCCTATCCGATTTGTTCGGTAAGTGTTTTTGTTATTGCCTTATGCGGCGTAACTTTTTGATGTTTATTTTTCCTTGGAGGTCGTGGGTATTATGGAAAATAAAATTGAAAAAAGAAAATTGGCTTTTACATTCAAAAAAGTATTTAGTTTATTGCTTGCAATAGTAATGCTTTTTAGCATAACTGCGGGTATAGACCTTTCTGCTTATGCATTAAGCAGCGTAACAAGTGGGGATTATACCTATAAAGTTCTTGCTGACGGAACGATAGAGATTGATGATTACATTGGCCCTGACCTTGAAGTATCCATTCCAAGCGAAATAGATGGTAAAACAGTTACAAGTATTTCCAGAAATGCATTTTTAACGCAAGAAGATTCTTTAATTAGTGTAGTGATTCCTGATACTGTAACAAGTATTAAAGATTGGATGTTTACCAATTTCTCAAAGTTGGAAACTGTAACGCTCGGAAGCGGTATAACAAGTATCAATAGGCTTGCATTTTGCTATTGCAGTAATTTAAAA
The DNA here is from genome assembly GCA_014799585.1 of Clostridiales bacterium. Lineage (GTDB taxonomy): Bacteria > Bacillota > Clostridia > Oscillospirales > Acutalibacteraceae > Eubacterium_R. Next base: position 5,274 of record JAAVHU010000047.1, on the reverse strand, counting down.
AGCGTAAATATTCCTGATGGTGTAACAAGTATCGGTGAGCAGGCATTTAATGCTTGTCATAGTTTAATAAGCATAACAATCCCTTCCAGTGTAACAAGCATTGAAAGTGGTGCGTTTGCTTCTTGTGATAGTTTAACAAATGTAATTCTTCCAAACGGTGTTACAAGTATTGAATCTGCAGTGTTCAGTGGTTGCACTAACTTAGTTAGCGTAACAATGGGTGATAAAGTTACAAGCATAGGTAACTCTGCGTTTAATAATTGTACATACTTAGCAGAAATCAATCTTCCTGAAAGCGTTACAGCTATTGATGACAAGGCATTTTATAATTGCGTTAGTTTGGAGAATATATCAATCGGAAATAATGTAACAAGTATTGGTAAATCTGCATTTTATAATTGCAACAGTTTAAAAAGCATAACCATTCCGGAAGGGGTAACAAGCATTAATGATTATGCATTTGAAGGTCTTTCCTATATAAAAAGTGTAAGAATTCCAAATAGTGTTACAACGATTGGCTCTGGTGCGTTTCGTTATTGTGTAAGCTTAGAAAGTGTAATAATCGGAAACAATGTTACAACTATCGGCAGCAGTGTCTTTTCTGATTGTCCGCGTATAACGGAAATTACAATGTCAAATAGTGTAACACATATTGACCGTATGGCATTTTACGACACTACTATTTCTGCTGTATATTATGATGGCACCATAAATGAATGGAATGAGCTTAAAACGAATAACGATAGCAATAGTCAATTATTTAAGTCGGTTATTTACTGCTCAGATGGTGTTATTAATTGTAGGCATGTATTTGATAATGGAATAATCACAAAAACGGCTACGTGCAGTGAAAAAGGGGAAAAAACATATACCTGCACAATTTGTGGTGAAATAAAAACAGAGGAAATCTCAAAAGAATACCATAGCTATAACAGTGGTGAAATAACACAGGCACCAACGTGTTCTGAACACGGTATCAGAACACGTACTTGCACAAACTGTGGTGCAACGCAAACATATAGTATCCCTATGACAGAGCATACTTTCGATAATGGGGAAATCACGAAAAATGCAACTTGCACTTTAAAAGGTGAAAAGACATATACTTGCACAGCTTGTGGTGTAACCAAAATAGAAACTATCCCTGCAACAGGGCACAGCTATGATAACGGCAAGGTTACAAAAGCGCCAACCTGTACATCACCCGGTAGAAAAGAATATGTTTGCTCGAATTGTACAATTATTAAAACAGAAACGATTTTCGCAACAGGTCATAAAGTTGTAACAGACAAGGCTGTTGCCCCAACCTGTACAACAGCAGGCAAAACAGAAGGTTCACATTGTTCTGTTTGTAATACAGTTTTTTCCGCACAGGCAACAGTTCCTGCAACGGGTCATAAAGTTGTAATAGACAATGCTGTTGCACCAACTTGTTCAACAACAGGTTTAACAGTGGGTACTCATTGCTCAGTATGTAATACTATTATTGATGCACAGGAAACTATTGAAACAACAGGGCACAGCTATGATAACGGCAAGGTTACAAAAGCGGCAACCTGCACTGCAAATGGTGTTAAAACCTATACCTGCTCAGTATGTAAAGCTACTGTAACAGAAGCAATAAAGGCTACGGGTCATAAAGCAGTAACAGATAAGGCAGTAGCCCCAACCTGCACAAAGGCAGGGAAAACTGCAGGGTCGCATTGTTCTGTGTGTAATACAGTTATCACAGCTCAGAAAACTGTTAAAGCAACGGGCCATAGTTATGACAGCGGAAAGATAACAACACCTGCATCAGTTACAACAGCAGGCGTAAAAACATACACCTGCAAAAACTGCAAATCAACGAAAAAAGAAACCATCCCTGCAACAGGGCTTGCAAAACCGGTATTAAAAGGAACAGTGAATGCAAACGGCTCATTTACGCTTTCTTGGAATAAGATTGCAGGGGCTATAAAGTATGGCATTTACTATAAGAATGCAAATGGCACATATACTTGGGTAAAGACTGTTACAGGAACATCTTGGACAACAGGAACTGCACAGTATGGCAGAACTTATAATTATAAAGTATTAGCAGTTGGAAATACAAGTTCGGTTGTGTCTGAATTCAGCAATGCTGTTAATGTAACGAATAACAAGAAACTGCAAACACCAAGCGGTGTTAAGGCTGTTGTAAACAAGAATGGTACGTTTAAACTTTCTTGGAACAAGGTTGCAGGGGCTACAAAATACGGTGTTTATCTCAAACAGGCAAACGGCACTTACAAGTGGGTAAAAACTGTAACAGGAACATCATATACAACAGGTGTAGCAGCAAAAGGTAAAACTTACAGCTATAAAATAATTGCAGTAACAAGTAAAAACAGTTCTGCAACATCAAATTACAGCAGTGTTGTAAGTGCTAAAAGAAAATAAGAATTCGTAACAATAAATTGTAGGGGCGGATAGTATCCGCCCTTTTTGTTATCCTATTACTTCTTTGTTAATACTTGACAATAGCTTTTATCTTTGTTAAAATATTTTCAATAATAAACGGCAACGATTACGAGGAGTATCTGATTGGAATTTTCAGAGAATTGACGGTTGGTGCAAGTCATAAAGGAAAGTCAGTGAAGGTAGCGTATGAGCCGGCAGGGTGAAATCATAGTAGTTCTGCCCGTATATCTGCGTTAAAGATTTAAGCGGCATTTTAATTGTAAAATGCAATTTGAGTGGTACCACGGAAACATTATGCTTTCGTCTCATTTTTGAGGCGAAAGCTTTTTTAATTTATACAGGAGATGATACTATGGCAAAAGATCTTGAAAAACAATATAATCCTGCCAATGTTGAGGACAGAACATATAAGTTCTGGGTTGATAACGGCTATTTCCATGCAGATGTTAAATCTGATAAAAAGCCTTATACAATTGTTATTCCGCCTCCAAACATTACAGGTCAGCTTCATATGGGACATGCCCTTGATAATACCTTACAGGATATCCTTATCCGTTATCACAGAATGAATGGATATGATACCTTGTGGCTTCCCGGCACAGACCACGCTTCTATTGCAACAGAAGCAAAAATTGTTGAAGCTATGCGTAAAGAGGGCGTTACAAAAGAGGATTTGGGAAGAGATGGTTTCCTTGAACGTGCTTGGGAATGGAAAAAGCAGTACGGCGGAAGAATTATTGAACAGCTTAAGAAAATGGGTTCTTCCTGCGATTGGGACAGAGAACGCTTTACGCTTGATGAGGGCTGTAACAAAGCCGTTGTTGAAGTATTTAATAATCTTTATGAAAAAGGTTTGATTTATAGGGGAGAGAGAATTGTAAACTGGTGTCCGCATTGCTTAACTTCTATCTCAGATGCAGAAGTTGAGTATGAGGATCAGGCGGGTCATTTCTGGCATCTTAAATATCCGTTTGCAGACGGTAGCGGATATCTTGAGCTTGCAACAACCCGTCCTGAAACGCTTTTGGGTGATACTGCTGTTGCGGTTAATCCGAATGATGAGCGTTATAAGGATTTAATCGGCAAAATGCTTGTTCTTCCTATTGTTCATCGTGAAATTCCTGTTATTGCCGATGATTATGTTGATATTGAATTCGGAACAGGTGTTGTTAAAATTACGCCAGCTCATGATCCAAACGACTTTGAAGTTGGTCTTCGCCATAACCTTGAGGTAATTGATGTTATGACGGATGATGCCCATATCAAAGAGGGTTGGGGTAAATACAGCGGTATGGATAGATATGAATGCCGTAAAGCTATTGTTGAAGACCTTGAAAAAGAGGGCGCTCTTCTTGAGATTGAAGATTATTCCCATAATGTAGGCACTTGCTATCGTTGCGGAACCACGATTGAACCTAAGGTTTCCAAGCAGTGGTTCGTAAAGATGAAACCGCTTGCAGGTCCTGCTATTGATGCGGTTAAGAATGATGAAACAAAGTTTGTTCCTAAGAGATATGAAAAAACATATTTCCATTGGCTTGAAAATATCCGTGATTGGTGTATTTCCCGTCAGCTTTGGTGGGGTCATCGTATCCCTGCTTGGTATTGTGATGATTGCGGTGAAATTACCGTAAGCCGTGAAACACCAACAAAGTGTTCAAAGTGCGGCAGTGAGCATATCCATCAGGATCCAGATACACTTGATACTTGGTTTTCATCAGCGCTTTGGCCATTCTCCACAATGGGCTGGCCTGATGAAAATTCAGAGGATTATAAGAAATATTATCCAACAAATACGCTTGTTACAGGCTATGATATTATTCCGTTCTGGGTTATGAGAATGATGTTCTCAGGTATTGAGCAAACAGGAAAAGTTCCGTTTGATACTGTTCTTATCCATGGTCTTGTTCGTGACTCACAGGGTAGAAAAATGAGTAAATCTCTTGGAAATGGTATTGATCCGCTTCTCGTTATTGATGAATACGGCGCAGATGCACTCCGCTTTACTCTTGCAACAGGTAATTCACCGGGAAATGATATGCGTTTTTCTGATGAAAGAGTTAAGGCTTCCCGTAACTTTGCAAATAAACTTTGGAATGCGGCAAGATTTGTTCTTATGTATCTTGGCGAGGATTATAAATATGATGGTCTTCCAAGTGATTTGGCTGTTGAAGATAAGTGGATTTTAAGCAAACTGAATACACTTGCAAAAGAGGTTACTGATAATCTTGATAAATTTGAACTCGGTATCGCGATTCAGAAACTTTATGATTTTATTTGGGATGTTTTCTGCGATTGGTATATTGAAATTTCAAAGATTAGACTTCAAAGCGGAGAGGGTGCAGAAACTGCAAAGGCTGTTCTTGTTTATGTATTAACAGATATATTAAAACTTCTTCATCCATTTATGCCGTTCATTACAGAAGAAATCTATCAGGCTCTTCCTCATGATACAGAGTCCATTATGATTTCTGAATGGGTTAAGTATGATGATACTCTTAATTTCGCATCAGAGGAAGCTGAAATGGAAAAGATAATGTCTGCTATCCGTGCAATCAGAAACCGCAGAGCAGAAATGAATATTCCGCCAAGCAAAAAAGCAACTGTATATGTTGAAACAGCTTTGGAAAACACCTTTAATATGGGTGCTGAATTTATTAAACGTCTTGCTTCGACGAATGAAGTTAATGTATCTTCTGATTTTAGCAATCTTGAAAATACTGTAACGATTATTACAGACGATGCAAAGATTTATATTCCTCTTGGCGAGCTTGTTGATTTTGAAGCTGAAAGAAAACGCCTTGAAAAGGAATTAGCAGCAGCTCAGGATAAACT
>JAAVHU010000046.1 GCA_014799585.1 Clostridiales bacterium | reverse complement strand
CTCACTATGATTTTAACGCAGCAGTTTGCCATACTCTCCATATTTTTTAGCAATTATTCTTTATGTAGGGTGCCCCTTGTTAGAGCGGTTTTTTTGTGTCGCGACACGCTGGAGCTATGGGTTTTTTGTTCCTGCGAAAATAATTGTAACATAGTATTAAACAAAAGTGGTGGAAATGCTACAGAACTGTAGCATAAATAAAAAATTGCCGGAAGGGTCACACTTGCGGTGCCCAAAATTTTATTCATACATAAATGTATTCTGAAATTTTGACCGCTGCGAGTTCTTATTGCTCCTTTTATCTCGCACTGCGAGCAGTCGCAAACGAACCTCTTCTCAACTATCGAAAGGTACACTGTACCTTTCTCCCAAATTTTTTCAGCCTTACGGCTTCAAAATTTGGAGTTTCGTTTCGAATCCCTTCCTACATCATAAAAAATAAAGCAGATACCACAAATGGTATCTGCTTTATTTGGTACGCCGGAAGGGATTCGAACCCCCGACCTTTTGGTTCGTAGCCAAACACTCTATCCAACTGAGCTACCGGCGCATACATTAATGCCTTAATGCTCAAATACTATAACACATTGATTTATAAATTGCAAGTATTTTTTGCAAATCACTGTTGATTTTTATATTTTAATGGGGATATATCATAATGTTTCTGAAATGCGGCTGTAAATTTGCTTTGACTTTCATAGCCAACTGCCTTTGCAACCTCGGATATATTTTTATCCGTTTCAAGCAATAATTTTGCGGCAAATTTCATCCTATGTTCGTTTATATGAGCCGCAATGGATGAACCGTAAAGCTTTTTAAAGGTTTGTTTGAGGGTGGTTGGGTTTATATGAAATATTGCTGAAAGCTCTTCAATGGTTATTCTTTCATCAATATGCTCTAAAAGATAATGATGCACACGTTTTGCTGTTTCGGACGGAGAAGCACTGCTTTCATTTTCCTTTTCAGGGCAGGCGATATCCATAATCTCTTCGATAATCTGATGCATAAGCCTGCTTATTTCAGTGTCCTTTGCTTTATAATAAACCTCTTTGCCCTCTCGTCGGCTTTCAATCAGTCCGCTGTCTTTCAGAATACGCAGGTGATGTGAAACGGCAGGGCTTGTCATATTCATCAAGGCTGAAATATTAATAACACATTCTTCATAATGGCATAAAATCCAAAAGATACGTATTCTTGCAGAATCGCCAAGCTGCTTGATAATTTCGGCAACAGCAGTAAACTTATCCTGCTTATTCAGTTCCTTTCTTAAGAATTCGTTGCAGTCATTTGTGCCGTGATCGTGCGGAAGTGATGTAAAATCCATATTTTTGCTCCTTTTGGAAACAGATTTAATCCGTTTGGAAGAAAACAGGCTAAATCTGTTGATTTTCTAACTATTGATGATTATACTGCAAACAGAACGATTAAACAAGTGCTTAATTGTTTATTCGTTAAATATTTATTTTATGAGGTGTTTATAATGAAAAAAACATATGAAATCGAAGTAGACTGCGCAAACTGTGCAAACTTAATGGAAGAAGCAGCAAATAAAACAGAGGGTGTGCTTTCAGCAACCGTTAATTTTATGATGCAGAAAATGACTGTTGAATTTGAAGAAAATGCAAATGAAAAGAAAACAATGAAAGCAGTTTTAAAAGCCTGCAAAAAGGTTGAGCCTGACTGTGAAATCGAATTTTAAAGGGGCAGTATTATGAATAAAAAGCAAAAAAAGATGCTTTGGCGGATTATTGCTTCAGCCGTAATTCTGATTCTTGCGAATATTATTCCGTTAAATGATGTACTTATATGGGTAAAAATGGCTCTCTGCCTTATTTCCTATCTTGTTATTGGTTATGACATTCTGAAAAAAGCATTTAAAGGCATACTGAACGGCAGAGTTTTTGATGAAAACTTTTTAATGGCTGTTGCAACAGTGGGTGCAATAGCACTTGGCATATATGAACAAAAGGGTGATTATAACGAAGCTGTTGCCGTAATGCTGTTTTATCAGATTGGTGAGCTGTTCCAGAAGATTGCCGTTGGAAAAAGCAGAAGAAACATCAGTGCTTTAATGGATATCCGCCCCGATTATGCGAATATTGAGGAAAACGGAACGCTGAAAAAGGTTGATCCGTCTGAAATTTCTGTTGGCAGTATTATTGTTGTTCAGCCGGGCGAAAAAATCCCGCTTGATGGCATTGTTGAAAGCGGTACATCCTCTATAAATACAAGTGCGTTAACAGGAGAAAGCCTGCCACGTGAGGTTGCCGTTGGCAGTGAGATTATCAGCGGTTGTATCAATATCAGTGGTGTGCTTAAAATTAAAACTACAAAAGAATTTGGCGAATCAACCGTATCTAAAATTCTTAAATTGGTTGAAGAAAGCGGTTCAAGAAAATCAAAGTCAGAAAACTTTATTTCAAAATTTGCAAAAGTATATACACCGTTTGTTTGTATTTCGGCACTTCTTCTTGCAATTCTTCCGCCTGTTATCAGACTTATAAGCGGCAATACGGCGGATTGGCTGGATTGGATTTATCGTGCATTAACTTTCCTTGTTATCAGTTGTCCGTGTGCGTTGGTTGTAAGTATTCCGCTTGGTTTCTTTGCAGGTATCGGCGGAGCAGGCAAGGCAGGTATTCTGATTAAAGGCTCAAATTATCTTGAAACACTTTCAAAAACAAAAATTGTAGTTTTTGATAAAACAGGCACTTTAACGCAAGGTGTTTTCGAGGTTAAGGCTGTTCATCATAATACAACTGATGAAGAAAAGCTGATTGAGTATGCGGCTCTTGCGGAATGTGCTTCTTCACATCCGATAAGCAAAAGCCTGCAGAGGGCTTACGGCAAAGAGATAGACAGAAGCAGAGTAAAAAATATTGAAGAAATCAGTGGGCATGGCATTGTTGCTGAGGTAGACGAAATAAAGGTTGCAGCAGGCAATGAAAAGCTGATGAAAAAACTCGGTATTGAATCTGAACCGTGCCACAGTGTAGGAACAATTATTCATATTGCGTTAAACGGCGAATATGCAGGGCATATCGTGATTTCCGATATTGAAAAGCCGAATTCGAAAAAGGCTGTTGCGGCACTTAAAAAAGCTGGAATTGATAAAACTGTTATGCTTACGGGTGATGCAAAAAGCGTTGCCGAAAAGGTTGCGGCAGATATCGGAATGGATGAGGTGCATAGTGAATTACTGCCTGCTGATAAAGTTTCGGCAGTTGAAAAGCTGATAGCTGAAAAAAGAGAAAAATCAAAACTTGCTTTCGTTGGCGATGGTATAAATGATGCACCTGTTTTAAGCAGGGCTGATATCGGAATTGCAATGGGCACAATGGGTTCAGATGCGGCTATCGAAGCGGCAGATGTTGTTTTGATGGATGATGATCCGATGAAGATTTCTCTTGGTATAAAAATATCTAAGAAATGCCTTGGAATTGTTTATCAGAATATCGTGTTCTCGCTTGCGGTTAAGTTTGCAGCGCTCCTTCTCGGTGCACTTGGTATTGCGAATATGTGGATTGCAATTATTGCCGATGTAGGCGTTATGGTTGTTGCCATATTGAATGCAATCCGTTGCCTTAAAATCCCAAAATAAAGAAAAAACGGGCGGATAATATCCGTCCGTTTTTCAATAGCCATTATAAAAAATAAACCCCAAGCGTATAAGCCTGAGGTTTGTAAAAAGAAACAAATTATCTTTTTGAGAACTGTGGTGCACGGCGGCTTGGCTGCTACGCAGCAAGCCGATGATTGTAGTATCCACTCGCTCTGCAGTGCAAACCGCTCGTGATGATTATGCAGCTCGCCGCAAAAAAACCACTCCAAAAAAGGAGTGGTTGTAATGTTGAGAAATTATCTCTTTGAGAACTGTGGTGCACGGCGAGCTGCCTTGAGACCATATTTCTTTCTTTCCTTCATACGAGGGTCACGAGTAAGGAATCCAGCCTTTTTAAGAGCAGGACGAAGTGACTCATCATACTGAAGAAGAGCTCTTGCGATACCATGACGGATAGCACCAGCCTGACCTGTTACGCCACCACCGTTTACACGGCAAACGATATCGAACTTTTCAGCTGTATCTGTAAGATTAAGTGGCTGGCGAACGATAAGCTTAAGTGTGCCAAGACCGAAATAATCATCAATGTCTCTGTCGTTAATAGTAATTTTACCTGTTCCTGCATAAACACGAACTCTTGCTACAGATTCTTTTCTTCTGCCTGTGCCGTAGAAATAAGGATTTGTTTCGTACATAATCTATAAACCTCCCTTACATTTCCCAAGCTTCAGGCTTCTGAGCCTCATGCTTGTGTTCTGCGCCCTTATAAATGTGGCATCTTGTAAGCTGCTTTCTGCCCTGTGTTGTGCTTGGAATCATACCCTTAACAGCAAGCTCCATAGCAAAATCACTTTTTTCATTCATAAGTGTGCCGTACTTAACTTCTTTAAGGTTACCGATATAACCTGTGTGATGTTGATAAAGTTTCTTGTTGAGCTTATCGCCTGTAAGAACTGCTTTATCTGTGTTGATGATAATAACGAAATCGCCGCAATCTACGTTTGGAGTGAAGATTGGCTTGTGCTTACCGCGAAGAAGAACTGCTGCTTCTGCTGCAACTCTACCAAGAGGCTTGCCCTCAGCGTCAATAACATACCACTTGCGTTCAACTTCGTTAGCTTTTGGCATAAATGTTGACATTTTGATTTCCTCCGTTAATAGTTAATTACATTTTTAATGCGTGGGAATATAATAGCACAAGAAGTATTTTTCGTCAACACCAAATTTAAAATAATACATCAATGCTCTATTTTTCTCGATTATTCTCTGTTTTTCATATGATTTTCTAATTTATGATTTATAAATTTACAGCGTAATTGTAGGGTCCGATGACCACATCGGACCGAATATACAAATATAAAGGATGTACAACGGACCGATGTGGTCATCGGTCCCTACGGTTATTTACGATATAGAAAATTATTAATTCATAAAAGAAGGTGTTTTTTATAGATCCGTGTGCTGTTAATATGTCTATTTCGGCAATTGCTTGTGGTATTGCAGAGGGGAAAAGCAATGATGAAATCAATGCGTTGGGGGCTTTCTTTTCTCAGCTTGGTGATTCGCTTGAAACCATTGCAGCGTTTAATGACCTTAATAATCAGAAATGCAAAAAATAAAATTCCTACCTGCCTTGTATGTTTTTATATAATAGTATTGAATTTATTATAATAATTTGATACAATATTACATTCAAGAGGTGGATATAATGAAAATATCAGATATATTAAAGAATAATAAAGTAAATGTTTCGTTTGAGGTTTTTCCTCCAAAGGAATGGAACAAGATTGAAAATACAAAAGCTGTTGTTCAGGAAATGGCTAAAAGCAGTCCTGCTTTTATGAGCGTAACCTATGGAGCAGCGGGCACAACCTCCGGCTTTACAACTGAAATTGCAACCGAAATTAAAAACAACGGCATTACTCCGCTTTCTCATTTAACCTGCCTTACCTCAACAAAGAGTAAGATAAACAGCGTTTTAACCGAGCTTGAAGAAAGCGGTGTTGAAAATATACTTGCATTAAGGGGAGATATTCCGCAGGGATTTGTTTTTCCTGATGAACAACATTTTCATTACGCGTATGAGCTTGTGAATACAATTAAGGAACACGGCGATTTTTGTATCGGCGGTGCGTGTTATCCTGAGGTTCACCCCGAAAGTGCAAACAGGGTTGAGGATTTTCAGCATCTGAAAGAAAAGGTGGACTGTGGTGTAGATTTCCTTACAACGCAGATGTTTTTTGATAATGAGGTATTTTATCGTTTTAAAGAAAACTGTGCGATAAAGGGCATTGATGTTCCTGTTATTGCAGGTATTATGCCGATTACAAATGCAAATCAGATTAAAAGAAGCGTTGAGCTTTCAGGCTGTGCTTTCCCTAAAAAGTTTATGAAAATCATTGAGCGTTTTGGGGATAATCCAAAGGCTATGAAGCAGGCGGGTGTCATTTATGCCACAGAACAGATTATAGATTTAATGGCAAACGGGCAGAATAATATTCATATTTATACAATGAATAAGCCCGATGTTGCCGAAAACATAATGAAAGGTCTGTCTGAAATCATAAATGAATAAAGCAGAAATATTAAGATATTTAAGAACACGAAGCACAATTGAGGATGAAGCACTTTTAAATCTGATAGACAATTTAATGAACGAAGTAGATAAAACCGTTAAGCCCAAAAGCATATATAGAATTTTTAACTGCACAGTTACAGAGGATGGGCTTGTAATTGAAAATTTTGAATTCAAAAGCAAAAGGCTTGCGGAGAACTTAAAGGGATGCACAAAGGTTGCCGTGCTTGCTGCAACGGTTGGCACTGAGGGGGATAGACTGCTTCGCCAGTATAATTCAGAAAGTGCAAAACTTACGATAATGCAGGCTGTTCTTGCTTCAAAGATTGAAGAAATCTGCGATGCTGTGCAGGAAAATATAGAAAAAGAAAACAATGTTAAAACAAGGCAAAGATATTCTCCGGGATATTTTGATTTGGATATTTCCGAACAGAAAAAGGTTTTTAGCCTTCTTGAAATCACAAAAAGATGCGGTATTACCTTAACGGATACATATCAGATGATACCAACAAAATCAGTTACGGCTTTTACGGGAATCGATTATGAAGATTAAATTTTTTGACGGAAGCATGGGAACAATGCTTCAATCAGCAGGATTAAAGGCAGGCGAACTGCCTGAGCTTTTAAATTTAACAGATGAAGAAAAAGTGTTTGCCGTTCATAAGGCTTATGCAGATGCAGGCTGTGAATACATTACAACAAACACCTTTGGTGCAAACCGCCTTAAAATGGAAAACTTTGATGCGGTTATCAAAAAGGGCGTTGAGATTGCAAAAAGAACGGGTAAAAAGGTTGCCCTTGATATAGGCCCAACAGGCAAACTGCTTAAGCCAATGGGCGATTTGGATTTCACTGATGCAATAGATATTTTTGCAGGTATGATTAATGCGGGTAAGGACGGCTCAGATGTTGTGCTTATTGAAACAATGAGCGATACCTATGAAATCAAGGCTGCCGTGCTTGCGGCAAAGGAAAATTGCGATTTACCTGTTATAGTTACAATGATATTTGATGAAAACGCAAGGCTTCTTACGGGTGCGGATATTAAAACTGCCGTTACAATGCTTGAGGGATTGGGTGTTGATGCAATTGGTTTTAACTGCGGACTTGGACCAAAGCAGATGATTGCGTTTGTTGAGGAAATCAGAAAGTGGACAAGTCTTCCGATTATCGTTCAGCCGAATGCAGGTCTTCCCGAAAGTGTAAACGGCAAAACGGTTTATAATGTTTCTCCGTCTGAATTTGCAGAGGATATGAAGAGAATGGCAGAGCTTGGCGTATCGTATCTCGGCGGCTGCTGCGGAACAACGCCGAAGCACCTTGAAGAAATGATTGCTCTTTGTAAGGATATTCCTGCGAATGTGCCTGAAAAAAAGGAATTCAGCCTTGTTTCGTCATACAGCGAAACAGTTGAATTTTCGGAAAAACCTGTTGTTATAGGTGAAAGAATTAATCCAACAGGCAAAAAGTTGTTTAAGGAAGCATTAAGAAGAAACGATATAGATTATATTATTAAAGAGGGTATTGCTCAAAAGGATGCAGGTGCTCATATTCTTGATGTTAACGTTGGTCTTCCGGAAATAGATGAAGTTGAAATGATGAAAAACGCCATTTATTCTCTTCAGAGCGTGCTTTCAACTCCTCTTCAGATAGATACAACAGATATTACTGCTCTTGAAACAGCACTCCGCATTTACAACGGAAAGCCAATGCTGAATTCCGTAAACGGCAAGGAAAAGAATATGAAAGAGGTTTTTCCTCTTGCTAAAAAATACGGCGCTGTTGTTGTTTGCCTTTGCCTTGATGAAAATGGTATACCCGAAAATGCAGAGGGCAGAATTAAAATAGCAGAAAAAATTATAAATACTGCCGCTGAATATGGTATTGAGAAAAAAGACCTTATTGTTGATGCATTAACAATGACGATAAGTACGGATATAAATAATTCTATTGAAACACTGAAAGCAGTTAAATATATAAGAGAAGTGCTTGGTGTTCATACCGTTCTTGGTGTATCCAATATTTCGTTTGGTCTTCCGAAAAGAGAGGCTGTGAATACCGCATTCTTTACGCTGGCCCTTCAAAGCGGACTTTCAGCAGGGATTATCAATCCACAGTCACAGGCGATGATGAATGCGTATTATTCATTTAATGCACTTTCTGCTCTTGATGAAAACTGTGCTGAATATATTGAAAGCGTAACGGTTTCGGAAACGCCGAAAGCGGAAACGAATGTAACATTGCATACAGCAATTGTTAAGGGTATGAAAGAGGATGCAGCACTCTGTGCGGCAGAATTGTTAAAGGATAATGATTCACTCGATGTTATCAATAATCACATTATCCCCGCTCTTGATGAGGTTGGAGCAGGCTTTGAAGCAAATAAAATCTTTTTGCCTCAGCTTCTTATGAGTGCCGATTCGGCAAAAGCGGCGTTTGATGTGATTAAGGAAAAAATGATACTCAGCGGTGCAAAGCAGAAAAACGGCGATAAAATCGTGCTTGCAACTGTGCACGGGGATATTCACGATATCGGAAAGAATATTGTTAAGGTGCTTCTTGCAAATTATGGTTTTGATGTTATAGATTTAGGCAAGGATGTTCCCGAAGAAGCTGTGCTGAATGCGGTTGTTGAAAATGATGTTAAGCTTGTTGGCCTTTCTGCGTTGATGACAACAACGGTGCCGTCAATGGAAAGAACAATTCAGCTTCTTCACGAAAACACAGATGCCAAAATTTTTGTGGGTGGTGCTGTTTTAACACAGTCCTATGCAGATATGATACATGCAGATTGGTACACAAAGGATGCAATGGAAAGCGTCAGAGTTGCTAAAGAATTTTTCTCAAAGGAGAATAAGATATGATTGAATTAAAGGATGTTGAATTTAAGGTTGCCTCACAGAATGGTGAGCTTGAAATTATAGACAAGATTAATCTTAAAATAGAAAGCGGAAAGTTTATCGTTATAACAGGGCCGAACGGCGGCGGTAAATCCACACTTGCAAAGCTTATTATGGGCATTGAAAAGCCAACGGGCGGTAAAATTCTTTTTGACGGTATAGATATTACAGATATGCCGATTAATGAAAGAGCAAAGCTTGGTATCGGCTATGGTTTTCAGACACCGCCAAGATTTAAGGGGCTTACCGTTCGCAAGCTTTTAAGCCTTGCACACGGAAGCGAGCTTCCAAGTGATGAATGCTCTGCTTATTTAACAAGCGTTGGCCTTTGCTCTGCTGATTATCTGAACAGAGAGGTAGACACTTCACTTTCAGGCGGAGAGGTTAAAAGAATTGAAATTGCTTCTCTTATGGCAAGAAATCTTAAGCTTGCCATTTATGATGAGCCTGAAGCAGGCATAGACCTTTGGAGCTTTGCAAAGCTTGTTGAAAGCTTTAAAACCATATCTAAAAACCGCCATGAAAGTGTGCTTATCATCAGCCATCAGGAAAGAATTATGCAGCTTGCTGATGAAATTGTGATTATTGCAAACGGCAAAATTGCAAAGCAGGGTGTAAAGGATGAAATTTTCCCCGAGCTGTTGAAACAGCTTGGAAATGAAAGCAACTGTGCTTTCAGAAAGGAGGGATAATCAATGCTTAAAATTGATTCAGAAATGCTTAAAACAATTGCGGATCTTCACGAGATACCAAGCGGTGCGTATAATATCAGAAAAAACGGCTCAGCTATGGGCAGAAGAAGTACAGAGCATATAGAGATTATTCCGAAAGAGGATAAGCCGGGCATTGATATTAAAATTGCGCCGAACACGAAAAATGAAAGTGTGCATATTCCTGTTATCCTTTCCGAAAGCGGAATGACAGATGTTGTTTATAATGATTTTTATATCGGTGAAAACAGCGATGTTGTTATTGTTGCAGGCTGCGGCATTCATAATTCGGGCAGTGAAAAAAGCCAGCACGATGGCATTCATACCTTTTATGTAGGTAAGGGTGCAAAGGTTAAATATGTTGAAAAGCATTACGGCGAGGGCGAGGGAACAGGAGCAAGAATTTTAAATCCTGTAACGGTTGTAAACCTTGATGAAAATGCTTGTGCCGAAATGGAAATGGTGCAGATTAAGGGTGTTGATTCAACAAAAAGAGATACAACTGCAAATCTTGAAAAGGGTGCAAAGCTTACAATTACCGAAAGGCTTATGACCCACGGCAAGCAGTTTGCAGAATCCAATGTTGAAATCAATATGAATGGTGATGAATCCGTTTGCCAGATTGTCAGCCGAAGCGTTGGCAAAAATGATTCTGTTCAGGTTTTCCATCCAAAGGTTATCGGCAATTGTGCCTGCCGTGCGCACGTTCAGTGCGATTCCATTATTATGGATAATGCAAAAATTGCGTCTATTCCCGAAATTGATGCCGCAAGTGCAGATGCTCAGCTTGTGCATGAAGCAGCAATCGGCAAAATCAATTCAGATCAGCTTTTAAAACTGATGACATTCGGTATGGATGAAGAAGAAGCAGAAGAAGTTATTGTTCAAGGATTTTTAAAATAATTAGAGGGCATAATGCCCTCTATCTTTTTTACACGAATAGATTTATTGTAAAAAGTTCTTTATCTTTTCCAAAAAGTATGCTACTATAAATATGAAGTATATACAGTTTGCGAAAAGGAGTATTTATTTTTAATTTATGCTATCTCGCAAACTTCATAAAAAAGGGGTAAATATTATGCAGCACGAAATTACAGCAAAGCAAAGGCTTCTTGATTCAAACGGCAATATTGCTGAGCCGGGATTTGCAAAAAAACTTTTATGGCAGTACAGCAGGGATGATATCAAGGCTCCGAAATGGAGAATTAAGGAATGGGATTATTATTACATAGGCAATCAGGAATACGGCTTGTGCCTTACACTTTCTGATTCGGGTTATGTTAGCTGCCTTTCGGTTTCGCATCTTGAATTCGGTGAAAATCCTGTTCAGTTTAATGATTCAGAACTTGGCTTTTTCCCGCTTGGAAAGCTCAATCTTCCTGCAACAAGCGAGATCGGGGATGTCAGTGCCAAGGTCGGCACTTGCGATATGCATTTTGAAAATGATGGTAAAAAGCGCAGATTGTACGGTTCATATGATAATTACTGCAACAGCAAAAAGGCATTGGTTTTTGATGTTACTTTAACAGAAATTCCTGAAGAAAGTATGGTTATTGCAACCCCTTTTGATAAGGATAAGCATTTTTATTATAATCAGAAAATCAACTGTATGCGTGCAGACGGCTTTTTTGAGTTTGACGGCAAGCGATATGAATTCAATAGAGAAAACGGCTCACTTGCAACGCTTGATTGGGGCAGAGGCGTATGGACCTACGACAATACATGGTATTGGGGTTCGGGTCAGATTGCACTTGATGGCGGAGATACCTTCGGCTTCAATATCGGCTATGGCTTTGGAAATACTTCGGCTGCAAGCGAAAATATGCTGTTTTACAATGGCAAATCGCATAAATTAAAGGATATTACATTTCATATTCCGCAGGAAAACGGCGAATTCAAATATACAGAGCCATGGACCTTTACATCATCAGACGGCAGATTTGAAATGGAATTTAAGCCGATTATAGACAGGCAGGCTCCTGTTGATTTAAAACTTATCTGTATGATTCCGCATCAGGTGTTCGGCCTGATTTCGGGAACAGCAATCCTTGATGACGGAATGGAAATCAAAATTAAAGATAAGGTTGTTTTCGCAGAAAGAGTGCATAATAAATGGTAATTTAAAGGAGGGTTTATACCCTCCTTGTTTTTTAACTTTTTCTTAACCGCTTAATCTCTTTTAAAATACATAATATAATGTTAAAATAATTGCGGTGATAATGATGAAGAAAATTTTAATTGTTGATGATGATATTAATATAGGAAATATGCTTGAAGAGGTTTTGAAAGCAGAGGGCTATTCTGTGCTTCGTGCTTATTCGGGAACAGAGGCTGTTATGCTTTTATCTTCGCAAACGCCCGATTTAGTGCTTCTTGATTTAATGCTTCCCGGTCTTAGCGGAGAAGAGGTTCTGCCTAAAATAAAGGGAATTCCCGTTATTATTATTTCTGCAAAGATTGGCATTGATGATAAGGTTTCACTTCTTTTGGGCGGAGCGGCAGATTATATTACAAAGCCTTTTGATACCAAAGAACTGCTTGCCCGCATTTCTGTTCAGCTTCGTAAAAGCGAATATAACAATGAAAATGAAAAACTTTATTTTGATGATATTTCGCTTGATACAGCTTCGCATATTGTTTCTATTTCTGAAACGGAAATTAAATTAACACGAACGGAATATGCCATTTTAAAGCTGTTGATGAAAAATCCAAATCAAGTGATTACAAAATCCGTTTTGCTTGATCGAATAAGCGAGGACACGCCCGATTGCACGGAAAGCTCGCTTAAAATTCATATCAGCAATCTTCGTAAAAAATTAAGAGAGGTAAATAATAAGGATTATATAGAAAGTGTTTGGGGTATCGGCTTTAAAATGAAAAGTTGATGAAATCTTTACGATTTCCTTAACTGTTTTCTTAACGACAGTATTTTACAATCAAGTCATAAATTAAAGGAGGAATTACTTATGGAATATGTTTTAAAAACAAATGCCCTTTGTAAAAATTACAGGCATTTTAAAGCATTAAACGGTCTTTCTATGAGCGTTCCGAAAGGCTCAATTTATGGCTTGGTAGGAAAAAACGGCGCAGGTAAAACAACGCTTATCCGTTTGATTTGCGGTTTGCAGGAGCCGAGTGCAGGCGAATATACGCTTTACGGAAGAAAAAACACGGAAAAGGATATAGCAAAATCACGCAGACGAATGGGCGCGGTTGTTGAAACACCGTCTATCTATCTTGATATGTCAGCAACAGAAAATCTGAAAATGCAGTATCGTATTATCGGCCTGCCGTCCTTTGACGGACTTGATGATATTTTAAAATTAGTCGGTTTAGAAAATGCAGGTAAAAAGAAGGTTAAAAACTTTTCACTTGGTATGAAGCAAAGGCTTGGTATTGCGGTTGCACTTGTTGGTGACCCTGATTTTCTTGTGCTTGATGAACCTGTAAACGGTCTTGACCCGCAGGGTATTATTGAAATCAGAGAATTGATTTTAAAATTAAATCGTGAAAAACAGATAACTGTTTTGATTTCAAGCCATATTCTTGATGAATTATCCAAGTTTGCCACTCATTACGGCTTTGTGGATGAGGGCAGAATTGTTAAGGAAATCAGTGCAGAAGAACTTGAAAAAGCCTGCCGTAAATGTACAAGGCTTGGGGTTTCTTCAACAGCCGTGCTTTCAAGAGTGCTTGATGAAATGGGCGCCCAATATAAAATTATTTCTGTAACCGAAGCAGATGTTTACGCAAAGGTGAATTTAACACAGCTTATCAGCCGTTTGTCTGCTGAGGATTGTGAATTGATTTCTGCTTCCGAAAGGGAAGAAAGCCTTGAAAGCTATTATGTAAATCTTGTTGGAGGTGGCAGAAATGAATAAACTTTTAAAAGCAAATTTCAGCAGATTGAAAAAAGAAACTTCTTTGTGGCTTGTTGCAGGTGCGTCACTTGGACTTATAATAGCTCAAAGTATAGACAGGGCAATGATGAATAAAAACGGAACTGTAATAAATCCAAACACATTAAATGATGTGCTTTTTCAAA
This sequence comes from Clostridiales bacterium, assembly GCA_014799585.1. Taxonomy (GTDB): domain Bacteria; phylum Bacillota; class Clostridia; order Oscillospirales; family Acutalibacteraceae; genus Eubacterium_R. The sequence goes on along the minus strand of JAAVHU010000046.1, from coordinate 545 downwards.
TGATACCTGCTATTGGCGTTATTTTTGCATTGTTTGTTGCGCCGTATCTCGGCAAGGAATACAGCGACAAAACCATAAGAAATAAGCTTGTTGTTGGTCACAAGCGGGAAAATATTTATCTTGCAAATTATATAACCTGTTTTATAGGCTCGCTGTTTATTTATTCTATGTTTTTTGTTGGCGGTTTTGCTGTTGGCGTTCCGCTTCTAGGCGGTTGGCAGGGTGATGTAAGCAAGCTTGTAATCTACATTTTAATGGGTGTATGTATTACCGCATCCTTTGCTTCAATGTTAACAATGCTTTGTATGCTTTGCTCAAAGCGTTCCGTATCAGCCGTTTTTTCAATCATTATTATGTTTATTCTTATGATTGTTGCAAGCACAGTTAATGAGGCACTTTCCCAACCTGAAACAACACAAGAATTTATCAGCTTTTCATTGGACGGCGTTGTATTGGGAGATCCAATACCTAATCCTGCGTATGTAAGCGGTATCAAAAGAGATATTTTTGAATTTATAATGCAGTTCCTTCCAACAGGGCAGGGT
>JAAVHU010000045.1 GCA_014799585.1 Clostridiales bacterium | reverse complement strand
CATAAGCAGTAACATCTTTTTTTAGTTATAAATAGATTATCTTATTTTGCTTCATATTTGCTTGTAAGTCCGCTTGAAATAATATATTTCGGATCACCGTGTTTAACCTTGTATTGATCAAGAAGAGGAATAATTTCCTGATACAACAATACCTGCTCTGCATCTTCATCCTGAATAACGAATTCTTGGTTAGAATCAAGATACTTAATGATGCGTTCCAATTCTTCTGTTCCGTCTACCTCTTCACCTTCAAAGAAAATGTAAGTTCCTTTAATGGTAATAACACCTTCAAATTTATTCTCCGGCGTTTCAACATAGGTTTTCTTAGTTGATGATTCAGTTTCCCCTTCGTTTTTATTGCCGATTACACCGCCGAAATATAGACCGCAAAGAACAACAATAATTACAACAATAATAAGAATAACCCAGGGGGCTTTACTTTTCTTTTTAACTTTTCTGAAACGATGACGAACAAGATTAGATGTGTTTTCCTCAACTTTATTTACAGTTGAAATCACATCAATATTTGCAGTTTCATGATAAGAAGCGTCCGTTTCTTTGTGAACAATCAAAGGACTATCAAGTTTTTCAAATTCTTCAGACATACATATTTTCCTTTTCAACACTTAATGTTTGAATAAAGTATAGCATATCAATTAAAATTTTTCAATAATTGATTGAATTTAACATATATTACTGATATAATTAATTTAGTTTTTTAATGAGGAGTAATTAAATGAGAATTTTAGCTTTTGATATTGGCGGAACAAACATCAAATATGCACTTTGTGATGAAAATTTTAATCTTTCTGATAAGCACACCATACCAACTGATGCAAAAGAAGGCGGACAGTACATCATCAACAAAGTAATTGAAATTATAGAAAGTTATGAAGATATAGACAGAATTGCTATTAGTACAGCAGGTCAGGTTGATTCTGAAAACGGCATAGTTGTTTATTCAACGGATAATATTCCTTATTACACAGGAATGATGGTTAAAAAAATCGTTGAAAACAAAACAGGCATACCTACATATGTTGAAAATGATGTTAATGCCGCTGCGATGGGAGAAGCTAAATTCGGAGCAGCTGCTAATTCCTCTGATTTCATTTGCTTAACCTTTGGAACAGGCATTGGCGGAGCAATCTATCTTAATAATAAGCTTTACAAAGGTTCTTCTTGTTCAGCCGGAGAATTTGGTCATATAATCACACATGCGGGCGGAAGACCATGCACCTGCGGTGCTGAGGGATGCTTTGAGCAGTATGCCTCTGCCACTGCACTTGTTAATGCTGTAAAAAAAGTTACAGGAAAAGAATTGAACGGCTTTGAAATCTTTCAGGAAGAAAACTTCAACAATCCTGAAATCCGCCATGTTATTGATAGCTGGATTGACGAAATAATTATCGGACTTAAGAGTTTAATTAATGTATTCAATCCTTCATTAATTGTTTTGGGTGGCGGAATTATGAATGAAAAATACATTATTGATTTGATTGACAGAAAGATTTATAAACAGCTTATGGAAAGTTTCCGAAAGGTAAATATAGTAAATACAAAGCTGGGCAACAATGCAGGAATGCTTGGTGTTGCCTATGAAGCATCAAAGATTTAGAAATTAAAAAAATTTGAAAATTAAAGCACCTCAAACGAGGTGCTTTTTTAATTCCTTTGTTGTAAGATAAATATTGTGTCTTAATTCATATTTATAGCGTTCCATATTCACATCGCTATGCTCTGTTTCTTTGCTCCAAAGATGAATTGTCCACGCATCATTTCCGAAATATGCTGGTATCAAAACACCGATTACAGCCATTTTTACTTTAGAAAGAACATCAAAATCATAAACCGCTGTCAAAAAATATCTGAAAAGAAAATACATAGCTATATTCTCACAAATTGTATCTGCAGGAAAAACAGGCTCCGTGCTGTGATTTTTAACCTTTTCAACCCATTCGCTATTAATCACTTCAGGGTTACAGAATACATCAAAAAACTGAGTTTCAGAGCCGTTTTCACAATAATTATCAAGTTCCTTTTGTATATCAGCAGCAAAATCAAGAAGCGTTATTAATCTATCTTTTATTTCTGCTTCCCTGTTCTGCATAATGGAATATGCTTTTTTTCTGTATGTAAGCAATTTAAAATAAAGCTCAGCGTCTATATCATTTAAGCTTGGCGGAAGACTGTTAATTTCAGTATCAAAAGCAAAGTCTTCGTTTAAATTCCACATCATATCACTTGCAACAGGGCAGGAAAAAGAAATCCCCATTTCCCTTGTGCCGCCGAAATCATTTATAAATCTAGGAAATGTTCGACAGGTATATGGCGTATGCTCCCCGCCTATTGCAATATGCATATCACAAAGATTTTCATTATTTAAAAACGGGCATCTTTTTTTATCAGCAAGGCGAAAAATAGTATTGCCAAATTCATCTTTATCAAGCACGCTGTCTATTTTCTCTCTTAAACAGCCCGAAAGCGTTTTGTAGTAAGACAAAGATTCCTCATCAGCGTCCACTTCCCAACCCTGACAACAGCTATCAGGGCAAGCACCTGCTATACATTCAAAATTTTTATAAAAAGATGGTGTAATAAGTTTCATAATCGTTCACTTCTTTAAAACAAAAGGGAGATATAGAATCTCCCTTCATTTTTTAACCCTTTATTTTTTTCTTTACAGCATTCAGCATTTTATAGCATTTCTCACTCGTATTGAAAAGATTATTCATAAACGGATCATATACGATATAAAGCTCATTTACGAATTCAACAAATTCAGGATTAAAGCCCTTCTTAAATCTGTAAACGCCATATTGAGGATCATTTTCGTCCTTAAAGCCGGAAACACCTCTGAAATCATATACTTCACAGCCGTTTTCAAGACCCCATTTCATCATTTCAAACTGAAGCTGATAATTCGGCATTAAATTTCTGTATTCGTTCGAGCTTCCGCCGTAAAGATACCAAACCTTGTTTCCGTATTTTATCGGCATAACAGCAGCTATTGGCTTACCCTCATATTCAGCAACAATAATTCTTGCATGGTCTTCACCCATACAATCATAAATCTTTTCAAAATAAGAAATCGGGCGGATGAAAAAATCATCACGTGAGCCTGTTTCTTTCATAATTCTGTAAAAGGTTTCCATATCAGCTTTAGTGCCGATTCTGGTGGTTACACCTTTTCTTTTTGAAAGCCTTAAATTGTATCTTGTTTTAGAATTGAAAGAAGCAATAAGCTCTTCTTCTGTTTTATTTGAAATATCAAGTCTAAAAACATATTTCGGCTGAACAACCTGATCTATACTTTCAATATTTTCTTTCATTTTATAACCAAGTTCTTTTGCAATAGACTTGAATTCTTCATCATTATCTGGAATATCAGGATCCATTCTGAAAATAAATGCATTATATTTTTTGGCAAGCTCTGCTGCCTTTTCAGTCAGCTTTTTAAGAGTATCCTTATCGTGTTCATCACAAACAAAACCTCTTGGAGCGTACATAATATATCTGCCCAAAATCGGAACTTTTCTTAAAAGTACACTCATTACGCCTTTAATTTCGCCATTTTCTTCAACAACAAGCATTTCGTTTTTCCAGTTGGATTTAACCTCTGCCCATTCAGGAGATTGAAGGAAATGTGATTTTTTATTTGTTTCTAAAAATTCTTTTAATTTTTTATCATCCATTATTTAAACCTCTGAAATCTATTCTTTGATTAATATATCATATTATTATGAATTAATCAAATATTATAGATAGTTTTTAACGAAAACAAGCTGATTATTTTTGTAATATGTTCTTGGCACTCTTGAAGCAATTCCGCAAGGAAGCTCGTAATTAAACGAATGAGCAACATTTGAAACCTCTTCCATAGTTAATTCAAGATTTCCGCCTTTTCCAACAAGAATAACCTCACTGTCTATGCTCACATCTTCAATATCCGTTACATCAACCATAAACTGATCCATACAAACTCTGCCAACAATAGGAGCATATTTACCATTAACAATAACTTTTCCTATATTTGAAAGGCATCTTGGATAGCCATCGGCATAACCAACGGGAATTGTTGCAATCACTCGTTCATCGGGTGTTACATAAGTTCCGCCATACGAGATTTCTCTTCCTTTTTCAAGAGTTTTAATATGTGAAATATGCGTTTTCCAAGTCATTACAGGCTTAATAGAAAGAAGAGATTGATTTACTTCCTCAGACGGATATAAACCATATGTAATAATACCCATTCTGCACATATCAAATGTTTCGTCAAAATTCATTATAGCGGCTGAATTATTGATATGCTTAATAGGAATTTGCATTCCCCTGCTTTCAAGCATATGTATAAATGCTTGAAACTTCATTTGCTGTGCTTTTGATTTTGTTAAATCTTTTTCATCAGCAGTAGCAAAATGAGAAAACAATCCCTCTGCCATTATGTTTGGCAATGAAGCAATTTTTTTGCAGATATCAGCACTTTCTTCGTTAACCTGAAATCCGATTCGGCTCATTCCTGTATCCACACAAAAATGAAATAAAGCTGTTTTATTCTGCTTTATAGCTTCGTTTGATAAAGCCATTGCATCATTCAATGAAAAAATTGAAGTTCTTATATTATGCTCAACAACTATATCAAAAAGCTGCGGTGAAACATAACCAAGAATTAATATAGGCTTTTTAATATCAGCATTTATAAGTTCCATTGCTTCTTCAATGCAGGCCACACCGAAAAAATCACATTTATCGTCCAAAAAACGAGCAATCGGCACAGCACCGTGTCCGTAGGCATCAGCCTTAACAACTGAAAGAATTTTTACATTCTGCGGTAATTTGTTTCTGACCTGATTAAAATTATATTCAACAGCATCTAAATCAATAGATGCCTGTGTGCGATAATACATTATTTGTCACCCCAAAAGTGAAATGGTTATTTAGTTAAGCTCTTTATTTCATTAAATACCATTTCATAATCAACCAAAATCATATTTATAATATCATTATTATAAGTGTTTTTTCTTAATAAATCTGTGGTGTCCAATGCACCGATACTTTCCAATGTTTGATTTTCATTGTATTTTATTTGCAAACAATCTAAATTCCATTCATTATTAGTTCCTTCAACATAAATAAAGATGTATTGATAAATAAAATTTTCAAATTCAACTATAGAAGAGAATTTCAAGTCAAAATCAACAGCCATATCCTTTAACAATCCTGATTCAACTGTCTTCGAATTATAAGCATATATTGAATCTATGGTATTTTCATCAGTTGCTATAACCATAATTTTGTTAATACATCCGCTATTAACATTAATTGTGCACTTAATTGCAGGCATAATATAGTTTCCAAATTGAGCAGTCTGTTCATTATCTATATCAAAATCATAGTAATACGTCAATGGTTGAAATACTCTGCTATAAAAACTGTTTTCTTTTGCATTTTTATAACTAAAAAAAGAAAGAACTAAAGCGATAATTGAAATTCCAATTGGTATAATTTTCAAAAATATTTCTAAAATATTGAATTTGATATTAGAATGCTCTTTTTTCTCATTTGCATCATTTGTTGTATTATTCTTTAGTTGTATTTTCTTTTTCATTCTTCCTCCTAAAACACAAAAAATAAGCGAACACCCGAATGGGTATCCGCTTATCTTGGTGCGAGAGACGGGACTTGAACCCGTACGAGTCGCCCCACACGCCCCTCAAACGTGCGCGTCTGCCGATTCCGCCACTCTCGCTCACAACGATTGATAGTATAACAGATGATTATTCAAATGTCAACACTTATTTTCAAAAATTTTCAAAATTTCTTTTGGCGTGTCAACAACATAATCTGGTGAACATTTTAAAAGGCTTTCAGCGGATCTGAATCCCCAAGTAACCGCAATACTTTCACAGCCAAGATTTTTGGCTGTTTCAATATCAACTGAGCTGTCACCTATCCAGATACAATCATCAGCAGCTAATTCAAGTTTATTAAGAATTACTTTAGGCATATCCACATTTGGTTTCTTTGGTAAATCATCTGTTGCCCCAACAATGATATCAAATACATCTTTTCCGAAAAGATGCTCTACCATTCCTTTTGCCGCAACATCAGGCTTATTCGTGCATACAGATATTTTAATGCCGTTATTCTTTAACATCTGAACAACTTCAAGCATACCATCATAAATATATGCATTATCCATTTTTATTTCGTTATACTTGATTTTAAAATCAGAATACTGCTCTTCAAGTTGCTTGGAACTTAATTTACCGCCAAATGCTCTATCAACAAGCAATTTTGCTCCGTTTCCGACAAAGCCCTTATAATCTTCCTCAGACCATTCAGGTTTAATCCCATTCTTTGCAAGCAGATAATCACAGGCACGCCCTAAATCTATAATTGTATTAACAAGCGTTCCGTCCAAATCAAATATTACACATTTCGTTTTATTTTTCATACAAGTCACTTAAATCTTCAATTTTTCGTTTTTTGATTGTTGAAACAATTTTGAATACTGCCACAATAGCCACAATTCCAGCAAGCACACCGGACTCAATATAAATCTTTTTATTATTGAGTTCACTGTTTAACGACAGATTACCGCTTTTTACATTAGTCCACAAATCTGCCTGCAATTCAAGAATATTCTGCGGTAGATTTTCAAAATACTGACCTTTCGGCATATTCTGAGGATAAACCGCCTCATTCTGATAAAGGGAATGTTCTTCATTATATTTAACTGTAACATTTGGCGAAGCATAATAAATAAACTCTGCGTTCTCCAAAGCCACCTGAGGCTCCTGCATAAAGTTTATAAACGCTTCTGCACCATTTTTATTCTGAACACATTTAGGAATGCAGAACGCATCGTAAAAGATATTTACGCCCTCTTCCGGGAAACAATAAGCAAGGCTTTCATTATTATCGTGCATTAAAGCATAATCACCTGCATAATAGGTTGCGAAAGCATATTCTCCGCTTTCCATAAGATTAAATATTTCATCCATTACGTAAACAGGGCTTACGGTATCTTTCTGCTCTGCCAAAAGCTCTGCTGCCTTTGTCCAATCCGTTTCATCAACAGAATTAAGGCTTTGACCT
>JAAVHU010000044.1 GCA_014799585.1 Clostridiales bacterium | reverse complement strand
TTGAAGGAGCAGGCTGTTACAGAGTTTGCACATGGGTGCTTCTTACAAACAATGAAACAGGCGAACAGTATATTCATATGAATACCCACCTTGATAATGCAAGCGAGGAGGCTGCAGATTATGGTGCAACCGTTATTGCAGATAAGATTGACGAGCTTCGCTCTCTTTACAACGCAGTAATCGTTTTATCAGGTGATTTCAATGAATTTGAGGGAATGCCTGCTTACAACACAATTGCTGATGTGCTTCAGGAAACAAGGCTTGTTGCTAAAGAAACCGAAACAAAAACAACTTATCAGGCTTGGGGCGATGTAAACACAGGAAAGCCGATTGATTTCATATTTACCGATAAAGGGCTTATTGTTGACCAATACAAGGTGCTTGACGATACATCAAACGGATATGTAAGTGACCACAACGGAATTATGGCAGATTTTTCACTTGCCGAATAAACATATAAAGAAAAAACCTCGGAAATCTCCGAGGTTTTTTCTTTATTAAAAATCCGATATAGAGGAATAGTCCTAATTTACCCTTGCTTATTTGCCCATTCTGCAACTTTCTTTTCTGAAGTTAATGCTTCTGCACCGTGGATTGCAATTCCTTTCCCAAAGCTTGCACCCTTGCAGATTTTTTTCAAATCACTTTCACAGCTTCCTAGACCACTGCCCTCGTGTGTGCAGAACGGAATGATTATTATTGTTTTTTTATATGATTACGCCTTATCAAATTCTTTTGATACTTCACCAAGAAGTTCTCTTATTTTTAAATGCTGAGGGCATGCAGTTTCACATTTTCCGCATTTAATACAGTCAGATGCCTTGCCGGCATTTTGCGTATGAACCATATAATACCAATCACTGTTCCAGTCCTTATATGTCTTTTTTGCATTCATATCAGCAAATAAATCCGGTATCGCAATCTGTTTGGGACAGCCATCCACACAATAACGGCAAGCCGTACAAGGAATAAGATCCTGCGCTTTAAAAATACTGCAAACCTTATCTATTGCATTGAATTCTTCATCATTCAACGGTTTAAAATCTTTCATATAGGACAGGTTATCCTGCATTTGCTCCATATTGCTCATACCTGAAAGCACCATCATAACGCCGTCAAAGCTTGCTGTAAAACGAATAGCATAGCTTGCATTACTGCCGCCACCAAGTGCATCAAAAACTTTCTGAGCTTCATCAGGCAAATTGATTAAATTACCGCCTTTAGCAGGCTCCATAACAATTACAGGCTTATTATGCTTACGGCAAACTTCATAACATTTTTTACCTTCGATGCCTGTATCCTCATAATCAACATAGTTAAACTGAATTTGCACCACTTCAACTTCTGGATACTCGGTAAGAATTTGATCAAGAACATCTGCTTTGTCGTGAAAAGAAATGCCCACATGTTTAATCTTGCCCTCTTTTTTCAATTCAAATGCAGTTTCATAAGCACGGCACTTTTTATATTTCTCAAAAAATTCTGCATTCTGAGCATGCATTAAGTAAAAATCAAAATAATCAACACCACAAATTTCAAGCTGGCTTTCAAAGAATGGTCTGATATCCTCTTGTTTATTAAAATATTGAGTTGTAAGCTTATTAACAAGAATATAGCTTTCTCGAGGATATCTTTTAACAAGGCATTCGCGAAGAGCGATTTCACTCTTGCCACCTAAATATCCGTGTGCTGTATCAAAATAATTAAAGCCTTGCTCAAAGAAATAGTCTATCATTTTGTTAAATTCATTATAATCGACTGTATCATTATCAAGCATAGGCAATCGCATACAGCCAAATCCGAAATTCTTTTTTATGTTGTTGAAATACGTATTCATTTTTATCCCTCTTTATAAATATACTTTTTCTATTACATTTTACAATTATTCGCGCGTTTTTACAATTCCTCTTTATACAATTAATTAGAAAAACTTATAAAAAAATCCCCTGGATTTCTCCAAGGGATTTTTATTTACTTTATTATTCGCCGAAATATCTCTTAAGAAGACCTGCAAATGCTTTGCCGTGTCTTGCTTCATCTCTTGCCATTTCATGAACAGTATCATGGATAGCATCAAGGCCATCAGCCTTAGCAAGCTTAGCAAGCTCTGTTTTCCCCATTGTTGCACCATTTTCAGCAGCAACACGCATTTCAAGGTTTTTCTTTGTTGAGTCTGTTACAACTTCGCCAAGCATTTCTGCAAATTTAGCAGCATGCTCTGCTTCTTCGTAAGCAGCCTTTTCCCAATACATACCGATTTCAGGATAGCCTTCTCTGTAAGCAACTCTTGCCATTGCAAGATACATACCAACTTCTGAGCATTCGCCATTGAAATTATCACGAAGACCCTGAACGATTTCTTCAGAAACACCTTCTGTAATACCTACTACATGTTCAGCAGCCCAAGCGAGCTCTCCTTCATTTTCACGAACAGCCATCTTTGCCTTGCAAACAGGACATACATCAATTGGTTCGTCACTTTCGTATCCGCATACCGGACAATAATACTTCTTTGCCATAATTCATAACTCCTTATAAATAATTTATTTATCTTTACAGCACGGGCAAACGCCGCTGTAATATACATTTTTACTGCTTACCAAAAAGCCGTCAAGCCCGGTTATTTCAGGCTGATTTGTTTCAAAATCATAAATCTTTTTACATATGTTGCAAAAGAAATGACCGTGAAGCTCTGTATGCGCATCATAACGAACACGCTCGCCATCAATATTAACAGGAATGATGAAGCCGTTTTTTTCAAGTGCCTTAAGTGCGTTATAAACCGTTGTTTTTGAAAAAGCAGGATATTTCTTTTTCACATTTTCATACACTGCAAGCACATCGGGATGATTTCTGTTTTCATAAACATAATCATAAACAGCAATTCTTTGCGGAGTGGCACGAAAATTTTTTTCCTTAAACATGGAAATAATACTTTCAGTTGTCATCTTTTCACCGCCTCTTGTTATGCATATAACTAGATTGTAATGATTACAATCTAGTTATATCAAAAATTACATCATTTGTCAACAGCTTTATGGAAAATTTATACAGCCTACGAAATTTCTTTCATTACATTATGACAGGCAGAGCAAATATAGACCTTCTCTCCTGTTTCTTCGCTTTCATCATGCAGAACATATTGATGCTCCTGCACTTTGCAGAAAAAATCAGCAATATTATACGTTTCAGTTACTGCATTCTTTTCAGTATAATCATAATTTGAACCGTACATTACAGTAAACTTTCCGTTTTCTGTATCCACAATAAAATCATAAATATTTTTTTGCGTTGGATTTTCAAAAATAAGCAAATCACTTTTACCGTTAAATCTGCCCTTGCTTTCTAATCTATAAATACCATCCGCAGTAAAATAATAAATAAAATCATCAATATTCTGAAGCGTTGATTCAAATATAATATAATATTCAATTCCTGTTTTCCAACAGGTTTTTATTGTTCTTACAGTTTTTTTATCATAATTTTTGTTGCTCAAAAAAGTAATTTCATCTATTGAAAATTTTACATCCCGTGAACTATTAATGCTGTCACCGCTGTATCCATAATCATGATACCAGCTTCCATTTGAATACTTCATAAGGGACTGATAATCACGCCATACAAAATCATCATATAAAGTATCTGTAACAATACCCATAACGCTTTCGCCGTTTACAACATAATCATTTGCATTATGCTCATTTTCAACAAACTGCTTTTCAGAACACATAAAATATTGATAACAGCCGTATCCTGAAAGCGGATCATCCGAAAGCTTTAATTCATCAAACACAGGATCATCCCATGTGCAATCAACAAAAAAGTAATTACCTTTTATGTTAACCATATTCCATGCATGCCGGAGTGAATTGCTTGAAACAATATAGGTTTTAAAACCTGCTTTTTCTGCAATCTGGCGAAACGCCTGTGAATAACCCACACACATTGTTTTATGCAAAACCAATGCACCATATATATTATTGCTGTGGCTGTTAGAATCATATTCAATATTTTCAATAAGATAATTGTGGATATATATCAGCTTTTCTACATCTGTTTTAAAAGAGGATGCTTCCTTTGCCACTTTGTCTATTACATAATTAATTTCTTGATTATACTTTTTGATATCTTTCAAGTCGGCAGTATATTTGGGATTGAATGAAGAAACATATTTTCCATCTGTATAATACGTATACGCCGAATCAACATAGTAACAGCCATTTTCATTCAGATAAGCAATGATTTTTCCAAGTTCCTCAACTGTGATTTTACAGGAGCGAAGTTTGATAGAAGCACTTTGCTTTTCATATCCCTCTTTAATTTCTTTTATTGCAGCTTCATATTTATAAGAAATTTCATCAAAGGTTTTTGCTGTTTCAACTCTTCTGACTTCATTTTCAGTAATCACTGTTTTGCTTGAAGCAAGCGTATTGTTAAAAATATTTTGATTTTTACTAACACCATAAAGGCATACAGCAACTATAACCGTAATTAACAAAGCAATAATTTTTTTCATCATGGCACCTAAAGATTTTTTATTCATTATATTATAATTTCATCAACTTATCAACTTATATCCTTGCTATCAGAATTGAATTTTCCTGAGCAGGATTATCCAAAAGATTGCCTTTATAATCATATCTTGAACCATGGCAGGGGCAATCCCATGTTTTTGTTGCAGCATTCCAATTTAATATGCATTTTAAGTGAGGGCACTTCAAAGAAACAATGTAAAGGTTTCCATCTTTACATCTATATGCTCCGCATTTTTCACCTTTATATTTGATAATGCCCGCCGTTTCCTGCTTTATATCCTTTGCTTTTAGATTGGAATAATCAAGATATTTAGAAAAGCCTTTAACTGTTTGGACTGTGTTTGTGCATATATTTTTTAAAGAAGCAAAGATGCTGAAGCGTGATGGGGAGAATATGCTGTTTTCGTAGTTTTTAATACCGCAAACCATATCTGAAATCAGATTTGCACTCACCATTGCACTTGTCATTCCCCATTTATTAAAACCTGTTGCAACAAATATATTGGGATTTGCTTGTATAAATCGTCCAATATACGGAATGCCGTCTAACGAAATACAATCCTGCGCAGACCATTGATATTCTGTTTTAAAATCCTGAAACCACATTTTGCCTTTCTTTTCTATCAGTTCAAACGGATTTTGCCCTTCCATTTTTCCTGTTCTGCTTGCACCTCCGCCGATAATAATATTGTTTTTATAAGCACGAAATGAAAATCCATTCGCAGCATCAATATACATACCCTTTAGTTCCTTATTCCATTTTGAAGAAACAGCATAGCTTCTTTCCTGATTTAATCTAAGAAAATACAAACCCGGAAAATTTACGAAAGGAAAATGGCAGCTGAAAACAATATTCTGTGCCGATATATTCCCCTTATCCGTATAAACAATATTGTTTTCAACCTTTAACGCTTTTGTGTTTTCGTATATTTCAAGCTCTTCTGAAATTGCCGATAAAAATGCAAGCGGATTGAATTGAGCCTGATTTTCAAACACTAACGCTGATTTAACAGGAAAAGGCAATTCTGTTTTATGTGTCAGATAGCATTCAATACCTGCTTTTTTTGCAGCATCAGCTTCCTTTTCGATAACCCCTGCATCTTTAAGAGAATACAGAACAGCCTTCTTCTTTTCAAAGCAACAGGAAATATGATGTTTTTCAATCAGATTTTTATAATCTTCTATTGCCTTTTGGTTTTCATATGCATATTCCTTTGCCGCTTCTTCACCATAAAAAGATCGTATTTTGCTATACAATACGCCGTGCTGACTTGTTATTTTAGCAGTTGTATTTTTCGTTTGTTTGTTACATATGGTTTCAGCCTCAATAACAACGCATTTTATACCCTTTTCTTTTAATCTATAAGCAGTTAAAAGACCCGTTATGCCTCCGCCGATAACAACCGTATTTGTGCTTATATCCCCTTTCAAAGGACTGTGTTTTTTTAAAGAAATACTTTTGCTCCAAATTGATTCCATACTATACACCCCAAAATAGAATGAGCTGAAACAAACCCTTTTAAACACAAATTAAAGGAATTATGATTGAATAAGATATAAAACAACCCGCAGGCAGAAATGCTTGCGGGTTGTTTTATGTGTAATGAAAAAAATCATTGTTTATATTCTTCAAGGCAGATACCATTTTGCTTGATATACTGTGCTGCTTCATAGCCAACATACCGATAATGCCAAGGCTCAAAACCAATTCCCGTTATCTTCACCTTATCTTTAGGATAACGAAGAATAAAGCCATAATCATAGCAATGCTCCATCAACCATTTCTGGCATTCAGATTTGAGCTGGCTGTTATCAAGATTTTGATTTTCTAATGTAACGATATCAACTGCAAGACCTGTTTCGTGTTCGCTTGTACCGGGAACGGCAATCCACTTTTCAGTATCCTTGATTGCTTCCTTTTCTGTCATTCCCTGTTTTTTCATTTGCTGAACTCTATCATCAAACAGCTTTTGCTGATAGGATGTTGATCTGTAAGAAGAACAGATAAGCGGATTCCAACCTTTTGCTCTTGCATCATCCATCATTTTCTGCAAACTGTTATATGCTCTTTTATCAATCTGATTTCCGTTTGTTAGTTTAACAAGATTAACGGACCAATCATCCGGAATAGGATTTTTTGCATTAACAAGAATATCCACATCCTTTGAGGACGGCTTTTTTGTTGAACTTTTTGTAGTTATTTTAGAGGTGCTTGCTGTTGTTGACTTCGTTTCAGAGGTTGTTGTGGTGGTTGACTGACTTGTTGACGATGAGGTTTCTGATGCAGTTTCTGACGAAGAAATAGTATTGGAACTGCTTTCAGGAAAACTTTCATTTTCTCGGCTTACAAAAAAGACCACAAGTGAAGCCACCAAAATAACAGTCAATACAATTGCAGTTAGCTGTATTGCTTTCTTTTTACTCATTTAAACACCTTCATTTTTTTAATCTAATTTTATTATCTCCTTTTAAATCATTATATACCATTTAAATTGCATTTCAACAAAAAAACAACGAAAGAGGACACCCTGCATAAAGAATAATTCTTTACGTAAGGTGCCCCTTTTTACAAACTGATATCCGCAAATATCGTGTAATGATCAGACATATCCGTAAGATAATCATAGGACATAAGGCAAAAGCTGTTTATTTCCGAATTACCTTTCATAAAAATATGATCATAAGATGGATACAGCCAATCCTTTTCTGTTCCGCACACTTGGTTTTTACTTATATATTTTGTATCAACAAGACTTTCTGTAAGTGAATTATATATTTCAGGAATATCCGTTTCATTCGTTTTCGGTGTATCTTCCGCAGTATTAAAATCACCTGTTGAAAATACGGGACAATCAAATTTTTCTGCGATTTCTTCAATGCAGTTTAAAAGCTCATCCCTTTGGCTTCGCATCACATTAGCAAGTTCTTCTTCCTGACCGTCACGCAATAAATCTAAATGCGTATTGGTAACGGCAAAGCGCTTTCCTGTTTTTTTAATCTCAAAAACCGCCCACACCACTCTTCTTAATCGTGGGTCACCCATTTCATAAGAAAAGGTGTCACTTTCAATAACATCAAGCGTATCTGAATTATAAATCATTGCAGACATTCTTACAAGCGTTCCTGTTGCAAACGGACGAATCAGTTTGTATCCATTCGGCAAATTGTGGTTTACGGCACAAAACCAACCCTCACAAAATTCCTGAACGCCTATAACATCCGGCTTATACGTATCCAAAAGCTGAAGATACTCTTTCGCACGAGGTTTTGCAGGAAGACCGCCCCAGCTTTTATAATCAACCAAAAGATTTGAGGACATTATTCTTATTTCGCCCGTGTTTTCAAAGAAATCTTCTGCCATTTTTTCCTTAAAATTCTGCGGTAATTCAACATTGCTTATATCTCCCCTGACATTATAAACAATAACAGGAGAAATAATCACTGCACATAATATGAGCATAATAAAAATCAAACTGATTTTTGTTTTTTTATTCATAGACACCTCAGTTATCCATATCAACCGAGCCTTCAAACTCAGCATCATCTTTTATGTACTGCTCATAATTTTCATTCTGATAAACCTTAACATAATCT
>JAAVHU010000043.1 GCA_014799585.1 Clostridiales bacterium | reverse complement strand
TATAAAGCCTTCGGAAGCAATTGTATCCAGATATGCATCAACTGCTCTTGATATAATTCCGCCCTCACCTATCGTTCTATAGGAATCACTTCCATCTGCAACCGAGCGGTAAACCGAATTAGAAAACATCAACAAAGCTCCCGCAATCGTTCCTATAAAATACGCAATATGCTGAACATAAACCTTTTTAAATTTAATAATTGTAAACCCAATCACATAAACAGCAAAAACAACATTATAAAGCGTTAAATGCTCAACAATTAAAGTATTTGCCGCACCAAGAATAAGCAACGGAATAACGGCAATCGGCGATTGCTTCGGCTTATCTTCGTTATAAATATTTCTTACATAATAAATGTATATCAGCGTAAGGAAAATAGAAGTTGTGTAATTTGCAAATCCGCTTGTCCACACAACTGCCTGCCTTAACAGAGCGACAGGCATAAGCACCAAAACAGAGGATATAATAAATACACCGTTTTTCTGCTTTCCCGTAAGCTCGTTTACAAGAGCAATAATCCCCGTTAAGCAAAAAGACATTACAAAAGATTTCAGAAGATTTGACCTTGTAAGTGCAAGCACAATCAGATTGCCAAAATAACGTCCGCTGTAATTATCAAACCAATTTGAAAGGCGGTCAAGCCCGATCCGGCATCCCCAAGCCCAGTCATCACCCGTATATGGAAAAAGCATACAAAGGAAAAACAGAAGTATGAAAATAACCACATATGTAATAAAGCACCGTTTCTGTGCTTTTTTATCAACACGTTTGTTCATAATTCTACCTCCGAACTGTTAAATTATTCCGGATACTTTAAATCCTCTTTTGTCCAATCCTTAATAATTTCAAGAAAAGCCTTTGCTTCTTCTTTTGCCTGCGGAAGATTATGGTCTGCATAATTTCCGCATTCTCTTGCTGCCGCACCGGGAATCTGCCCCCAGAATTCGGAAATATATTTAAATGCATCCTTAATAAGTTGAACGGAATAATTATCTGTTAACGAACGGGTAAGAAAATAAAAACCTGTTCGGCAGCCCATTGGTCCGAAATAAATAATATTATCTCCGAATTCCGTGTTACGCACATAGGTTGCAAAAATATGCTCAATTGTGTGCATAGCCGCATTTGTCATCACTGTTTCCCTGTTCGGTTCACGCATACGGATATCATACGTTGTAATATCATCATCAATTCTGCTGATATAAATTCCTTTTGTTAATTTATTATGGTCTATCTGAAAGCTTGGAATTTTTTTCATTTTACTTCAACTCCTGTTAAAAAAGATAAATTATTTGTTATTGCTTCCCCATCTGCTCCATTTTGCCATTTTATAAGCAGTTTTTCCGCATCAGCCTTTGCCTTTTCATATAAATCAAAAAAGCTGTCATTACTGATTTTATCGCAAAAGGGGGACTTCCATTTGTTGTGATATATATTAGCATATTCTTTTGCTTTTTCCAAGTCATCTGTTCTAAAATATGATGAAAGAAGAAAGTTTTTCGTAAACGGCGAAACCATTTTTTCTAGGCTTGCTATTATTTGTTTCTTTCTTCCTTTTTTATCAAGTAAAAGCCGCTGCATATTTTTCATATCAAGAATTGCCGTTTTTACACTTTCGCTTGAAACATCTGCTAAAAAAGAAATTTCATCTGAAATTTCCTTTAGTTCATTTTCTGTTAGATCTATTGCTTTTTCCGTTTCAAACAGAGTTGGCTTTTCAACATTTAAATATAACGAAAGCATAAGGCTGTCTAACGAAAGCTCAATTATATTATGTGCAGAATGCGGATTAAATTTCGGCTGACTGTCTGTTATTTTATTTTGAAGATAATAAACATACGGATGGCAGATTCTATCTAACGCATAATGAAGAATAAATCCAAAGGCATAGCTTTTTGCTATGTCACTATTTGTTTTTTGGCAGTATTCATAAAGCCTGTTTAACAGCTTGCCTGCCTTTTCTCTGTGTAGAGCAGAGCCCAGTTTTCTGAGCGGTTTTCCCTTTTGCCACGGAAAAGCACGGTGAAAAAAGAAAATATCCGGCCCTTGCGTCCCTATTAAAACTGCATTTTTATTGATATCAAAATCTGCAATTTCTTTCACTTTTTCCATCATTTCTTCGGCAAAAATATAATGCGTTGAAAATGCAGGCATAATAATTCCCATAGCCTTTCTGGCTACAAATAGTTTTTAAAAAATTCCTCTCACCTTGTTGTAGCCAGACAAGGCGTATAATGGGAATTTAGACATCTCAAAATTATGCCATAGGCAAATTTTGAGGTCAATACAATCGGTATAGTGTGATTTTTCACACTATACCTCCTAAATCAGTTTTTCAAAATCCGCCGGAAACGGGCAGGAAATATGCATTTCCTTTTGCGTTACGGGATGAATAAAATAAATATCTTTGCAGTGAAGCGCCTGCCTGTTTATCAGGTCATCTGCTCCGCCGTAAAGACTGTCCCCTACAAGCGGATTTCCCAAATGGGAAAAATGAACTCTTATCTGGTGTGTTCTTCCCGTTTCAAGATTTATTTTTAAAAGTGTTTTTCCGTTTATAATTCTGACGGGTTCATAATGTGTAACAGCACGCTCTCCGTCCGCATCAACACAGCGTTTTATAATGCTCTCCCCAAGTCTTTTTATGGGTAAATCAATTGTTCCGCTGTTTTCTATTTTTCCGTTAACAACAGCATAATAATCCTTTTTGATTTTTCCCGCAAGCTTTGAAGCCGCAAGCTCGTGCTTTGCGATTAAAACTGCTCCGCTTGTATCCCTGTCTAACCTGAAAACAGCCCGAAATGCCGTATCCTCTTTCATATAAGCGGAAACTGCGTTTGAGAGCGTATCTCCCCTGTGATTTCTGCTTTCGTGAACAGGCATAAACGGCGGTTTGTTTACAACAAGAATATCCTCGTCCTCATAAAGAATATCTATCTGCATATCAGACGGCTCAGGCATATGCCCCTTGCTTTCAATAGATATCTGAAGCACATCCCCCGTTTTAATCTGCTCTATCGCTTTTGCAAAGCTGCCGTTTAACATTATTCCATTTTCTGTTTGCTTCAGCTTTGTAAGTAAAGATGACGACACGCCGAAGCCTTTTAAAAACTCTTTAATCATCAAACCGTTATCGGCTTCTGATATTTCAAAAATTATCCTTCTCATACAAAATTTATTATATATTTTATTTTAAGTTATTGCAATTAAATATTGAAATATAAATAATGTAGTGTTAAAATATTTTAGGCAATAAAGAGAAATCCAAACCTGCCAAAATGCAGTATTAAAGCGAATTTAGAATTTTTCACTGTTGCCTAGTGCAAACAATGTTTTTGTTTTAGAGGAGATGTAAAAATAAATGGCACAATATAATCCAAAGTCATTGAAAGCAGAAGAATTTATTAATCATCAGGAGATTTTAGATACAATTGCTTTTGCAGATGAGCATAAAAACGATTTAGAGCTTATTGATAAAATTATAGAAAAGGCAAAAGAAAGAAAAGGTCTTTCTCACAGAGAGGCAAGCGTGCTTCTTGCTTGTGAGAACAAAGAAAAAACCGAAGAAATCTATAACCTTGCAGAACAGATTAAAAAAGATTTTTACGGCAACAGAATTGTTATGTTTGCCCCATTATATCTTTCAAATTATTGTGTAAACGGCTGTCTTTACTGCCCTTACCACTTAAAAAACAAGCATATTCCAAGAAAGAAATTAACGCAGGAAGAGGTTGCAAAAGAGGTTATTGCTCTTCAGGATATGGGCCACAAGCGTTTGGCTATTGAAGCCGGAGAAGACCCTGTTAACAATCCGATTGAATATATCCTTGATTGTATCAAAACAATTTATTCAATCAAGCATAAAAACGGTGCAATCCGCCGTGTTAACGTAAATATTGCTGCAACTACTGTTGAAAATTACAGAAAGCTTAAGGATGCAGGAATCGGCACTTACATCCTGTTTCAGGAAACTTATCATAAGGAAAACTACGAAAAGCTCCACCCAACAGGTCCAAAACACAATTATGATTATCATACAGAAGCTATGGACAGAGCAATGGAAGGCGGCATTGACGATGTTGGTATCGGTGTTCTCTTCGGACTTGATAAATACCGCTATGAATTTGCAGGCCTTTTAATGCACGCTGAACATCTTGAAGCTGTTCACGGCGTTGGTCCGCACACAATCAGTGTTCCTCGTGTAAAAAAAGCGGATGATATAGACCCAACTGAATTTGATAATTCGCTCAGCGATGAAATGTTCTGCAAAATTGCGGCTTGTATCCGTATTGCTGTTCCATACACAGGAATGATTGTTTCAACAAGAGAAACGGCTGAAATCCGTGAAAAGATTATCCGCCTTGGTGTAAGCCAAATCAGCGGCGGTTCAAGAACATCTGTTGGCGGTTACTGCGAAGAGGAACGTCCTCACGACACAGAACAGTTTGATGTTTCAGACAACAGAACGCTTGACGAGGTAGTGAATTGGCTTATGAGGGCAGGCTATATTCCGTCTTTCTGCACAGCTTGTTACAGAGAAGGCAGAACGGGAGACAGATTTATGAGCCTTTGCAAATCGGGTCAGATACAAAACTGCTGCCATCCAAATGCATTGATGACACTGAAAGAATTTCTTATGGATTATGCTTCAGAAGATACAAGAAAAATCGGCGAAGAAATGATTGAAAAAGAAATTGATAACATCGGCAAAGACAAGGTTAAAGAAATTGTTCGTGAACGTCTTGTTAAAATTGAAAACAACGAAAGAGATTTCAGATTCTAAGGAACAGAATCCCTCCGAGTGCTTCGCACCCACCTCCCTTTGACAAGGAGGCAAAAAGGATTACAAATTGATATGAAAAATGCTCCCTCAACAGAGGGAGCATTTTTTATTTCATATTTTTATAAGGTTTCTTTTCTGTTACCCAGCCGTCTTTATTGACCTGCCTAGCTCTTGCAACGGCAAGTGAATTTTCAGGCACACTGTCTGTTATCGTTGAGCCTGCTGCCGTAAAAGCAAAGTTTCCGATTTCAACAGGCGCAATCAGATTTGTATTACAGCCAAGGAATGCATTATCCCCTATTTTGCAACGGTTTTTATTCTTTCCGTCATAGTTTACAGTAACTGTTCCGCAGCCGAAGTTAACATTCTTTCCAACATCTGAATCCCCGATATAGGTTAAGTGCGCACTCTTTGTTCCCTCGCCGACTACTGAATTCTTAACTTCAACAAAATCACCAATATGAACACCCTTGCAAAGTTTACTGCCTGCTCTTACCTGAACAAACGGACCACAGTCCACACCATCTTCAACTTCGCTTTCGGTAAGTTTAACATTATCAAGAACAACATCATTGCCAACAATACCATCTTTAATATAAGTATTCGGTCCGATTGTGCATCTTTCGCCGATAACAGTGTTTCCAAGAATAATTGTATTCGGAAGAATGGTGGTTTCTTTGCCGATTTTAACATCCATGCCGATGATAACACCATCTGTGCAAGGAATGTCAACACCATTTACCATATGAGAAGTATTTATACTATTTCTCATAATAGTATTCAGTCCGTTAAGCTGAACACGGTCATTCGCACCAAGAATAACATCACTGTTTTTGCAGACATATGCTCCCGCATTTTTACCCTGATTAATCAAAATTTCAAGGCTGTCTGTTAAATAGTATTCATTCTGTGCATTATTATTTGTAATATTTCCAAGTGCATAAAGCAAATCTTCGCCATTGAACCAATACATACCTGCATTTGATTCATTAATCAGCTTTTCTTCCTCTGTAGCATCCTTGTGCTCAACAATGCGAAGAAGTGTTCCGTTTTCATCCCTTTTGATATGACCGATACCGTTGGTATCATCAACAAGTGCAGATGTTAAGGTAATGGAATTGTTATTTGCTTTATGATATTCATAAACACTGTTTATTGTTTCGGCATCTATCAAAGGTCCGTCACCATTTAAAATAAGGATTTCATCCTGCTTATGTTTTTCAACAAAAGCCTGTGCCATCATAACAGCATGGCCTGTGCCGAGCTGAGGATTCTGATAAGCCGTTTCAATTTCATCATCAAGATACGCTTCAACGATTTCGTGCTTATATCCTGTTACAACGCAGATTTTTTCACAGCCTGCTTCCTTAACTGCTCTTATAACATAATGAAGCATCGGTTTAAATAACACTTCACACATAACCTTTGGGGAATCGGATTTCATTCTTGTTCCCTTGCCGCCTGCAAGAATTATTGCACATTTCATTCGTAAATTATCTCCTTAAACAATATTTCTTACTCATCATTATGCACTATTTTTTGTATCTTTTCAATATAAATTCCAAATTTTCCGTTTTTTTCAAATTTTATTTGTAATTTTAAAACATATATGATATAATACTACCACAATATACAGTGGAACAGTTGTGTCTTAAAAATATGGCTGTTTGCAAGGTATAATAATATTAAAATTTTAGGAGGTATTCCCAGTATGGCAAAAAAGTATTGTTACCTTTTCTCAGAGGGTAATGCCGGAATGAGAGAGCTTCTCGGCGGTAAGGGTGCAAACCTTGCAGAGATGACAAACATCGGTCTTCCGGTACCACAGGGATTCACAATCACAACAGAGGCTTGTACTCAGTATTATGAAGACGGCCGCAAAATCAATGACGGCATCATGGCTGAAATTGAAGAGTACATCGTAAAGATGGAAGAAATCACCGGTAAGAAATTCGGAGATATGGAAAATCCTCTTCTTGTATCAGTTCGTTCAGGCGCTCGTGCTTCTATGCCTGGTATGATGGACACAATCCTTAACCTTGGTTTAAACGAAGATGTAGTTAATGCAATTGCTGAAAAATCAGGTAATCCAAGATGGGCTTGGGACTGCTACAGAAGATTTATTCAGATGTATTCTGACGTAGTTATGGAAGTTGGTAAAAAATATTTTGAAGAGCTTATCGACGAAATGAAGGCTAAGAAGGGTGTTAAGCAGGACGTTGATCTTACTGCTGAAGATCTTAAGGAATTAGCTTCTCAGTTTAAGGCTGAATATAAAGAGAAAATCGGTGCTGATTTCCCAACTGATCCTAAGGAACAGCTTATGGGCGCAGTTATGGCTGTATTCCGTTCATGGGATAACCCAAGAGCTAACGTTTACCGCCGTGATAACGATATTCCTTATTCATGGGGTACTGCTGTTAACGTTCAGTCAATGGCATTCGGTAACATGGGTGATGATTGCGGAACAGGTGTTGCTTTCACTCGTGACCCTGCAACAGGTAAGAAAGGCCTCTTCGGCGAATTCTTAACAAACGCACAGGGCGAAGATGTTGTTGCCGGCGTTCGTACACCTATGCACATTTCAGAAATGGAGCAGAAGTTCCCAGAAGCTTTTGCTGAATTCACAAAAGTTTGTGCTACTCTTGAAGATCATTACAGAGATATGCAGGATATGGAATTTACTGTTGAACACGGCAAGCTCTATATGCTTCAGACTCGTAACGGTAAGAGAACAGCTCAGGCTGCTTTACAGATTGCTTGCGATTTAGTTGACGAGGGAATGAGAACAGAACAGGAAGCTGTTGAAATGATCGATCCTCGTAACCTTGATACACTTCTTCACCCACAGTTCGATGCTGCTGCAATTAAGTCTGCAACTCCTATCGGCAAGGGTCTTGGTGCTTCTCCTGGTGCTGCTTGCGGTAAAATCGTATTTACTGCTGATGATGCAGTTGAATGGAATGCAAGAGGCGAAAAAGTTGTTCTTGTTCGTCTTGAAACATCTCCAGAAGATATCACAGGTATGAAAGCTGCTCAGGGTATCCTCACAGTTCGTGGCGGTATGACATCTCACGCTGCTGTTGTTGCTCGTGGTATGGGTACTTGCTGCGTTTCAGGCTGCGGCGATATCAACATGGACGAAGACAACAAGAAGTTCACACTTGCAGGTATTGAATTCCACGAAGGTGATGAGCTTTCAATTGACGGTTCAACAGGTAACATTTATCAGGGTCTTATCCCAACTGTTGATGCTACAATCGCCGGCACATTCGGCAGAATTATGGGTTGGGCTGATAAGTACAGAACATTAAAGGTTCGTACAAACGCTGATACTCCTGCTGATGCTAAGAAGGCAAGAGAACTTGGTGCTGAAGGTATCGGTCTTTGCCGTACAGAGCATATGTTCTTCGAGGAAGACAGAATTGCTGCATTCCGTGAAATGATTTGCTCAGATACAGTAGAAGAAAGAGAAGCTGCTCTTGAAAAGATTCTTCCTTATCAGCAGGGAGATTTCAAGGCTCTTTACGAAGCACTTGAAGGTTGCCCGGTAACAATCCGTTTCCTTGATCCTCCTCTTCATGAGTTCGTTCCAACAGATGAAGAAGATATCAAGAAGCTTGCTGATGCTCAGGGCAAGTCTGTTGAAGATATCAAAGCTATCATCGCTTCTCTTCACGAGTTCAACCCAATGATGGGTCACCGTGGACTTCGTCTTGCAGTAACATATCCTGAAATTGCTAAGATGCAGACTAAGGCTGTTATCCGTGCTGCTATCGAAGTTAAGAAAGAGCATGCTGATTGGGATGTTTGCCCAGAAATCATGATTCCTCTTTCATGCGATACAAAAGAACTTAAATATGTTAAGAACATCGTTGTTGAAACAGCTGATGCTGAAATCGCAGCTGCTGGCATCGATATGAAATATGAAGTTGGTACTATGATTGAAATTCCTCGTGCTGCTCTTACTGCTGATCAGATTGCAACAGAGGCTGAATTCTTCTGCTTCGGTACTAACGACCTTACACAGATGACATACGGCTTCAGCCGTGATGATGCAGGTAAGTTCCTTGATGCTTACTATGATACAAAGATTTTCGAGAACGATCCATTTGCTAAGCTTGACACTGTTGGTGTTGGCTCACTTATGAAGATGGCTGTTGAAAAGGGTAAGGCTACTCGTTCATCACTTCACTGCGGTATCTGCGGTGAGCACGGCGGTGACCCAAGCTCTGTTGAATTCTGCCACGAAATCGGTCTTGATTATGTATCATGCTCACCATTCCGTGTTCCGATTGCTCGTCTTGCTGCTGCACAGGCTGCAATCAAGAATTCTAAGTAATTAACAATAAGTTAATATAAAATCAGACCTTGCGGGGTAACCTGCAAGGTCTTTTCTTTTGGCAACAGTTGAAGCAAGCAAAATCACTTCATGTAAATATTATATAATAATTCATTTTGAATTGTTGACTTTTAATTCAAAATGAATTAAAAAAAGCGGACGAGCAATGCTCGTCCGCTTTTTTATGCATTTATTATTTTAAACAATTCTTTAATTCTTTCAAGATTGCCGCTTAAATAGAGATAGCCGAAAAGGGCTTCAACGCCTGTTGCAGTATGGTATTCGGCATCTGTTGCACTCTTTGGAGAGTGGCCAACCTTTGCGTTCCTGCCTCTTTTGAACTGCGCAGTTTCCTCTTCCGTTAAAACATCTTTAATCTTATTAAATGCTTCCGTTTGTGCCTTTGCAGACACATATTTTACACTTTCACGATGAAGATCATTAACAGGTCTGTTTGCATCGCAAACAAGTGTTTCCCGCACAAGCATTTCATAAACACAATCACCAACAAATGCAAGATTAAGCGGACTTAACTGCTTTGGATTAATTTCTTTGTCTATAAATCTCATAAATTATTACGGCACATATTCAAATTCAATATCGTAAATTGAAACCGTGTCGCCCTCCTGAATTCCCTTTTCACGCAATGCATCAAAAACACCGCTTTTTTCAAGCACACGCTGCATATACTGCAGGCTTTCATAATCTTCAACATCAATACCGCGAAGCACTCTTGGGAACCAGCCTGCTTCAACAACATACATACCCTCTTCAGGCTGTGTGATTTTAAAGCCCTCATCCTTTTTGATAAGGCTTTCAACAGGAATTTCCTCTACCTCATATTCCTTAATCGGCGGAAGTGTTTGCAGTTTATTCCAAACAGAATTCATAAGCTCTTTTGTGCCCTCTAAAATCGGAGCACAGATTGAAAAATATTCATAGCCCTGTGCCTCAACCCAATTTTTAAATTCTTCAATCTGTTCAGGCTCTGCCATATCAATTTTATTTCCTGCAACAATCTGCGGTCTTTCAGCAAGCTCAGGATTGAATTTTACAAGTTCTTCGTTAATGCGGGCAAAATCCTCTTTCGGATCTCTGCCCTCGTGACCGCTTACATCAACAATATGAACAAGGAGTCGGCAGCGTTCCACGTGCTTTAAAAACTGATGACCTAAACCGATGCCCTCACTTGCACCTTCAATCAAACCCGGAATATCGGCAAGCACAAATGAATTTCCCTCGCCCATATATACAACGCCGAGATTTGGCACAAGCGTTGTAAAATGATAATCTCCGATTTTCGGCTTCGCTTCGGAAACAACAGAAATAAGACTTGATTTGCCAACAGACGGATAACCAAGCAAGCCAACATCTGCAAGAAGCTTTAATTCAAGGCTGACTTCCCATTCTTCACCAGGAATACCCGGTTTAGCGAATCTCGGCACCTGCCTTGTGGGTGTTGCAAAATGCTGATTCCCCCAACCGCCTTTGCCGCCGTGCGCAGCAACAAAGCGTTCTGTTTTACTCATATCAGCCATAACCGCACCGCTGTTTGCTTCTTTTATAACAGTTCCTCGCGGAACACGGATTTCAAGGCTTTCGCCGTTTTTACCGTGGCATCTTCCGCCCCCTCCGGGCAAACCGTTTTTAGCGGAATATTTACGCTTATATCTGAAATCAGCAAGTGTTGCAAGATTATCGTCAACAACAAAAACAACATCTCCGCCCTTGCCGCCGTCTCCGCCGTCAGGACCGCCTGCCGCAACATATTTTTCACGATGAAATGCAACTGCACCTGCACCGCCGTCGCCTGCTTTAATTTTAATTTTTGCTATATCAACAAACATTTTGTATCTTCCTTATTTTAATAATGGCAAAACTGCCTTGGTTATAATTTCATAAGCCTTTGCGTTTGCGTGAAGCCCATCATATGTATAGTCTGCATTTAGCAAACCCTTTTTATTTAACAACTTATCTGTTAAATCAACAAATTCTATCTTCTGCTTTTTTGCAACAGCTTTAAGTTTTTCGTTCAGAAGCAGGATATCACTGTTTTTTCTTCTGCCCTGCTTTTTTATCTTAGGATTAATAGGATAAACACCCTCAAGAATGATGTTTATATTTTTGCATCTTTTCTTAGACTGCTCAATGATTTTTTCAACATTTTCTGCAACAAAATCTGTGTCTGCTCCTGCACCCAAATCATTTGTGCCTATAAGCAAAACCATATTTTTAGGCTTGATATTCAGTACGGTTTTTTCAAGGCGTTCAAGCAATCTGTCGCTCGTATCTCCGCTGATACCTCTGTTGTATACAGGCGTTCCTGTTTTTGCAGTATATTCTGCAAAAAGTTCTGTATGCTCATAGCCTTCTGTTATAGAGTCACCAACCAAAACGGTTGCACCTTTTTCGCAGTAATTCTTATTCAGAATTTCAAACCCGCTTGCCTTTGAATTTTTATAAGCATCATACTCTGTTCTTTTTCTTACCTTTTTTAAATTCATACTCTCACATCCTTATTAGATAATAACAAAAATAAAATGAATTATCAACATTATCATTTAGATATTTTTGGATTATTCGTTCTGCCGAAAATATAATCTGTTGAAACATTATAATAATCCGCAAGCATAATCAGTATATCAGACGGAATATCTCTTAATCCGTTTTCATATCTGCTATACTGCGGTTGCTTCATACCAAGATAATCAGCAATATCCTTCTGCGTTTTATCATTGTCTTCTCTTAAATCCTTAAGTCTTTTATAATATGCCATATTGCCACACTCTATAACTATTTGGTTATTTTAGGATTGTTTGTTCTTCCAAAAATATAATCTGTTGAAACATTATAATAATCAGCAAGAACAAGCAAATGTTCAATCGGGATATTTTGATAACCTCTTTCATAACGAGAATAAACCGTTTGCTTTATTCCAAGGATTTCCGCAATATCTGACTGCTTCATATCCTTATCTTCTCTTAAATCACGAAGTCTTTGAAAATACAAAAGTTATCACTTCCTAATACTTATTAGTACTATTGACTTTATCATATATTTATGCTATCATCTACAATGTAGTACTTATTAGTTCTACACTTGCCCAATCTGTTGCGACACAATCATTTTGCTCCCTGCGGCGAGTACGCATCGTGTGCCGCCGCACGTAGCAAAGGGGTTTCCAAAGGGGACTTGGAAGCGTAAGCGGACACTCCCCTTTGGTTGCTTTCTCTGGATACTCTCTTTCGCAAC
>JAAVHU010000042.1 GCA_014799585.1 Clostridiales bacterium | reverse complement strand
TAATATTATTAAATCCTATTCTAAAAATGAGCTTATGCTTTATAAGGTTAAGGAATATTCAGTTTTTATTTCTTCTGAAACTGCGGTTTATGATAATGAAAGCTATTATAAAGTGATTGCGGGAAACGCTGTGCAGAATGCGTTGGGTTATTATCATATTGAAGAATTCGGTTGTTATCTTGTCAGCCTGAATGGTCAAAAAGCGTTTGCATATGACAGGGAAAACAACTCTGTTATACCGCTTAATATTATCAGAGATATTGTTGCTTAGGCATTGTTCACATACAATGCCTGTTTTTTTTATCTATTATGTCAAGTGCTTATTTTTCTATAATAATATATAATTATTGTACAATTCTTAAATCACGGAGGGGTAAAAATTGTCCAATACAGACACGAAAGAAATACGCTATGTCGGCGTAAAAGAAAACCTTGCCTATGGCTTTGCAAATGCAGGTCAGGTTTTCGGTTATAACCTTGTTGCGGGCGGATATCTTTCTTTGTTTTTCACAAAGGTATTCGGTGTTCCGGCGGCAGCGGTTTCAACAATGATTTTGTTTTTAGGCATATGGGATGCAGTAAATGATCCTCTTATGGGAAGTATTATTGATAAAACAAGAACACGTTATGGTAAACTTCGTCCATTTCTGATTCTTGTTCCGCTTCCGCTTTCTATCACAACGATAATGCTTTTTGCAGGTCCTGAAATTCTTGCAGATACAAAGTCAACAACCATTAAAATCGTTTATATGTATATTTCCTACTTTATATGGGAATTCTTCTATACACTTGGTGATGTTCCGTTCTGGAGTTTAAGCACAGCAATTTCGCCAAATCCTAATGACAGAACGAGGGCTATTTCATCCGCAAGATTTATTTCGGGTATTCTTGGCGGATTATCAACAACTTTCCTTGTTGTTATGATGGATTTAAGTAATAACGGCACTTGGAAGCTCACACTTTCTCAGGATTTCCTTATTCTTGCAATTGTTGCAGGCACGCTTGGTATGGGCTTGTTTTCCCTTGCAGGCTGGAAAACAAAGGAAAGAGTTGTTCAAACTGTTAAAGAACCTTCAGTTATAGACGGCTTTATAGTTCTCTTTAAAAATAAACCGCTTATGCTGATTATCTGCTCAAATCTTATCGGCACACTTGCTGGCCTGGCAGGTGTTTTCCAAACCTATTATTATTCAGAGGTTCTTAATCTGAATTCAGCAGTAATCTGGATAAATCTTCCGGGAACAATTTTTGGCTTCCTTACATATCTTCTTATTCCAAAGCTCAAGAAAAAGTTTGATAACAGGCAGATTGTTATTCTTAATTTAATCTGCCGTATGGTAACAGCGGTTCTTGTATTCGTGCTTGGTCTTAAATTTTATAATTCAAATGTGCTTGTTGTTTCCATTCTTCTTATGGCTCAGAATTTTATTTTCAGCTTCTTTAATACTGTTAATGCAGTAATTCCAACTGAAATGATAGGCGATACGGTTGATTATATGGAATGGAAAACAGGTGAAAGAAACGAAGGTGTCAGTTTCTCTGTTTTAACATTTCTTGGAAAACTTACAGGCTCTGTATCAACCTCTATCGGTACAGCTCTTCTTCCTCTTATCGGATTAAGCTTTGTTAAGGTTTCGGCAACAGAAACAGTTGCAGTAAAGGGTGATCATACAGATTTATGGATTTGGGCTCTTTATATTCTTGTTCCTCATATGCTCAGTCTTATTTCAGTTATTCCTTATCTGTTCTATGATTTAAGAGGCGAAAAACTTGCTCAGATTCGTTCTGATTTAAAGGAAAGAAGAGAAGAGTTATCAAAACAGGTATCAGAGGAGGTTGATGAAGATGAGTAATTGCCCAAAATGTAATAAAAAAATCGGTGCATTTTATTTCAAGCAGAATTGCCCGCATTGCAATGCAAATTTAATGTATTATGATTTTGATAATAGATTAAAAGAGGATGCCGCTCTTGCTGAAAAAGAGTGGGGTGCTGTTGAAAAACTTATAAACGGCATTAAAATGTCAACAATCGGCTCACTTCCTGCAATAGCAAGGCTTATTATGTTTATTGCTCCTGTTGTTGCACTTCTTATGCCAACATTCAAGTTCAATGATAATACAATAAATCTGATTTCTATGATTAAGCAGATTATTTCTTCCTCATCTGATGTTTTTGGTAATACGGCATTATTGCTTGGCTTTGTAACCTTCGTTGTTGCAATTGCTTTTGCTCTTGTTAATCTCGTATTTTCATTGCTTTCCTTTACTAAAAATGGATTGGTAAGAAATCTTGTTGTTTCTATAATAGGGCTTGTTGCTTTTGCCGGTGTTGGTATTGCAGCAGCAGTGGAAGGCGTAACACTTTGTATGTTCGGCGGCTTCTATGTTGCAATTGTTCTTATGATTGTTGCAATAGTGCTTCATATTGCAGTAGATAAAAAAAATCAAAGGTAATATTGATGATGAAAATAACTGATATTAATATAAGAGATCCGTTTGTGCTTTTTGAAAATGATAAATATTATCTTTATGGCACAAGGGCAAAGGATTTTGGCTGTAAAACAGGCGGCTTTGATGTTTATACCTCTGATAATCTTGTTGAATGGAGCAATCCGATAGAGTGCTTTAATTCAGAGGAATGTGGTTTTAATAAAGAGGTGAACTGGGCACCTGAGGTGCATAAGTATAATGGTGCTTACTATATGTTTGCAACCTTTACAAGGGAAAATGGCTTAAGAGGAACATTCTCTTTAAAAGCTGATAATCCGTTAGGTCCGTTTGTTCCGCATAGCAAAAAGGCTTTAACGCCTGATGAATGGGAATGCCTTGACGGAACATTGTATGTTGATAAAAATGGTAATCCTTATCTTGTGTTCTGCCACGAGCATACGCAGATTATAGACGGCACAATGTGTTATGTTCAATTAAGTGATGATTTAAGCGAATCTGTTTCAGCGCCTGTAACTATGTTCAGTGCTTCCTCTCCATATTATATTGAGGAAAAGTCGCAGGGCGAGCATTATATAACCGATGGTCCGTTTATGTATCGAACAGCAGATGGTGAGCTTCTGATGATTTGGTCAACTTTTATAAATCATCAGTATGCACAGTGCCTTGCTAAATCAGATAATGAAGAGATAGACGGAAACTTTGTTCATCTTCCGCCACTGATTACAAATGATGGCGGCCACGGAATGCTGTTTAACGGAAAAGACGGCTTGATGCTTACATTCCATACACCAAATCAAACAAATTTTGAACGCCCAACCTTTAAGAGAATTAAAGATATAGGCAGTTCAATAGAAATCGTTTAAAACAAATCATCGTAGGGGCGGCTATCAGCCGCCCTGTTTTTTGTTTGTCAATTTACGCTTATATGTAATGATTTATCTTTACTAATATAATAATTTATGTTAATATAATTAGGTATATAAATTCTATAAAAAGGGTGAGATTTATGTCTTTAAAAACAAAAATAGTAAATGGCGTTACAATGCTTGTTTCAAAGGTTACAGGCTTGTCTCAGGATAGTGCTGAGGATAGAGAGAAAATGCCCAAGATTATCACTCCCGGTATGCCGGAGGTTTTAAGAAAGGTTGCAGCAGAGGGTGCTGTTCTTCTCAAAAATGATAATGCACTTCCGCTTGCGGATGGCACAGAAGTGTCTGTTTTCGGCAGAAATCAGCTTGAATGGTTTAATACAGGCTATGGCTCTGGTGGTGATGTTAATAATCCATATGCTGTAAGTCTTATTGAGGGATTAAAAAACTGTAAAGGTATAACCCTTAACACTGAACTTCTTGAGATTTATAAGGAATGGCACGAAAAACATCCGATAGACCACGGTTTCTGGGGTCATTGGCCGCGTTGCTTCCCTGAAATGCCTCTTGATGAAGAAATGGTTAAAAGAGCAGCAGAAGTTTCCGATTATGCTATATTTACCATCGGCAGGTCATCGGGAGAAGATAGGGAAAATGCGCTTATCAAGGGTAGTTTCTATCTGAATGAAGATGAAAAGAATATTCTTTCTCTTCTTACAAAGCATTTCAAAAAAACTATCGTTTTGCTGAATATCGGCAGTGTGATTGATTTAAGTTTTATTAATGAGTATGACGGAAAAATCAGTGCGGCTCTTGTTGTTTGGCAGGGCGGAATGGAAAGCGGAAATGCCGTTGCAGATATTCTTTCGGGCGCTGTTACGCCGTCAGGTAAATTAACAGATACGATTGCAAAAAGTTATGAGGATTATCCGTCCTCGAATTCCTTTGGTGCAAAGAAATTCAATAATTATGAAGAGGATATTTATGTTGGATACAGATGGTTTGAAACATTTTATCCCGAAAGCGTGCTTTATCCGTTTGGATTTGGCCTTTCCTATACTGATTTTGATATAAAATGCAATGCAGTAAACGAAGCTGAAAACGGCTTTGAGGTGAATGTAACTGTTCAGAATATCGGTGAAAAATTCAGCGGTAAAGAGGTTGTTCAGATTTATATTGAAAAGCCCTGCGGTGTGCTTGGCAATCCATCACGAATTCTTGCAGGCTTTGCAAAAACAAAGTGCCTTGCTCCGAATGAAGCAGAGGATGTTACTGTTTTTGTTTCAACCGAACGTCTTTCTTCTTATGATGACAGCGGTGAAACAGGGCATAAATCAGCTTATGTGATTGAAAAAGGTGATTACAAATTTTATGTTGGCAGTGATGTAAGAACTGCTGAGCTTGTTTATACATATAATCAGAGCGAAACAATTGTTTATGAGCAGTTGAAAGAAGCTGCCGCTCCAAGCAATGGCTTTGATATTGTTACGGCTAAGGAAAAAGACGGCAAAATCGTTTTAGCTAAAAAGCCTGTAAGCACGAAAACAACAAGCCTTAAAAATATTATTCTTACAAATCTTCCAAAGGGTGTTGATTATTCGGGAGATAAGGGCTATAAACTTTCCGATGTTAAATCAGGTAAGATTTCAATGGATACCTTTGTTGCTCAGCTTGATTTGGATGAGCTTGAAGCAATCAGCCGTGGCGGATATGTTATGAATCATCCTTTGGGAGCAGAGGGTAATGCTTCTGTTTACGGCGGTGTGCTTCCGTCTCTCCGTGAAAAAGGCATTCCTGCCATAACCACAACGGACGGGCCATCGGGTATCCGCCTTAAAGCAAGCTGTTCTTTAATCCCTGTTGGCACGCTTCTTGCCTGCACCTTTGATGAAAGCATTGTTGAAGAGCTGTATGCTAAGGTTGGCGAAGAAATGGTGGATAGAGGAAGCGATGTTCTTCTTGCTCCGGGTATGAATATTCATAGAAATCCGCTTTGCGGAAGAAACTTTGAATACTTCTCGGAAGATCCGTTTGTTTCGGGTAAAATGGCGGCAGCTGCCATAAAGGGTATTCAGAAAAACGGTGTGTCTGCCTGCCCTAAGCACTTTGCCTGCAATAATCAGGAATTCAAAAGAAACTCAAATGATTCCCGTTTATCCGAAAGAGCACTTCGTGAAATTTATTTAAAGGGCTTTGAAATCTGCGTTAAGGAAGCGAAGCCGCAGAATATTATGACATCATATAATAGAATAAACGGCGTTTTCGGACATTATCATTATGAACTTTGCAAAAGTATACTTCGTGATGAATGGGGATTTGACGGCTGTATTATGACAGACTGGTGGATGCAGTATAGAAAATCACCTGAATTCCCGAATATGAAGGATAATGCTTATCGTGTTCGCGGTTGCGTTGATGTGCTTATGCCGGGCGGTAAAAGAATCGGAAAACAGCAGAGTGACGGCACACTTCTTAAAACCTATGGACAGGAAGATGGTATTACTCTTGGCGAAATGCAGTATTGTGCAAAGAATGTTTTAAACTTTGCAATGCATTCAAAAGCTATGGATAAATAAAATAATAAAAAGGCCTTCCCCTCAAGGGGAAGCCTTTTTAATTTAAACTAATTCTCAAACTCAACCAACAGTATGTTTACTGAATAATGTGCAAATGATAATATAGCATTAAGGAGGTACCGATATGAACAATGAAAAAATCGGCAAATTTATAGCAGAATGCCGTAAAGAAAAATGCTTTACACAGTTTCAGCTTGCTGAAATGCTGAATATTACAGACAGGGCTGTTTCTAAATGGGAAACAGGCAGGTCTATGCCCGATGTTTCCATAATGCTTGAATTGTGTAAGGTGTTAAACATAAGTGTAAACGAACTGTTGAATGGGGAGAGATTGAATATGAATGAATATAATGAAAAAGCAGAAAAGCTTTTAATTGAAATGGCAAGGAAAGAAGAAAAGAATAACAAAAAAATGATGATGTATGAAATTGTTATCGGCAGTATAAGTACTGTATCATTTGTTATGTTGATAATGGCGGCTGCTCTGATAAATATGGAAATCTATTTCAAAGTGGCTTTGTTTGTAATCGCTTTTGTTATTTTGATTTCGGGTGTGGTTTTTGCATTAAAGATTGAAACGGAAGCAGGCTATTATGAATGCAAGAATTGTCATCATAGATATGTTCCAAAATTTAAATCCGTATTCTTTGCAATGCATATTGGCACAACAAGATATTTAAAATGTCCGAAATGTCATAAGAAAACTTGGAATAAAAAGGTTATGACAAAGGAATAGAAAAAAGGTCACAGGATTTAACCTGTGACCTTTTTGTTTATTTATTTCTCTTTTTCTTTTTTATAACTGCTGTGATAATTCCTGCGGCAGCAACTAATGCAACTGCACCAATGCTTCCACCGATAACGCCCGGTAAGAATTTGTGCTTATATTCATAATATCCGTGCTTATCCTTATAGGTTGGCTTAACCTTGTAGCCAAGTATATCCTCTGCTTTAAGAATTTCGGTTTCAAACTCTGTTAAATTATCTTCATGAAGCGTTATTGTTCTTGCTCCGTGGTTCCAGCCGTAGCTGTAATATCCTGCAGCAGGCACGGCACCAAGATAAA
This sequence comes from Clostridiales bacterium, assembly GCA_014799585.1. Classification (GTDB taxonomy): domain Bacteria; phylum Bacillota; class Clostridia; order Oscillospirales; family Acutalibacteraceae; genus Eubacterium_R. The sequence goes on along the minus strand of JAAVHU010000042.1, from coordinate 664 downwards.
TGCCGTCTACCTTGCCAAGATAATCGTTTGGATGATCGTGGCCAAAGAATGCACCGATTACATCGCCCTGTTCTTTCCAGGAATTAAACTGATCGTGCTGAACATCAGCAGGGCAGGGACCCTCCTGAAAACTTCCCTGAATTACATCTGATGATGCTTTCCAATATTTATCTCTGAACATTGCCGTGTTTCCGTGAACATAGCCTGCAGTCGGCTTGTCAACAGATTCTGCAAGCTGATAAACCTCAGGCACTGCAATGTGTTGGAACAGTAAGGACGGAAGCGGGTTTCCGCCGTTTGCTTCCTTCAGCTTGTTTGATGTGTTTATGTACCATTCCTGTTGATCAGGCTGAACAAAGCCGTAGCCGTTTTCGTAATATGGGTTTGAATCCATAAGCCAAAGATTGAAAACATCCTTTTCGCCTTTGCTGTCTTTAATCAAAAGATTGTATGTGCCAACGCCTGTAAGCTCTTCGCCCTCAATGGCAAGGCAGGTTGGAAATTCCTGATAAACAGAAAGCATAAATTCCTTTGCTTCCTCTTCTGTCATTTTATTGTTTTCATCACAAAGACCTTCGTGGTCGTGATTTCCGTAAACAATAGCAAACGGAATACCTCTTTTATCAACAGGCTCAATGATTTTTCTAATTGCTGTTGCTGCTTT
>JAAVHU010000041.1 GCA_014799585.1 Clostridiales bacterium | reverse complement strand
TTTTCATTTTCGGAATGAACAGAAGCCAGCTGCTGAGCAGAAAGCTCTATCGGTGCAAACCTTAAAACGCATTTGCAAATATCGGTTAATGTTCTTGCATCTGTTCCCGCGGGAAGAATAAACGGAGATGCAGGATACTTAGGGAATGATTTTGCAATACAATCCATTGTATAAGCAAAAGCAGCTTCGTTCATATCGGCAGGTCCGTGATATTCAGACTCATCAGAAACGGATACTTCAACATCATATTTATTTGCAATTTCTTTAATTGCTTCAATATCCTTAAACATATCTTCTTCATCAACGCTTCTAAGCATTGCCGTTACGGAGCATCTTTTACTTTCCGTGCTTCCTTCAATACTATTGAAAGCACAGGTTGAACCTATAAGTCCGCCTGCCTGCGCATTGATTTTCGGCATTACCTTTTTAAGCAATCCGCCGAAGAGCCATAAGTTGCTGAAAAGAACATTCATAGGAAAACCGCAATACGGTGCAAGAGATTTGAACATTGCAGTAACCTGCGGATTAAGTCTGCGAATAAAAACATTTTTTGTATTAATCTCATTTATGAAGGAAACCATTCTTTCAATCGGAGTAGCTTTGGAAACAGCAGTTAAGCTTGCGTGAGCATTCTCGGCTGTTGCAGTGCAATTGAGCTTATATCTTCCCTTTTCGTGAACAGCCACCATTGCGCATTTACTGCATTTCATTCCGCCAAGCGGAGGATCTATAACTGCTCCGCCTTCATCAAGTATTACCTCAAAGATTATTCCCTTTTCTTTGAAGTATTCTAACGCTGTTGGAATGCCGTCTCCGCCAAGTTCTTCATTATGAGAAGAACCTATAAAGATATTACACGGCGGTTCAAAGCCGTTTGAAAGCAATTCTTCAAGCGCAGAGAACTCGGCAAACAAAGGAGTTTTTGTATCAACAGTTCCTCTTCCCCAAATTTTTCCGTCTGCTATTTCTGCTAAAAACGGCTCATGCTCCCATTCACCATCTGCCGCAACAACATCGTGATGAGACATAAGCATTATATTTCTGCTTGTATCTTTTCCGTTTATTTTATATATCCAGCAATCATCACTAAAGATATGCTTTTCAGCCATTTTATGAACAACAGGAAAAAGATTTTCCATAACATTTCTTAATTTTGCAAATTCAGTATCATCATATGAATTTTTAACAGAAACAGTTTTGCATTTAATCATTTCCTGCAATCTTGCTGTGTAATAATTAATTTCATCATCTGAAACAACTGATTTATCATCTGTTAATTTTCTTGCTTTTGATGTTTGAATTACAGTATTAATAAATAATGAAGCTATGAAAACAACAATAATAGCCAAAATAATACACAAAACTATCATTTAACTTTCTCCTTATCCGCATTACGAATTACACCAAGAACCTCTTTTTCCTTATAAATTACAAATACTATAACAGCACCAATGGTAAACAAACCGCCAACAATAGCAGTTAAAAGCAATCCTTTCTTGCCTACGCTTTCCCCTGTAACTGCACCAACTACAACAAGCGAAGGAACAATCATAGTTGCTATAGATGTTCCAAGTTTAGTTACAAAGCTTTTAGCGGCAGCAAATGTGCCTTCCTGATTAATTCCTGTTTTAACAGTATCGTATCTGATAACATCAGCCATCATTGAACCCGGAAGAATATTAAGAACTGCAAACGGAAGCGAAACAAACAATGCAAAAAGAACTGCAACAAGCATTGCATTATCTTTTGGAAACGCATCAACAAGCAAGATTACAAATTCAGCAATTGCAAAAACAGTACAGCCAACAATCATAGGAATTCGCTTTCCTGATTTCTTAGACCATTTATTTATAAACGGATACATAACAAGCGAACCGATAATTGATGTTGCCATAATTATAATTGCTTTTTCCTCAGGAATTCCCATAAGCTCTGTTATATAATACATAATGCAGGCTTGGAAAAAGCTCATACCTGTACCCTCAAAAAGCTGACCGAGAGTTATAAGGCGGAAATGCTTATTTGAAAAAGCGTGCTTAAGAGATTTCATAAGCGGAGTTGTTGGACGCACAGAGCTTACATAGTCCTTTTCCTTTATAACTACAGCAGGCAACAAAAGAAGAACAACGCCTATAACAGTAAAGCAAAGAAATGTCATTCTCCAAGCCATAATCGGCTCAAGCCCTGCACTTTTCATAACAGCAACAATTGCTGTTGTTGCATATCCAAGCATACTGCCAACAACAAAGAAAAGTGAATTCCAAGTATATGTATCAACAAGCATACCCTCTTTTTTAACCATTTCAGGAAGCAACGCACTATGAGGCACCATATAAAGAGTATAAAAAATGTAATATGCCCAAATGAAAACTGCAAGCCATATGTTGTTGAAAACAGGATTGGTAGACGGCGACCAAAAAATAAGCAATGCACTTAAAGCAAAAGGAACGGCAAACCATTTCATAAACGGAATTCTTCTTCCGTTTTTATTTCCGCATTTATCACTTATTGAAGCAACAAGAGGGTCTGAAACAGCATCTATAACATGGCCAACTGCTTTAATAAGACCAATAACAGTAAGAATTCCTGCAAGTACATAACCCTGCGTTATCAGTGTCGGAAGCCCTGAAGCTGCCGTTGGCTGATAAAAATAGATTAAATAATTGTTAAGCATTGTTGTAAATAATCCTACTGCAAACTGAGGCAGGCAAAAGATTATTATAGTTTTTTTGGTAACCTCTTTCATATTTTTACTCCTTTAATAAAATGTTATAAAATTATTATATTGTATTTTTACATAAAAAGCAAGTTTGTAATGTTTTGATGAGGATACAAATATGTTATTTAAATAATCGACTTTCACTTACATAGATACTTAGATAAATAATCATATTACTATCCGATTGCAATAAAAAAGAGCCAATAGATTGCTCAAATCTCTCGGACTCCAATCGTCCGAGGTAGAAGCATCTATTGACTACACAAATATTATATTTAATTCAAATGAAAATGTCAATATAAAAAAGCCAACAACGATTGTCTATTAAAGGACTCCAATCGTCCTAAACGACAAATGTTGTTGACTACAATATATAGTATAGGATATTCTGCAAGTTTTGTCAAGAAATAGATATGAGTATATGTAAAATGAAATGTTTTTTTGCATAAGAAGAGAGTGGATTCTCCTCTTGCTATCGAACGGTTCACCGAACCTTTCTTCCAAATTTTTTCAGCCTTTGGCTTTAAAATTTGGAGCCACGTCTTCGAATCCACTAATGCATAAAAAAATAAGTATAGCAGATGCTATACTTATTTTTTGGTGGAAGAGGGTGGATTCGAACCACCGAAGCTGAAAAGCGACAGATTTACAGTCTGTTCCCTTTGGCCGCTCGGGAACTCTTCCACATTATGGAGCTGGTGAACGGACTCGAACCCCTGACCTGCTGATTACAAATCAGCTGCTCTACCAACTGAGCTACACCAGCATTTCTCAATGCCTAGATAATATATCACATCTTTTTTATATAGTCAAGCACTTTTTGAAAATTTCTTACCATTTTTTTATTTGCTGCATATAATAACCTGAGGTGATTATCATATGTGCGGAATTGCAGGATTATTATCAGCGAACATAGATTTAAGAGAAAGGCTGCCGCTTATTGAGAATATGAGCAAAAGCCTTAAAATGAGAGGACCTGACGGCAGCGGAGAATTCATTAAGCCTTACGCTGCACTTATTCATCGCCGCCTTTCCGTTATAGACCCCGAAAAAGGAAAACAGCCGATGCAGTTCGGCAAATACACCATTGTTTATAACGGAGAAATCTACAACACAGATGAACTCAGAAACGAACTTAAAACATTTGGATATGAATTTGAAACACATTGCGACACTGAGGTTATTCTGAAAGCATATCACAAATGGAAAGAGAAAGCCTGCGAAAAACTGAACGGCATTTTTGCATTTGCCGTTTGGAATGATGAGGAAAAAGAACTGTTTTTATGCAGAGACAGAATCGGTGTTAAGCCGCTTTATTATTCAAAAAAGGAAGGAATATTCGCTTTTGCAAGCAGAATAAAAACGCTTTTGCTTATTCCCGAGATAACAAGCCAGGTTGACCAAAACGGATTAAACGAAATATTTATGCTTGGTCCTGCCAAAACAATAGGAACAGCCGTTTTCAAAGACATAAGTGAGCTTCCGCCCGCAGCCTATATGATTTACAAAGACGGAAAAATCAGCATAAAAGAATATTGGAAACTTGAAGCAAAAAGCCACAAGGAAAGCGAAAGCGAAACGATTGAACATACGCGATATCTTGTTAAAGATGCCATTGAACGCCAGCTTGTTTCCGATGTTCCGCTTTGCACATTTTTAAGCGGAGGGCTTGATTCATCCATTATAAGCCGTGTTGCAAGTGATTATTACAAGAACAACGGAGATACGCTTAACACATATTCTGTTGATTATATTGACAACGACAAATATTTTAAATCAAGCCTTTTTCAGCCAAACAAAGACAGTGATTTCATTGATATGATTTCCGATTATATAGGGAGCAAACATCATAATATTATGCTTGACAACAAAGAGGTTGCAAAGGCACTTATTGAAAGCACATATGCACGAACGCTTCCCGGTTTTACTGACGTTGACTCCTCTCTGCTTTTATTCTGCAATGCAGTTAAGAAAAATCATACAGTTGCGCTTTCAGGTGAATGTGCCGATGAAATCTTCGGCGGTTATCCGTGGTATCACAACAAGGATATTCTTTTTGAAGAAACATTTCCGTGGAGCAGGTCAACAGATGTACGCAAAAGTATTTTAAAGAACGGTTTACTGCCAAACGGCGAAGAATATGCACACAACAGATATATGGAAACCGTAAACAAAACATCTTATCTGGATACAGACAACAAAACAGAAAAGCGAATGCGAGAAATGTTTCGCCTTAATCTGGATTGGTTTATGCAGACTTTACTGGTTCGCAAAGATGTTATGAGTATGGAAAGCTCACTTGAGGTTCGTGTTCCGTTTTGCGATTACAGAATTGTTGAATATGCATACAATATGCCTTGGAGTATAAAATCCCTTGACGGCAGAGAAAAAGGCGTTTTACGAAAAGCCTTTGAAGATGTTTTGCCTTATGAAATTACTTGGAGAAAGAAAAGCCCTTATCCGAAAACGCACAATCCTGTTTACTTCAAAGAGGTTTGTAAAATGGTTGATACCGTGCTTTCCGATAAATCAACACCGCTTTACGAAATGCTGAATATAGATGAAATCAAAAAACTTATGGATAATCCCGACGCTCTCTCTGCACCATGGTACGGTCAGCTTATGAGAGGGCCGCAGGTGCTTGCCTACATCGTTCAGATTTATCATTGGATTAAGGATAACGATGTTGAGTTTATTTGATTACTGTAAACAAAAGAGCAGTCATAAGACTGCTCTTTTTATCTTTTTTTGCTTACAACAGAGCTGTATGCTGAGGTCGCTGAGCTGTTTTTATTTTTAACTGCTCTTACCTTATATTTATAGGTTTTTCCTTTTGTTGCAACCTCTGTTGTGATTGTATTTGATGTTGTTGTTTTAACCAATTTATATTTATTGGTTTTGCTGTCTAAGACATAAACCTCATATTTATCAGCACCAATTACTTTATTCCAAGAAATTGTAAATTTACCGTTCTTATTCGTTTTTATCTTAATATTACTTGGTGTTTGCAGCTTTTTCTTATTCGTTACATTCACTGCATTGCTGTATTCTGATGTTATGGAACCTGTGCTTCCAACGGCTAACACTTTATAATTATACGTTCTGCCGTACTGAGCTGTGCCTGTTGTCCAAGAAGTTCCGGTAACAGTTGTTACCCAAGTGTATTTGCCGTTTGCGTTCTTATAATAAATACCATATTTTACTGCGCCTGAAACAGCATTCCACGAAAGTTTAAATGAACCATTGGAATTTACTGTGCCTTTTAATGTAGGTGCCTGTAATTTTTTATTATTTACTGCATTTACAGCAGCGCTGTCATCAGATGAGAAAAAGTTCTGACTATCTATTGTTCTTACAGCTCTTATTTTATAGGTATACGTTTTGCCGTATTCCGCACAAGCAGTTGAAAATGAAGTTTCAGCAGTTGTTTTAACAAGTTTATAGGAGCCGTCTGCCTGCTTATGATACACTTCATACTTATCTGCACCTGCAATTGCTTTCCAAGAAAGTTTGAATGAGCCGTTTGAATACACCGTTGTTTTCAGAACAGACGCAGTTAATTCCTGCTGTTCATCAGCCACTTCCTGTGCTGATGGTTCGTTTTTAAACATCATGGGGCTTGCTTGAATATTCTCTTCCGCAGGCTTTGTTGCAAATGTGCTTACCGAAGAATAATAATAGCAGTTATTATAGATTGCATATGCACGATATTCATAGGTTTTTCCGGCTTCCAAAGGTATATTCAAAGCCTTATCTGAGCCGACAGTTCTGGAAATTGAAACAGAAGAAGCATTTGCACTTTTTGTATTAACAGCTTCCTGCTGTGTTCTCCATTCAGTAGAGCCTTTTTCTCTTATCTGAACACCGGTTGTTTTTATTGTCAGTTTACTTGGATTATTAACTGTGAAATTAAATACGACAGACTTTTCTGTTAAATCAGCTATCGGTTTAACAGATACAGACGGACTTATTACAGCCGTTTTAAATGTGTTTGTTGAAGTATAAAAATACTTATTCTTATAAACTACATATGCACGATATTCATAGGTAGTTCCCGAAGATAAAGCCATATTCCATTCTTTACCTGAACCAACATTACAGCTGAAAGAAAAAGCAGTTGCATTTGTGTTACCCTTGCTTACAGCCATCTTCTTTGTTTTCCACTCACTCGTTCCCTTTTTTCTTATCTGAACACCAACATTACTAAGAGTTAGCTTACTTGGGTTTTTTACATTAAAAGCAAGTGTTACTGAATCCGCCTTTAAATTTGAAACAGATTTAACCGTTAATGACGGATTGGTTACAGCTTCATATACGCCATTTACTCTCAGGTAATAATGGCTTGGATTTTTTACGCCTTTTGTATTTACAAAATCTTTAACTACAGTTTCGCAGACACCTTTTTTGGAGTTTAAAGAATGGATAACCTTTCCATTTCCCGTATAGATACCTACATGATCAGACCAGACAACGATATCACCTAATTTTGCATTAGAGTCGCCTGTAACCTTTTTGCCATATTTTGAAAGGTTTGTATAGCCTGAGCTTGATGTAGGAACTGTAAAACCGAAATGTTTATAAACATAGTATACAAATCCACTGCAATCGAAACATTTCGGACCGCGGGCTGCATATTTATAGGAACAGCCTTTAAGGGTTTTTGCATATTCAACAATCTGTGAACCTGTTGTTTCGGCATAAGCGGAAAAATCAATTCCCGCCGTTATGCTTATCAGCATAAACACAGACAGAAAAAGACTTATTATTCGTTTGGTTTTCTTCATAAAATACCTCTCTGACAAAGTCGCATAGATCGCATTATACAATATATTACAAAAAATGTCAAATGTTACTTTTTTGTAACTGATTTCAGAGGCAAAAAGAGGCAGGTTAAAACCCGCCTCTTTCTATTTTTAATTATTCACTAAGAAGTTTTTCAGCAATCTTTTTCATTGAAGCACGGCATTCATCACTGATAGGAAGAAACGGCTTTCTGCATTCTCCCATATCAATTCCCATTTCTGTTAAAATTGCTTTTTCAGACTGGAAAACACCGTATTTAATCATTTCACAAATGATTTCATCTGCTTCGTTCTGACCCTTAATAGCCTCTTCAATATTGCCTGCTTTAAAATCATTCATTATCTTTTTAAACTTTTTGCCCATAAAGTTATATGTGCTTCCGATTGCACCATCTGCACCCATAGCAAGACCTGAAAGAAGTGTTTCGTCAAAGCCGTTGTAAACAATAACTTCACGATCAAGCTGTTTGAACTGCTGAAGAGCAAACATATCAGCAGAGGTATGCTTAATACCGATGAATTTTTCGTTTTTAAACATTTCATTTGCAACTTCCTTTGTTAAAGCAAACTTGCCTGAGTTCGGGAAGTTATAAACAATCATAGGAAGAGATGTGCTGTTTGCTATATCATTATAATAGCCTGTTATTGCTTCAAGCGGGAAGCCATAATAATAAGGAGCAACAGCGGAAATTGCATCATATCCAAGGCTTTCTGCATATTTTGCCATATCAATTGCAGCATCCGTATGAAGTGTGCCTACATGAGCAATAAGAGTTGCTCTGCCCTTTGTTGCTTCAGCAACACATTTAAAGGTTTCTTTTCTTTCTTCGTTTGTTAAAAGAAGACCTTCACCTGTGCTTCCGCCAACATAGAAACCATCAATTCCGTTTTCAAGATTGAATTCAACAAGCTTTTTCATAGCCTCAAGATTAAGTGAAGAATCTTCGTTAAACGGTGTTAACAAGGCTGAAAACAAGCCCTTAAATTTATTTAAATCCATTATTCAAACTCCTTTACAAATCTTTTTGTAATATCCATTGGACGTGTTATAGCACTGCCTATAACAACAGCATACGGATCACATTCTATAACCTTATCAAGCTGGGATACTTCCCAAATACCGCCTTCTGCAATAACCTTTGCATTAAGCTCATTTCTCATTCTTTTAAGCATATCATAATCAGGAATGGATATTCCCTTGGTATACTCCGTATAGCCTCTCATTGTACTGCCAACATAATCAAAGCCCATTTCATCTGCAGCCTGAGCCTCCTCAAACGTTGAGCAGTCTGCCATAATTTCAACATCAGGTGCATTTTCCCTGATATAAGCAACCAAATCTTCAAGTTTTTCACCATTCGGACGAGGACGATTTGTTGCATCAAGTGCAATAACCTCACAACCCGTTGTAAGAAGTTCCTTAACCTCTTTTAAGGTTGGCGTTATATAAACATCACTGCCGTCATAAACAGCCTTGATGATGCCGATAACAGGAACATCAACCTCTTTTTTAATTGCATTAATATCGGAAACATAGTTTGCTCTTATGCCCTTTGCTCCGCCAAGAACCGCAGCTCTGGCGAAATGATGCATCATATCCAGACCATAGAGTGGTTCCCCTTTGACCGCCTGACAGGAAACGATCAATCCTCTGTTTAAATTTGCCATTATTCACCCCTCCAAACAAGTTTTAATTATTTTAACATATATGAATATGAACATCAATACAAAAATGTAAATCTATTGCACAAATTTTAAATTAATGCTATACTTTGCTTAAATACATATATCGGGGTAAATACTATGAAAAAAATGAGTTTAAACGGCAAATGGAATATGTTTTTAAAATCGGCAAACAGAAGTTATGAAGCAAATGTACCTTGCTCTGATTACAGTGCGATGCTTGATGAAAAAGCAATTCCCGATCCTTTTTACGCAACAAATGAAAAAGACTGCCTTTTCATTGCCGATTCAGACAAAACATTTGAAAGAAATTTTGTTCTTGATAAAAGCGAGCTTGCAAATGATAATATCATTCTATCCTGCAAAATGCTTGATACATTGTGCGATATTTACATTAACAATGCGCTGATCGGCACAGGTCAGAATGCTTATATCGGATATGAGTTTGATATTAAAAATGCTGTTCAAGAGGGCGAAAACTCTATAAAAATAGAATTCAAATCCCCTGTTCACTATGTTACGGAAAAGCAAAACAGCAATCCGCTTCCACGAAATGCAAACGGCATAAACGGTGTGCCTTACATAAGAAAGCCTGCCTGCCATTTTGGATGGGACTGGGGCATTAATCTTCCGTTTTCAGGTATAATCGGCGATATTGATTTGCTTTTTTACAACGAGGAAATAACGGATTTTGATGTGGTGCAGACCCATAAAAACGGAACTGTAAACTTGGATATAACAGCAACAGGAAACGGAACAGCAAGCGGAGAAATAATAGCACCAAACGGAGATATCATTTCGCTTGAATTCAGCGAAAACAGAGCAAGTGTGGTTATTGAAAACCCTCAGCTGTGGTGGACTTATGAACTTTCCGGCAAAGAAGAACAGCCGTTATATACAATTAACATTAATGGTATAACAAAGAAAATAGGTTTACGTACCATAAAACTGAACAGAGAAGCAGACGAATACGGAAACAACTTTCAGTTTATTTTAAACGGCGTGTCGATTTTCGCAAAAGGTGCAAATCTTATTCCGCCGAATGCTATGGCAGACAGAGTTACATCTGCTGATTTAATAAAGTTGATTGATGATGCACGCCTTGCAAATATGAATATGATAAGAGTTTGGGGCGGCGGATATTATGGCTCTGATGAATTCTATGATTTATGCGATGAAAAAGGCATTCTTGTTTGGCAGGATTTTATGTTTGCCTGCCTTATGTATCCTTTTTACGAAAATGAATTTTTAGATAATGTTAAAGCGGAAATTACCTACAATGTTAAAAGAATCCGCCATCACGCTTCCCTTGCACTTTGGTGCGGCAACAACGAGATTGAATTTATGTTTGCCCATTTGCCCGAAAACCAGAAAATCGTTAAGTGGTATAAAAAATTCTTTTACGAAATTCTGCCTGCGGAAATCAGAAAAGAGGATACATACACATCCTATATCGAAACCTCACCGATAGGCAGAGGATTCAGAAAAAACATCACTGCCGATAACTGGGGCGACACACATATGTGGCACGTTTGGCACGGCAGCCAGAATTTAAAATATTACAGAAAAAGAATGACACGCTTTTGCAGTGAATACGGAATGGAATCCTTGCCGAGTATGGACTGCATAAGGGAATTTGCACCATCTGATGAGCTTTCGCTTTATTCAAAAACAATGCTTTATCATCAGAAATGTTTAAGCGGAAACAGCAAAATGTTTTTCTATCTGCTTGAAAGATACAACGAGCCTGAAAACTTTGAGGATTTAATCTATTTCACAGGCCTTACACAGATGGAATGTATCAGAGATGCAACTGAGCATTGGAGAAGAAACAAAGGCAGATGCAACGGCTCCTTATGGTGGCAGTACAACGACTGCTGGGGTGCCCCAAGCTGGTCTTCTGTTGATTTCTTCGGAAAATGGAAACCGCTTATGTACGCTTCAAGGGAATTCAACAAGCCGTTTACACTTTCGTTTGAAGATCATAAAAACAAGGTAAGCATTTACATTATTAATGATACATTAAACGAGAAACCGTGCAGGCTTAAAGTTGGAATTTATGATTTTTCCGGAAGCAAAATTCTTGAAAAAAGCATTGATATAAAGGCAGAAGCAAATGTTTCTAAAAAAGCAATAGAAATACCGCTTGCTTCAATCAACAAAAAGAATTGCTATATATGGGCTGAGCTTGAAAGCGAGGGCGAAATAATTGCCGAAAGAACGCAGGTGCTTTTACCTGAAAGAAAGCTCAATTTACAAAAAGCTGATATAAAATGCAATGTTTTGAATAATCAGATTATTCTTGAAAGCAACACTTTTGCAAGGCAGGTTTTTGTTGATATAAAAGGCGTTAACATTCCGCTTTCCGAAAACGGCTTTGATTTAATTCCGAATAAGAAAAAAGTGATTACACTTTCAAACAACGGATTTATTAATCCTGAAAATGTTACTGTGAAATGCGTGAATAACATTAAATGCAAAGTATCCCCTGTTGGCAGATTTTTATACAGGCTTAAATTTGTTCTTCAGCCTGTAAACTTTGCAAATATGATTTATTATTCAATAAGCTAAAAAAACTCCCTCTGAGGACACCCTTGATAAAGAGGGTGTCCTTATGCTTTGTAAACAGCCGAATGATTTGATTGTAGGTTAAATAATTAAATTAATGGAGAATTTCAATGAAATCATTATATGAAGAATTGAACGGAAGTTATGTAAAAGTCGGAAATGTTAGAATTCCTGCACTTGTTTCAGTAGATTCAAATTATAGAATAGGCTTTTGGGGACAAAGGCATAAGGAGTATTTAAAAGAAAATCATAGAGTAATTTATTATAACTTTCTCACACAAGAGAAACTGAATTCATATCTGCATAATGTTGATATTAGAGCGAAAAAACAATATGATTTGCTTGTCAAACAGCTTGCTGAAAGACAAGGTGTCACCGAACAACTCAAAGCAGAAAATCAAACGTTATGGGTGCAGAAGATGAATAATATTGCTAATCAGGCAAAAGAAATTGTGTATAGTGAAATTATATATAAGTTCTAAAATAAAAAGAGCAGCGTACGGATTTAATCCATACGCTGTTTTATGCTTTCGGTGAAAATTATTTCATCTTGATTAAGATCGTATTTACTAAGATAAATAAAAGTTTTAGCTATCAATTACTTTGTTGCAATTAATGCTGCACCGAGAGCACCGCAAAACTCCGGATGTTCGGGAATAAATATTTTTGTTTTCAGCTGTTTTTCAAGTTCAGACACAACGCCTTTATTGTTTGCAACACCGCCTGTCATCATAATTGCGTCCGTATCCTTTGCACTGTTTGCAAGGGCTTTTGTTTTCGTTGCAACACTTTTGTTAAGGCCGTGAACAATATCCGCAACTGTATGGTTTTCTGCAATGAGAGAAACGACCTCGCTTTCAGCAAAAACAGTACACATACTTGAAATGGTTAAATCCGTTTTATAATTCAGACCGATATTTGCCATATCATTCATATCAAGCTCTAAAACTTTTGCCATATTTTCAAGAAATCTGCCTGTGCCTGCTGCACATTTATCATTCATAACAAATCCAATAACCTTGCCGTCATCATCAAGGCTGATTACCTTGCTGTCCTGTCCACCGATATCAATAATCGTTTTAACATCATTATATAAATGCTTTGCGCCCTTTGCATGGCAGGTAATTTCCGTTACATTATCATCGGCAAAATCAATATTCTTTCTGCCGTAGCCTGTTGCAACAATAAGGGCAATATCCTTTTTATCAATGCCTGCTTTTTCAAGAGCATTTTTTGCGCCGACACCTGCATTTGCACCTGTGCGTACCATAACATTTTTAACGATATTCAAATCCTTATCAATGGCAACAAGCTCGGTTGAGGTTGAGCCGCTGTCTATTCCTACAAAATATTTTCCGTTCATATTCATATTTTTCCTTTTGTTAACTGTTTTGTTGATTGTTTCTGCAAAGCCCTCAAGTCTTGTTAAAAGCTGTCCGTATGATTGATTTGTAAAATCAGTTTCAATTCTGATAATCGGCGTTTTAAGGCTTTTAAGCCTGGAAAATTCAAAATCGTAGTAGTCGCAGAATTTAATTGTGCTGTAAATAACACCAATACAATTTTCACTTTCAAGCAATGCTTCACGAGATTTAATATCCTGCATCCGCATACAAGGTGTTTGTGACATCAAAGCCTTGGCATATTTCAGTATAAGCTCATCAAGAGAGTTGTTTTCGTCTGCGTCAAGAGGCAAAACCTCTCTGTTATTAGAACATGTTAAGTCAAGAATTTCTATTCCTGCAAAGCAAGCGCTTGTAACATCAAGCAACGTTTTACTGCTTCTTGCACCAAGAATTGCAATGAATTTATCCGTAGGCAAATTCTGTTTTTCCTGAAATGCTGAAAGGAATAATTCTTTATCAAAGCTTTTTCCACTGTATTTCTCATAAGAATAGATAAAATTGATGATATCATCCTTAAATCTTTCCACTGCACAATGACTGCCGCAAGAAGGAAGATCAATGCAATATGAAAAGCCGACATTTTCATCCTTTGAAGAATCAAAAATTCTTCTTGAACTATCACAGCAATTCATAAAAAGGAGTTCGCTGTAATTTCCTATATGTATTTCTTCAAGCATAGCCTTTGCGTGTGAACACATATTCGGGTGTAGCTTGCTTGAAGCATAATCAAAATTCGCAACCTCATTGTTGATTAACTCGCATTGTTCACCAAAGCCTGCAAGAATTTCAACAGGCGCATATTTACAATTATATCCAATCATTTTCTGTTCTCCAATAATTCGAGGAATGCTTCCATTCTTGTTACGGTCTGTCCGTCATTTACATTTTGTGAATTACATCCGTCACCATCAAGAATAAGAGTAGGTATTCCGTTTTTCTCAAGAATTTCTTTTGCTGCTGAGGAGCTGCCTGCTGTCTGCTTGCAACCCCAATGGCAGTACCATACTACACCATCGGCATCTAATTCTTTGGCATATTTCAAAACAGCATTAATTCTGTTTTCTCTGCTTCCGTTTACTGTATTGCGAAGAAGTCTATCGGACATAAAGCGATACGGATTATCTTCTTCAACATTAACATCAATTGCGTCAAAAGCCATATCGCAGGCTACAATTTCACATCTGTCCGTAAAATTAATCAAATCACGCAGAGCATCCTGCCAATAAGGTAAAGTATGTACCCACAATAAACGAACGCCTTTTCGTTCTTTTGGACAAGCAGACATTTGCTTTATCATATCAGCAGTATACTTTTCAGCTTCCTTTGTTCCGAGCATAACGTGCGTTGCAAAAACGGAAAGCATATGTGATGTCATCTCATCAGAAAGAAAAATATCTTTTCTGAATTCAAGCATTTTTCTATAATTTTTTATCGTGTTTCTACTTCTGTTCATAACTTCAGCAAGCTTGTTTTCATCAAGCTTAATGCCACTGTTTTTCTCTATAAACGCAGTCATATCCATAAGCTGATTTTCAACATATTTCAGATTTTTTTCATTATATTCGCTTGGAACATCAATCATAAAATGAGGAATATTATAAAAATCTGCTGCTCTTCTGAACGATAAATGGTTTACATCACAGGCAAGGCTTGTGTTGATTACAAATCTTGGTTTTGGCAAAACACCTGACTCAACCATACCGATAAATGCTTTATGGTAAGAGCAAAGTGTTTTAGGTATTCCGTTGTTCTCTGCTGTTTCAATAAACACTTTTTCACTTCCGGCTGCTGCAAGATAACAGGAAAGTGCTTCGGGAAACATTTGATAAATGCCCATTGCGTGCAGAATTTCACAAGGCAGATACAGGCTTACTATTGCTGAATTATCCGCTTTTTTAAGTGGCTTGATTGCCGCATCTGCTGCCGCCCACTGCATATACTGCCTTGCGGGGAGTAATAATTTTGACGGTAAATATTTGCACTGTAATCCTGCCGCTGTGTATACAAAAGACAATTGTTTCAGTGCTTTTTTCGGATTGTTTTGCGTTAATTTATATATGTGATTTCCAAATATTTCAATTGCTTTATTCATAAAAAACTTATTCCTCTTTTCCTAAAAGCGAAATGACTATATTTATTGCATTGCATAACGCATTGCATTCATCGAAAGTTAATTTACCTATTTTAGCTTTTGTTTGATTGTTTGTTAATTCAATCAATTTTTCTATTTCTACAGTTCCTTTTTCAGTTAATGAAATGTATGTTGCTCTTTTATCTTTGTCCGACTTAACTTTCTCAACGAGTCCATTCTTATCAAAGCGTTTTAAGATTCTGCTTAAATAACTTTTATCTATACTCAAATTTGTTGCAATATCTTTTTGAATGCAATTTCCATGTATCTTAATTTCAAATAAAATTCTTGATTCTACTAACGAATATGCCGTATCAAGATAGTCCGAATTTAAAAAGCCCATGCTTGCAGAATAAAAACGATTAAACTTTCTTATTTCATTAACTGTTTTATCATATCCGCTCATACTATTTCCTTCTCTTAAAATAGTTGGAATCGTCCACTTGATTATAATACTCTGTTTAGTTGATGTTGTCAACTATTTCCTTTACTATCTGCTCATAAAAGTAATACAAAAGAATTTTCATTATTAAAACTTATACAAAGTTAAAACAAAAATATATTTATGAATTTTATTGACATACAGGGAAAACTCTGTTAGTATTTGAATGCAAATTGAATATGTGTTTATGTTTTTAGTGATGTAAAAGACATCATAATCCACCTTTCTATTTAATAAAAATGGTTGGGAAAGGATATAATTCAAGACTGTTTTAAGTCGTTTACATAGTGAGTAAACACGCTATGCAGACGGAGCTGAAAGGCTCTGTCTGTTTATGCTACTCACTTATGTAAACGGCTTTTTCTTTTTGTTAATGATAGAAAATGACAAATTTTTCTATCATTCAGTTTTACAATAACTTTGTTTGTTAAAGCATTCTTTTGTAGAACTTTCTTGCCCTCTGCAAGAGCCCACTGACATCTTTGCAAAGCTTGCTTTGAAAGTGTCATAGTGGGTTACGCACTTTGAAAAAGATGCGTAACAAAAATGTATATATGATTGGAGATGATAAAATAGCAAAACAAAATTATTCGGTTGCAAGAGTTGTAAC
>JAAVHU010000040.1 GCA_014799585.1 Clostridiales bacterium | reverse complement strand
TTTGTATACTTCCCAATGCAATATAAGAGCCAGCCAATGTTAGTACAAAAGCTATTAAATATAACAACCAGTATTCTTTGAATTTACTTTTAGATTTTATCAGATGTTTAAAAAGTGCCACACCCAAAAAGAGGAAAAATAAAATAACAACAAATCCAAAAACAATTGGAAGTAAATTTTTTAGAGATAAAAAATCGTAAATAATCATAATTCAATCACCGAATTCTAATAATTCCCTTTAAGTTAATTTCTTTTCCATAACCTCATAAATCAAAACTACATCATTTTTTAATGGATACTTATTATGGTTTACTGTTTTGTACCCAAGCTTTTCATAAAGCATTACAGCAGGAAGTGAAGCATCTAAAACAACAGTATCATATTTTTTCTTTATATCATTCTCAAGCTGTTTGATTATATATGTTCCATATCCTCTGCCTTGATAGTCAGGCAAAACGTAAACTCTTGTAATATGATTATCCGAAAAACATCCTGTTCCGACTAAAGCATTATTATCATAGAGAACATAAACATTTTCGTTTTCTATGTCTTTTCGTATATTATCCAATGAATGAAGCTCACAGAAAAAATCAACAACATCCTTCGGATAATACTTTGGATATATTTCTTTTATCGTTTGTTGAACACGGTTATAAATTTCGTTATGCATTTGTTCATCAGCTTTTATGTATTTCATTCCTAAAACTCCAAAGTATAGAATTTTGCTTTAAAAGTTTCACTACCGTCAATTTTTGAATATTCGCCATCATGATGAAATGTAAGTCCGCATTTTTCCATCACCTTACCTGAACGAGGATTATCAACAGCGTGATAACTGCAAATTTTATTAACACCAAGCTTATTATGAGCAAAATCAATAATTGCTTTCATAGCTTCTGTGCAGTATCCTTTATGCCAATAATTGTAATTAATATTATAACCACCCCCCCAATAATCTTGCATTGCAGAACTTGGAACTATACCGGCACTACCAATTACTTTATTCTCTTCCTTTAACACAAACGCCCAAGTCCATTCAGTTTCATCATCTTCAAGAGATTTTAACCATTCAATCGTTTGACTTACATCTGTATGCTTTGGATAAGACATAAATTTTGCTACTCTTGGATCACTTGCCCATTGAAAAACAGCTTCTGCATCATCAACAGTAAGTGGTCTTAAAATAAGTCTTTCGGTTTCTAAAATCGGTTCTTTAGCCATAATATCACCTCTTACATAATTAACTATATAAGAACAGAATACAATAAAAGGAAAAATAAGTCAAATAAACAGCAGAAAAAAACCTCTAACGGATGTTAGAGGTTTAAGATGATGTCGGCATCGACCTATTTTCCCAGGCAGCTTCCCGCAAAGTATTTTCGGCACTGAAGAGCTTAACTAAAGAAAACAGAATAAGAACGGGTGGACCCTCTTCGTAATAAACACCGACTATGAACAGTAACGAAAAATCACAGTTATTTGTAATGACCTGTTGGTTTCCTCAGGTATGGTGACCCGTAGGAGAATCGAACTCCTGTTTTCGCCGTGAGAGGGCGATGTCTTAACCGCTTGACCAACGGGCCACAAGATGGTACACCATCACGGGCTCGAACCGTGGACACCCTGATTAAGAGTCAGGTGCTCTACCAACTGAGCTAATGGTGCATAGCTCACAATTCAAGGCATATACCCTGAAAACTAAATACAGGAAAAAGGATTGGAACATATTAGCAATAGCCTGAACACTTTAACATATTTTGACGTTAAGGTCAAGCCCTCGACCTATTAGTACTGCCAAGCTAAATACATCACTGTACTTACACACGCAGCCTATCAACCTCATAGTCTGTAAGGGGTCTTAACTTAAAAAAGTGGGATATCTTATCTTGAGGATGGCTTCACGCTTAGATGCTTTCAGCGTTTATCCAGTCCGCACATAGTTGCTCGGCCGTGCCATTGGCATGACAACCGATACGCCAGCGGTGCGTCCATTCCGGTCCTCTCGTACTAGGAACAGCGCCTCTCAAATATCCTACGCCCACGGCAGATAGGGACCGAACTGTCTCACGACGTTCTGAACCCAGCTCGCGTACCACTTTAATCGGCGAACAGCCGAACCCTTGGGACCGAATACAGCCCCAGGATGTGATGAGCCGACATCGAGGTGCCAAACCTCCCCGTCGATGTGGACTCTTGGGGGAGATCAGCCTGTTATCCCCAGGGTAGCTTTTATCCGTTGAGCGATGGCATTTCCACTCACATACCACCGGATCACTAACTCCAACTTTCGTTACTGCTCGACCCGTCAGTCTCGCAGTTAGGCTCACTTATGCGTTTGCACTCAGGGGCATGGTTTCCGTCCATGCTGAGTGAACCTTTGAACGCCTCCGTTACTCTTTTGGAGGCGACCGCCCCAGTCAAACTGCCCACCTGACAATGTCCCCCGACCTGATTCAAGGCCGCAGGTTAGAATTCCAATACTCTAATAGCGGTATCCCAAGGACGACTCCACACACACTGGCGTGCGTGCTTCCAAGTCTCCCGCCTATCCTGTAAATAGAATACCGAAACCCAATATCAAGCTGCAGTAAAGCTCCATGGGGTCTTTCCGTCTTGCCGCGGGTAACCGGCATCTTCACCGGTACTACAATTTCGCCGGGTGGGTTGTTGAGACAGTGTCCAGATCATTACACCATTCGTGCGGGTCGGAACTTACCCGACAAGGAATTTCGCTACCTTAGGACCGTTATAGTTACGGCCGCCGTTTACTGGGGCTTCAATTCGGGGCTTGCACTCCTCCTCTTAACCTTCCAGCACCGGGCAGGTGTCACCCCCTATACGTCATCTTACGATTTAGCAGAGAGCTGTGTTTTTGGTAAACAGTTGCCTGGACCTATTCACTGCGGCTCACTCTCGTGAGCACCCCTTATTCCGAAGTTACGGGGTCAATTTGCCGAGTTCCTTAACAACCCTTCTCCCGTTGGCCTTAGAATTCTCTTCCTGACTACCTGTGTCGGTTTACAGTACGGGCACCCTGTTTATATACACTAAGCTTTTCTCGCCACCGTCTAAGCATACTTCCCTACTAATCTTCGTTCCCTTACGCCCAGGTCAACCAACGCCTGGGTTATGCCCTTTCGATGTGTCCCTTAGTTTAAATACAAGGTGGCTACGGAATCTCAACCGTATGTGCATCGACTACGCCTCTCGGCCTCGCCTTAGCTCCCGGCTAACTAGAAGCGGACGAACCTTCCTTCTAAAACCTTAGTCTTTCGGCCATTATGATTCTCACATAATTCTCGCTACTCATTCCGGCATTCTCACTTGTATACAGTCCACCGCCGCTTTCGCTACGACTTCACCCCGTATACAACGCTCTCCTACCAACATACATAAATGTATATTCCCAAGCTTCGGTGTATGGTTTAGCCCCGTTAAATTTTCGGCGCAGAGTCACTCGACCAGTGAGCTATTACGCACTCTTTGAATGAGTGGCTGCTTCTGAGCCAACATCCTGGTTGTCTACGCAACTCCACATCCTTCTCCACTTAACCATACTTTGGGACCTTAGCTGTGGGTCTGGGCTGTTTCCCTTTCCACCACGAAACTTATCTCACGCAGTGTGACTCCCAATCATTCATTATCCGACATTCTTAGTTTGATAGAGTTCAGTAAGCTTTCGCCCCCTAGCTCAGTCAGTGCTTTACCTTCGGTAATGTTAATTGAGGCTAGCCCTAAAGCTATTTCGGAGAGAACCAGCTATCTCCGAGTTCGATTGGAATTTCTCCGCTAGCCACAAGTCATCCCCTACCATTTCAACGGGAGTGGGTTCGGCCCTCCATGGAGTTTTACCTCCACTTCAGCCTGCTCATGGCTAGGTCACTCGGTTTCGGGTCAAATACCACTGACTAATTCGCCCAGTTAAGACTCGCTTTCGCTTCGGCTGCAGACCTTAAGTCCTTAACCTTGCCAGTGACATTTACTCGCCGGACCATTCTACAAAAGGTACCATATCACACGTTGATGTGCTCTATGTGCTTGTAGGCACAAGGTTTCAGGTTCTATTTCACTCCCCGCCAGGGGTTCTTTTCACCTTTCCTTCACAGTACTATACACTATCGGTCATTGGAGAGTATTTAGGCTTGGAGGGTGGTCCCCCCGTATTCCCACCGGGTTTCACGTGTCCGGCGGTACTCTGGATACAGCTAGCTGGCTCTCAATTTCGTGTACGTGACTATCACACTCTATGGTTGAACTTCCCATTTCATTCTACTATCGATTACCAATACCGTATGCTGTCCGAACCCCAAAGGTATTACTACCTCTGGTTTGGCCTCTTCCGCGTTCGCTCGCCACTACTAGCGGAATCTCGGTTGATTTCTTTTCCTCGCCCTACTTAGATGTTTCAGTTCAGGCGGTTCCCCACAATTTGCTATTTTATTCACAAAGAGTTGTTAGAGTATTGCTCTAACGGGTTTCCCCATTCGGAAATCCCCGGATATATCGACTGCTTTCGTCTCCCCGAGGCTTATCGTAGATCGCTACGTCCTTCATCGGCTTCCAATGCCAAGGCATTCCCCTTGCGCCCTTATTAGCTTGACCTTCTGTCAAAATTATGTGTCCATTTTGGTTATTGTTAATTTCCTCAACGTTATTGTAGTAAATATTTACCCTTCTTAATTAATTAAAAAGACTTTTGATATTTGTTTAATCTCGTTGTTTCATTTCACATTTACCTGTATTCAGTTTTCAAGGTACATTTCATTACACTTTCGTGTAATTGGTGGGCTTGAGAGGACTCGAACCTCCGACCTCACGCTTATCAGGCGTGCGCTCTAACCACCTGAGCTACAAGCCCATGTTTTAGACCCGCTTTCGCGAATCGGTTATTCGGTTTTATCTCAAACCTATGGTGGAGATAAGCGGGATCGAACCGCTGACCCCCTGCTTGCAAAGCAGGTGCTCTCCCAGCTGAGCTATACCCCCATATCTCTGGGTTTTGAAGACCTTAGGGCCCTCAAAATTAAACAACGATTACTTGCAATGATTTCTTCCGATCTGACCTTGGATGTTAAATCATTCTATTTCAAATGATTTGGTCTCCATAGAAAGGAGGTGATCCAGCCGCAGGTTCTCCTACGGCTACCTTGTTACGACTTCACCCCAGTCGCCAATCCTACCTT
>JAAVHU010000039.1 GCA_014799585.1 Clostridiales bacterium | reverse complement strand
CATTTAACTGCCTTAAGGATTTTGAGAATGACGGACCGAATATGTGCGGTGAGTTCTGGTGTGGTTGGTTTGATCATTGGGGTGATAAGCATCACACTAGAGATGCCTCATCTGTTGGAAAAGAAATAAAAGATTTTCTTGATACGGGCGCAAGTTTTAATTTTTATATGTTTCACGGTGGCACGAATTTCGGGTTTACCGCAGGTGCAAATCAAAACCCCGGCAAAGCATATGAACCAACAGTAACAAGCTATGATTACTGTGCTTTACTCAATGAATG
This sequence comes from Clostridiales bacterium, assembly GCA_014799585.1. GTDB lineage: Bacteria > Bacillota > Clostridia > Oscillospirales > Acutalibacteraceae > Eubacterium_R. The sequence continues at coordinate 9,660 of JAAVHU010000039.1, read as the reverse complement.
GGGTGATTACACACCTGCTTATCACGAAGTAAGAAAAATACTTTGCGAGCATCAGAATCTTGAAATGAAAGAACTGCCTGAATCTCCAAAGCTGCAAACAATCGGTGATGTTGAATTAACTGAATCTGCTTCTCTTTTTGATAATCTTTCAAATATTGCAGAAAAGCATTATGCACCTGTTCCTGAGAGTATGGAATACTTTAATCAGAATTTCGGCTTAATCTATTATGAAACCGTAATTAACGGCAAATATGATATTTCTCCAATTGATATAAAAGGTGTTCACGATTTTGGCTATGTTTATTTCGATGATAAACTTAGGAAAAGAATTAACAGATTAGAATATACGGCTCAAAATAAAGGATTAAAGGCTCTTTTTTCCAAAAAGAATTCAGAAAAGTTCCTTATGTCTGCCATCAACGGAAGCAGAAAAATCGGTGTTCTGGTTGATGCAATGGGCAGAGTAAATTACGGCGAGCAAATGATAGACCGCAAGGGTATAACCGATATTTACATAGGCAATCAAAGGCAAATGGGATATGATGTTTACACAATACCGCTTGATAATCTTGAAAAGCTGAAGTTTAACAATGAAAAAACATCAGCTCCGCTTTTCTTAAAGGGTTATTTTAAAGCTGATTCAAACAATGATTGCTTTGTTCACTTAAATGGTTTTAAAAAGGGTTACGTTTGGGTAAACGGCTTTAATCTTGGAAGATATTGGGAAATTGGTCCTCAAAAATCATTATATCTTCCGGGTGCATTATTAAAAGAGAATAATGAAATCATCGTGCTTGAAATGGAGGGTTATTCAAAACCGTCTGTTTCAATTACGGATAAACACAATTTAGGATAATTTATAAGTAGTAAAGGTAGTGATAAAATGCCTGATTTTCAAAAGCAATATGTTCAATGGTTTCCGGGCCATATGGCAAAAACAAGGCGATTAATAAAAGAAAGCCTTAATTTGGTAGACGGTGTTGTTGAAATTGTTGATGCAAGAATTCCATATTCAAGCTCAAATCCGGAAATAGATGATTTAATTAAAAATAAACCAAGAATTATTCTGCTGAATAAAAGTGATGTTGCAGATCAGAAAGCAACTAAAATATGGATGGATTATTATAAAAACAAAGGATTCTATGCACTTGCAGTTGACTGCAGAAGCGGAAAAGGCTTAAATCAGTTTATTCCTGAATGCAAAAAGGCTTTAAGCCGTGTTATTGAAAGAAACGAAGCCAAAGGGATGGCAGGCAAGCCTATAAGACTTATGGTGGTCGGCATTCCAAACACAGGTAAATCCTCTTTCATAAACAGAATGGCAGGAAAAAATAAAGCAATTGTTGCTGACAGGGCAGGGGTTACAAGAAGTAACCAATGGTTCAACTGCGGAAATGGTATTGAGCTTTTAGATACCCCCGGTGTTCTTTGGCCTAAATTTGATGATCCGGAGGTTGGCGATAAACTTGCCTTTATCGGTTCTGTAAAAGATGAAGTAACAGATTTAGAAAGTCTTTCCTGCAGGCTTCTTGATGTGCTTAATAAAACACATCCCGAAATGATTGAGGAAAGATATAAAATATCTGATTTTCAGGATTTACAGGGTTGGGAAATTCTTGAAATGATAGGTAAAAAAAGAGGATTTTTAATTAAAGGCGGGGAAATCAATTATGAACGTGCCGCCGCAATTGTATGTGATGAATTCAGAGGAGGAAAGCTCGGACGTTTAAGCCTTGAGCTGCCAAAAGAATAATGGATTGGTTATTATATGAAAATGAAGCAATAAATAATGGATACAAAGTAATCTGTGGTGTTGATGAAGCAGGAAGAGGCCCACTTGCAGGCCCTGTTTTTGCCGCAGCAGTTATCTTGCCTGAAGGTCATATTATTGAGGGTGTTAACGACTCAAAAAAACTATCAGAAAAAAAACGTGATTTGCTTTATGATAAAATTATTGATGAATGCATTTGCTATTCGGTAGGAACTGCATCAGAAAAAGAAATTGACGAAATTAATATTTTGCAAGCTACATTTCTTGCAATGAAAAGAGCTGTGGACGGACTTGAAATAAAACCCGATTTGGCACTTGTTGACGGCAACAGAGTTCCGCCGCTGGACGCTGATGTTCAAACAATTGTTAAAGGAGACGGAAAATCCGCTTCCATTGCTGCGGCTTCCATCATCGCAAAGGTGTCAAGAGATAGATATATGCTTGAGCTTGCCGAAAAATATCCGCAATATGAATTTGAAAGGCATAAAGGCTATCCAACAAAGCTTCATTATGAAAAAATTGCTGAATACGGCATTTCAGATGTACATAGAAAATCGTTTCTTAAAAAGGTGCTTGGAAATAAATGAATAGTATCGGTAAACTTGCAGAATTAAAGGCTTGTGATTATTTACAAAAGAAAAAATATATTCTTCTTGAAGCGAATTACAGAAGCCGTTTCGGAGAAATTGATTTAATAATGAAAAAGGGCAAATATATTTGCTTTATTGAAGTTAAAATGAGAAATGAAAAATCTATTGCTTCTCCGTCTGAATTTGTGGATTATCATAAACAAAAGAAAATTTTGACTACTGCTCAGATTTATTTGTCAACCAACAGCACTGATTTACAGCCAAGATTTGATGTTATAGAGGTTTTTACTGAAAATAACAAAATAAAATCAATAAAACATCTTGAAAATGCGTTTCAGTTATATTAAAATATTACAAACTAATTTTATAGGAGATACAAATTATGTTTTACACATCTACTCGTGATAAATCAATAAAAGTAACTGCTTCACAGGCAATTGCACAGGGAATCAGTGAAGAGGGCGGACTCTTTGTTCCTTGCGAATTACCTCAGTTTTCTTTAGAAAAAATCAATTCAATGGTTTCTATGTCTTATATAGACAGAGCAAAAACCGTTTTAAAAGAGTTCTTAACTGATTTTTCAGAAGAAGAGCTTAACTATTGTGTTGAGGGTGCATACAGTGCAGAAAAGTTTTCTTCACCTGCCGTTGCTCCAACAGTAAATGTTAACGGAAATAAAAACATTCTTGAATTATGGCACGGTCCTACCTGTGCATTCAAGGATATGGCACTTCAGCTTCTTCCTTATCTTATGACTGTTTCAGCAAAGAAAACAGCAGAGGGAAAAACAATTGTTATTCTTGTTGCAACTTCAGGTGATACCGGTAAGGCTGCTCTTGAAGGTTTTAAAGATGTTGATGATACTAAAATTCTTGTTTTCTATCCTGTTGATGGCGTTTCTCCTATGCAGAAGCTTCAGATGACAACACAGGAAGGCAAGAACGTTGCTGTTTGTGCTATCAATGGTAACTTTGATGATGCACAGAGTGCAGTTAAATCTATCTTTACAAATAATGATATCAAGGCTCAGCTTGCAGATAAGAATATGATGTTCTCTTCTGCAAATTCAATCAACTGGGGCAGACTTGTTCCGCAGATTGTTTATTATTTCTCAACCTACTGTGATATGATTTCCATGAACAATATCAAAGCAGGCGATGAAATTAATGTTGTTGTTCCAACAGGTAACTTCGGTAATATTCTTGCAGGCTATTATGCAAAGAAAATGGGTCTTCCAATTAAAACTCTTGTTTGCGCTTCAAACTCAAACAACGTTTTAACAGATTTCCTTAAAACAGGAACTTATGATAAAAACAGAAGTTTTTACACAACAACTTCTCCAAGTATGGATATCCTTATTTCTTCTAACCTTGAAAGACTTTTATATCATATGAGCGGAGAAGACGATAATCTTGTTGCTGATTTAATGAAACAGCTTTCAGAAAACGGCAAATATACTGTTTCAGATACACTTATCAAAGCTATTCAGTCAACATTTAACGCAGGCTTTGCAAGTGAAGATGAAGTTAATGAAACAATCAAAAATCATTTTGATAAATACAATTATCTTTGCGATACACATACAGCAGTTGCAGTTAAGGTTTATGATAATTATGTAGCTGANACAAAGGATGATATTCCAACNGTTATTGATTCAACAGCTTCNCCTTATAAGTTTTCAAAGAGTGTTCTTTCAGCCGTTCTTGGCGGAAACACACCTGATCTTGATGAATTNAGTATGGTTGATAAGCTGAANGAGGTTACNAATGCAGATGTTCCTGCACCTCTTGCAAATCTTAANGATAAAGAAGTNCGCTTCAATAATGTTTGTGATAAAGAAAATATGAGCGAAATGGTATTTAAGCTTTTAAATCTTTAAAAAAATTAACGGCTCTTTTAAGGTTATTCCCTAAGAGCCGTTTTTGATTAANANTCGATTGNTTTTATTTACAGCCGCAGCCACAGTCATCACAGCACTGNAAAGTTTCACAGGTTGTGTCTGTTGAAGATGTAGCAGTTCTGTTNCCTACAGTAATATGACCTGCNGTACAGCCGTTTGCTTTGTCNTGGTGAATACAGTTTTTTGCTTCACAGCTAATTCCTTTAATTTCNTCCATTGTTTTCACTCCCTTCATTTTTATTTTTTACANTTAAATTTCATTTATTCAAGGAGANTTTATGGCTCTTTTTGCTATTGCAGACACTCATTTGTCTTTCGGAACAAATAAACCGATGGANACGTTTGAGGGNTGGNAAAATTATACAGAAAAATTAGAAAAAAACTGGAANAAGCTTGTNTCNGAAAANGATACNGTTGTTATTGCAGGTGATATAAGCTGGGCAATGAANTTTGANGAATTAAAGGCNGATTTTGANTTTATNGATAANCTTAACGGAAATAAAATTATNTTNAAAGGCAATCACGATTATTGGTGGAATACAATGAGNAANATGAATGCTTTNATTGAAGAAAATAATTTTAAAACCATAAAAATTCTTCATAATAATTCTATAAGCTANAATAATGTTTCTGTNTGCGGTTCAAGAGGATGGCTTTTTGAAACTGANGAAGACCANGATGANAAAATNCTGAACAGNGANGTNTTNCGCATTAAAGCAAGNCTTGACAGTGCNGAATGCGAAGAAAAAATNGTTTTTCTTCATTATCCGCCNNTGACTACCAACACAGAGTGNAAGGAAATAATTTCNCTNTTNAATGAATATGGTATTAAGAAATGCTATTANGGTCATCTTCACGGGGATGCGGCAAAATATGCAATTGACGGAAACAGGGAAAATATTGATTTTAAACTCATTTCGTGTGACAGATTNAATTTTACCCCATATCTTATTTTAAAATAAATATGAACAACCCAATTAATAGTATAATTTTCCTTGAAAATGCGTATTATATGTGATATAATACTTCAACGAAAACCGCATAAAACAAAAGTTTGTGCAGTTTATATGAATAAAATTTTATGATTTATAAAATAATTAAGGAGGTCATTTCATTATGGCGCTTAAATCATCTAATAAAACNGATGTAAACACTTATGAGCTTGCTATCACAATCAGCAGTGAAGATTTTTGTGAAGCATGCAAAAAAGCTTTCTTAAANGAAAGAAAGAACATTCAGCTTCCNGGCTTCAGAAAAGGNAAAGCNACTATGGGAATGGTTGAAAAAATGTANGGNGAAGCAACNTTCTTTGAACAGGCTCTTGATATTCTTTATCCTGAAACTGTTGCTGCNGCNTTCAAAGAGGCAGAGCTTAACGTTGTAGATACAACTNATGTTNANGTTCCTGTTATGAGCAAGGCTGAGGGTGTTGAAATTACTATGACTGTAACTACATATCCTGANGTTAAGCTTGGCGANTATAAAGGACTTAAGGCTGTTAAGCTTCCAACAGAAGCAACAGACGAAGATATTGATAANGAAATTGCTCAGATGCAGAANAGAAATTCACGCCTTATCGATGTAACAGACAGAGCNGCNGAAATGGGCGATACTGCTACAATNGATTTTGAAGGCTTCACNGACGGTGTTGCTTTTGATGGCGGCAAGGGNGAAAACTATCCTCTTGAGCTTGGTTCAGGCAGCTTNATTCCNGGATTTGAAGAGCAGGTTGCAGGTCATAAGATTGATGAAGAATTNGATGTTAATGTAACATTCCCTGAGGAATATGCAGCAGAGCTTGCAGGTAAAGAAGCAGTATTCAANTGCAAAATTCACGAAATCAAAACAACAGAACTTCCTGANCTTGATGATGAATTTGCAAANGACGTTTCTGAATTTGATACNCTTGANGAGCTTAAAGCNGACATCAAAAAGAAAATAGAAGAGCAGAAAGAAGCAAANGCTAAAACTGATATTGAAAATCAGCTTCTTGAGCAGGTTGTTGANGGAATGGAAGTTGAAATTCCTGAATGCATGTTTGCTCAGAGAAATGATGAAATGATGCAGGAATATGGATACCAGCTTCAGAACAGNGGTATTGATCTTGATACATATCTTCANTATATGGGTCAGGATAAGGAAACCTTCAAGGCATCTCTTCGTGAGGGTGCTGAAAAGCAGGTTAAATTATCTCTNGCTCTTACNGCAGTTATTGCTGCTGAAAAGATTGAGCCATCAGAAGATGAAATAAATGAAGAAGCAACAAAAATCGGTGCAAGCTANGGTATGGATGCAGAGCAGGTTAAAAAGGCTGTTTCTGTTGCTCGCATTGCAGAAGATGTTGCNAGAAACAAGGCTGTTGATTTAATCGTTGATTCAGCAGTTGTTGAATAATTTATTAAAGGTAGTGATTTTATGGCATTAGTTCCTTANGTTGTTGAGCANACAGGAAACGGCGAACGCTCAATGGATATCTTTTCTCGTCTTTTAAACGATAGAATTATCGTNCTTTCAGANGAGGTTAACTCCCAAACAGCATCACTTGTTGTNGCTCAGCTTCTTTTCCTNGAGGGACAGGATAGNGAAAAAGATATAAGCCTTTATATCAATTCACCGGGCGGTTCTGTAACTGACGGNTTAGCTATNTACGATACAATGCAGTATATNAANTGCGATGTTTCAACCATCTGCGTTGGTATGGCTGCTTCTATGGGTGCATTTCTTCTTTCAAGCGGANCTAAAGGAAAGCGTATTGCTCTTCCAAACAGCTCNATTTTAATTCATCAGCCGCTTATCGGCGGTCACGGCTTAACAGGTCAGACAACNGATATTGAAATTGCNGCTAAGAATTTAGTTCAGACTAAAGAAAGATTAAATAAAATCCTTGCTGAAAACTGCGGTAAAACAGTTGAAGAGCTTGCAAGAGATACAGACAGAGACAATTGGCTTACTGCTAATGAAGCTCTTGAATATGGTCTTGTTGANAAGGTAATTGATAGAAGATAATTCTTGAACGGAGTTTATTATGGCACGAGACGATGATAGAAATTACATTGCTAGATGTTCCTTTTGCGGAAAATCTGAATCAATGGTTCATAAATTGATTGAAGGTCCCGGTGTTTTCATTTGTGATGAATGCATCAATCTTTGCAATGATTTAATTGAAAAATCTGTTCCTTCAGCAAGAACAACAACACATAGAAGTGAAGATGACCTTGTTCTTCCGAAGCCTGAGGAAATCAAAAATAAACTTGACGAATATGTAATAGGGCAGGATGAAGCGAAAAAGGCACTTTCTGTTGCTGTTTATAATCATTATAAAAGAATTTATTCTAATGTATCAGATGATGTTGAACTTCAGAAAAGTAACATTTTGCTTCTTGGACCAACAGGTGTTGGCAAAACAATGCTTGCACAAACCTTGGCTAAAATTCTGAATGTTCCGTTTGCCATTGCTGATGCAACAACATTAACAGAAGCAGGCTATGTTGGTGAAGATGTTGAGAATATTCTGCTCAGATTAATTCAGGCGGCTGATTTTGATATTGAAAAAGCACAGCGCGGTATTATCTATGTTGATGAAATTGATAAAATATCAAGAAAATCCGAAAACCGCTCTATTACAAGAGATGTAAGCGGTGAAGGTGTTCAGCAGGCTCTTTTGAAAATTCTTGAGGGTACAGTTTCAAACGTACCACCGGGAGGCGGAAGAAAACATCCTCAGCAGGAATTTATTCAGATTGATACTTCAAATATTTTATTCATCTGCGGCGGTGCATTTGACGGAATTGATAAAATTATTCAGAAAAGAGTAGGCTCTAAATCCATGGGCTTTGGTGCTGAAATCGAGGATAAAACAGTTGATGAAACGGATATTCTAAAAAAGGCCGTTCAGCATGATTTGGTAAAATATGGTCTTATTCCTGAGCTTATAGGCAGAATACCTGTTATAACAGTACTTGAAAATCTTGATAAAGAAGCGCTTGTAAAGATTATGATTGAACCTAAAAATTCAATCTTAAAGCAATACACAAAGCTTTTTGAAATGGATGATGTTATTCTTGAATTCAAAAAAGATGCTCTTGATGCTGTTGCTGAAATCACACTTGAAAGAAAAACAGGTGCTAGGGGTTTAAGAAGTGTTCTTGAAAATGCATTAAGCGATTTGATGTTTAAAATTCCAAGCGAACCTACGGTTGAAAAGATTATTATAACTGAGGATTGCATTAGAAACGGTGCTGAACCGATTATTTTAAAAAATCCTAAAAAGGAAGCAAAGAATTTAACAATTTCAGCATTAAAAAATGCTTAATTAAAGATTTTAAGTTAAAAAGCAAGGTTAGATACCTTGCTTTTTTTTATATATTATTATATAATACAGACAATTATTTTTTAATGAGGACAGTATGGAATACATAAACGATTTAATGAATATGCCCGTTATCCCATTAAGAGGGCTTGTGGTTTTTCCTGAAATGGTTTTACATTTCGATGTTGGAAGAAAAAAGAGTATATCAGCATTAAAGCACGCTATGAACAGCAATCAAAAGGTTTTTCTTGTTGCGCAGCGTGATGCAGCAGTTGATGATCCAAATATTGATGATTTATATTCTGTTGGTGTTATCTGCACAATCAAGCAGTTAATAAAAATTCCCAATTCAGATAACGTAAGAGTTGTTGTTGAGGGAAATGAAAGAGGAACTTTAATCTCCTTTTCTCAGTCTAAACCATTCATAATGGGTACGGTTGATATTTTATATCCAAGTGACTATATAGAAACTGATGAAGACAAAGCATATATCAGAGCAATAAAAAAAGAATTTGAATTATATGCTTCCATTATTCCGAAAATCAGCAATGATGTTAAGGTTAATGTAATTTCAATCAATGAAGGAGGTAAGCTCTGCGATTTTATTTGCTCCAACTCATTCATTGATTATGAAGAAAAGCAGGAAATCCTTGAAGCCGTTGAAATCATTGAAAGGCTTACAAACCTTTTTGTTATATTAAAAAAAGAAAATGCTACGCTTGAAATTGAAGCTGAAATTCAGCATAAAGTTCAGGATGCAATAGATAAAAATCAACGTGAATACTATCTTCGAGAGGAATTAAAGGTTATTTCCGAAAGTCTTGGAGATGGAGATAATCCTGTTGAAGAAGCAGATGTTTACAGAGGTAAAATAAATGCACTTGCTTGCAGTTCTGAAATAAAAGAAAAACTTTTAAAGGAGTGCGGCAAACTTTCAAAAATGCCAAGCGGTTCTCACGAAGCAACAGTTGTTAGAAGTTATCTTGATAAATGCGTTGAAATTCCATTTGGTAAGTATACAAAGAATTCAATTAATCTTGAAAAAAGCCGAACTATTCTGAATAAAGAGCATTATTCACTTGATAAGGTT
>JAAVHU010000038.1 GCA_014799585.1 Clostridiales bacterium | reverse complement strand
TTTAGAAATTGATTAATTTGCAGAGGAGAATATATATGGCTGTATTTAGATGTAAAATGTGTGGCGGAGATTTAGAATTAACAGATAAATCAACCGTATGCGAGTGTATGTATTGCGGAACAAAGCAAACAGTTCCGCAGATAAATGATGAAAAAGTTGCAAATCTTTTCAATCGTGCAAACCAGCTCAGATTGGTAAACAGATTTGACGAAGCCAAGAAAATTTATGAGGATATATTGCTTGAAAATAACAGCAGTGCTGAAGCACATTGGGGCATAATTCTTTGCAAATATGGTATTGAGTATGTTGATGATACAAAAACGGGTAAAAAAATACCAACTTGCCACAGAACGATAGCTTCTCCGATTTTTACGGATATAGATTATATTGAAACAATCAATAATGCCGATGAAAGCAATAAAGCCGTTTATGAAGAAGAAGCAAATATAATTAATGATATTCAGCAGGGTATCATTAAACAATCTGAAAATGAAGAAGATTATGATATCTTTATTTGCTACAAGGAAACAGACGATGCAACAGGTGACAGAACAGAAGACAGTGTTATTGCTCAGGATTTGTATTATGAGTTAGAGAAGAAAGGTTATAAAACCTTTTTTGCAAGAAAAACGCTTGAGGGTAAGCTTGGCTCAGCATATGAACCAATCATTTATTCTGCCCTCAGCAGCTCAGAAGTTATGGTTGTACTTGGCACTAAGCCTGAACACTTCAATTCTGTTTGGCTTAAAAACGAATGGAGCCGTTATCTTGATTTTGCTCAAAGCGGAAACAAACTGCTTATCCCTGCATACCGTGGATTTTCACCTTATGAACTTCCGAAAGAGTTTTCCAATCTACAAGCCCTTGATATGGGAAAAATCGGCTTTATGCAGGATTTGATTGATTCGATTACAAAGATTTTTAAGTATCAGAAAGAAGAAAATACTGAAAAAGAAAAGCAGTCAGAAGCTGTTACAGACAGTGCGAATGCCTCTGTCAGTTCGTTGCTTAAACGTGCAGATATGTTTTTGCTTGATAAAAATTGGAGTTCAGCGAATGAATACTGCGAAAAAGTGCTTGATATGGATCCTGAAAATCATAACGCTTACATAAAAAAGGTTATGGCGAAGTATCATTGCACAGAAGAACATCAACTGTATAAATACGGAGAAGACCTTATAGAAGACAGTGCTTTCAAAAAAGCTGTTTTGTTTGCTTCGGATGAAGATAAGGAAAGATACTGTTCTTATCCGAAAAAGTATTATAAGAAAAAGATTGAGCAGGAAGAAGAGAAACTTGCCAATTTGTATGCAACGAATGAGATTAGCGGAAAAGCGAACGGAAGTGCTGTAAACACCTGCCGTGAAGCTCTGAAAACACAAAAAGAAAAATATGAGAAAATGCTGAAAAAATCTAAAATGGCAAAGATTATTTCATTTATCGCTTTAGCAGTCATTTACATAATTCTTTTAGTTGTTACTCTTACATCAGAAGTTGGAGATGCTACGGGTACAGTTGAACTCTCCGGTGAAATCAGTAATCAGATTTTCCCTTTGTTATTTGTAACTCTGTTTTGGGGAATCGTTATAAACGGCATTATAAATTGCATTGTAGCACCCTATAAAAATAAAATGTTAAACACTTGCAGAGCAGGTTTAACTACGATGAATGCGAATAGCACAATTCAAAAAGCAAGTTATGATCAGGTTGCTTTGCAGAAAAAGATTATTGCGGCTGATTATAGGGCTTTGGCTGAGCTTGGCTGTGATGTTCCGCAGGAAAAGCTTGAAATCAATTTAGAAGATTTAGAAAAACAGAATGCAGAAGCAATAACAGATTTTAATTTTGCCATTGATATACTTCAAAAAGAAGATATGAAAATGCAACAAGCAGTGCAGAACAGCACAATGAAGGGCAAGCCTTTAAAGCCTAAAAAGAAAGCAGTTGCATTAATTCTTTGCTTTATCGGCGGTATATTTGGTTTTCATAAATTCTATGAGGGAAAACCGGCTATGGGCTTTTTGTATATAATTACATTAGGCTTCTTCCTTTTAGGCCCTGCTCACGATTTCTTTGATATTTTATCAAAACCAAATGAGTATTATTAAAAGATGAGGAAAATATATGGCTGTATTTAGATGTAAAATGTGCGGCGGAGATTTGGAAATAACAGACGGAATGTCTGTTTGCGAATGTGCTTACTGTGGTACAAAACAAACTCTGCCAAAATTGGATGATGATAAAAAAGCAAATTTATATGATAGAGCAAATCATTTTCGCAGAAATAACGAATATGATAAAGCTATGTCTATCTACAACAATATATTGAATGAGGATACAAGCGATGCTGAGGCGTATTGGTCTTTGGTGCTTTGCAAATATGGTATTGAATATGTTGAAGACCCTGCATCGCATAAAAGAATACCCACTGTAAACAGAACACAGTTTACTTCTATCTTTGCTGATGAAGATTATAAACAGGCTATCCAGTATGCTGATGGCTACCAAAAGGATGTTTACGAAGCAGAGGCAAAAGCAATAGACGAAATTCAAAAGGGTATTCTTGAAATCTCAAATAAGGAAGAGCCGTTTGATGTGTTTATCTGTTATAAAGAAACAGATAATCAAGGCAGAAGAACACCTGATTCAGTTTTAGCAACAGAGCTTTATCACGAATTAACAAAAGAGGGCTTCAAAGTTTTCTTTTCAAGAATAACACTTGAGGACAAGCTTGGAACAGCCTATGAGCCGTACATATTCGCTGCTTTGAATTCTTCAAAGGTTATGGTTGCACTTGGTACTAAGGCTGAATATTTTAATTCCGTTTGGGTTAAAAATGAATGGTCAAGATATCTTTCGTTAATCAAAAACGGAGCAAAGAAAACACTCATCCCTGCGTATAGAGATATGGACCCGTATGATTTGCCGGAGGAATTCTCTCACTTGCAGGCACAGGATATGAGCAAACTTGGCTTTATGCAGGATTTAATAAGGGGTATTGGCAAAATTCTTTCTGTTGAAAAAACAACATCCACAGAAACCGTTGTTATCAATAACGGAAATATAAGCGTAGAGCCGTTGTTGAAACGCGCATTTATGTTTCTTGAGGATAAGGATTGGAATAGTGCTAATGAATATTGCGAAAAGGTGCTTGATCAAGATCCTGAAAACGCAATGGCTTATCTTGGAAAACTTATGGCAGAATTAAAAGTATCTAAGCAAGAAAAACTTGCTGATTGTGCTCAATCTTTCTCAGATAGCAACAATTTTAAAAAAGCAGTTCGCTTTGCTGATAGCAAATTAGCTGAAACCTTAAAAGGCTATATTTCTCATATAAACGAACGCAATGAGAATGCACACATAAAAAAACAATTAGAAAAAGAACAGAAAGAACAAAAGGAAAAACAAGAACGAGAACAGGAAAAAGAAAAAACATCCAAATTGAAAAAAGAAATTTGGATATGTATAGGCTTTATGCTCGTGATAATTTTGGCTATGGTTTATGTGTCTTCAGTATATACACTTCCTTCTTTTGTGGAAATCATATTAGCATGTATTGCTGCATTACCATTGTTCATTATTCTTATTAGATTTTCATTACGCGAGAAAAAATAAATATTATCTTAAAGGAATTATACAGAAGAAGTATAAAATTCCTAAGAAAAACTATAAGGGTGAGAATATGAAGAAAGTAATGTTTTTGTTTGGTGCTGGTGTTGAGGGCGAAGGTAATTATGAAATTGCCTCAGGATATGAATACTTGAAAAATTCATTGTTTGGAAATGAATATAAAACTGAGATTACAACAGCTTTGAAAAAATATTTTTCTAAAGAATATTTTGGGAAAACATATAAGTACAGCGCTCATTCATATAATAATAAGTTAACTTTATTACAAAATCTTGTAAAGCAGAAAATTACGAATAGTGATACCTTTTTAGTTGAATATAAAGATACTATTTCTATACTATTACACGATAAGGATTTTACAGAATTAAAAGAAGATGAAAAATTAAAAAAGCTTATTGAAAACTCTGATATAAAGCACAAATCTAATGAAGAAAAGAAAAAATCTATAATAGAAGATTTCAATAGGTTGATAGTCGAAGATGATTATATATTTCAAGATAATAATGATGCCTTTTTAAAAAAATTATTTGATGTGAAAGAAGATCAACTTTTAAAAATTGACACAAATGTAGCAATTGGTGGTTTATTAGATTCTTATTTTCACACTATAATATCTCCCTCTAAGTATGGAAAAAATAATTTTTCTAAGATTTTTAATTATTATTGGTTTTGCTATTTTGTACTAGTTGAAGGCATATTGCGATATTTTAAAGGTGATAAATCATTATCAAAGTATTATTTAGACGAAAAACCAAACTATTATGATATTATTAGTGATATAAACAATTTCACACAAAAAATTTATAGTGTCAATATTTCGAATGAAGGCTCTACATACTATTCTTTGATAAAAGACGCTTTTGGTAAACAAAAAGAGTTCGAAATAAATGCAATTGCTACAACAAATTATTTTAGGTTTTGTGAAATACTGAAGGACGATGTTATTTATTTAAATGGGAAACTTTCAGATTTTGAATTCCCAGAGTTACTTGAGGTATATGATGCAAATATATGTACAGATGAAAATACATTTAAAAATAAAAATATATTTTTTCCGTTTATATTTGGTCAATCTTTATTAAAACCGATTATTAATAGCAAACAAATAGAAACTTTTCAAGCCTTTAGCAAAGAATTAAAAGAATCAGAAATATTGATAATTTTTGGGTTCAATATAAATGAAGATGATAATCATATAAATTCTTTTTTGCACGAATATGTGACTACTGGTAAACGATTGATTGTAGTAGGAGAAGAAGACTGTAATAAAGGTGAAAACAAGGTTAAAAAGAAATTACATTGTGAAGAATGTAAAGACACTAATATACAATATTGTTCTGTAAAATATGGAAAAAATGATGAAGTGGTTGGCAAAATTATGGAGCATTTAAATAACAAGTAAATATTAAGGAGGAAAAGTAAATGGCTAAAATAGCAGATATTATTAAATACGAGGGTGACAACAAAACATTTATATGGAAGCACCCTTGCGAAGATTTTAATACATTAACACAGCTTATTGTTCACGAGTCGCAGGAAGCAATCTTTATGATGAACGGGCAGGCACTTGATTTATTCGGTGCAGGCCGTCATACACTTGCAACACAGAACATTCCGTTAATCGGCAAGGCTCTTAATCTTGCAACAGATGGTCAAACACCATTTCATTGCGAGGTATACTTCATCAACAAAACCGAGCAGATGGCGATAAAATGGGGAACAGACAGCAAGGTTCAGTTTTTGGAGCCTACATATAATTTCCCGATTTCAATTGGTGCAAGCGGTGAAATGAGCCTTCGTGCAGCAGATTCAAGAAAACTTCTGCTCAAATTAGTAGGAACAGAGGATTTTCTTGGTCAAGAGAGCTTAACAAGATATTTCCGTTCATTCCTGATGACAAAGGTTAAATCATACATTGCGCAAGTTATCCGTGAACAGAAAATCAATATCTTTGAAATTGATGAGCATTTAAACGAAATTTCATCAGCACTTCTTAAAATGCTGCAGCCTGATTTTGATGATTACGGCATCGCACTGGAAAGATTCTTCATTACCACAATTGTTAAGCCTGATGGTGAAGCTACTTATGAGAAATTCAAATCACTTCATTTCAGACGGTATGCGGACATTGCGGAAGCAAGATTAAGACAGCAGACTGCCGTTATTGATGCTGAAACAGAAGCGCAGAAAACAGTTATTGAATCGCAAGCAATGGCAACAAAGCGTGCACAGGAAGGCTATACATATCAGCAAGAGCGTGGCTTTGATGTTGCGCAGGATGTTGCTAAAAATGAAGCAACAGGTCAGTTTACAAATATGGGTGTGGGCTTCGGCACAATGGCAGGTGTCGGCGGTGCAGTAGGCGGTGTTGTAGGAGGAGCTATAAACAACGCTTTTGATGGTATAAATAATCAACCTCAACAATCGCAACAGCCGCAACAAGCACAGCAAGCTCAGCAGTCAACGGATGATATGACTGCCTTCAAAGCAAAATTAGATAAATTAACAATGATGAAAGAGGCAGGAATGCTTACGGACGAAGAGTTCAGCAATATGAAAGCTCAGCTTCTTGCAAGCATTTTATAAGGAGATTTACGATGAAAAAGTATTTTAAATATTATGGCATTTGCTGGGCCATTGTGTTTGCAGTGTTTAATATTATCACTTTTGTTTCAGTTGGTGCAACAATGGGTTTTGCCGCTCTGCTTCCGTCTTTCTGGATTGGTTATGGATTTATCACATTGGCATTTATCGGCAATCTGCTTTGCAGTTTAATGTTCTTTAAAGAAGAGAACCAAAACAAAGTGTTTTTGAAAATTTCTGTTATCCGCCTTTCTTTTTCTGCTTTAGTTGCTTCGCTTATTGCAGGCGTTGTTGCTATGGTTGTTCCTATAATTCCATATTGGTTTGGCATCATTGTGGATGTGCTTATACTTGCTTTTTATGCAATTGCAATTGTTAAGGCAAGTGCTGCGGCAGATATTGTTAACCATGTTGAGCAGAGAGTGAAAGAAAAAACGTTCTTTATTAAAGTTCTTACGGTAGACGCAGATACGCTTGTTTCAAAAGCAAAAAGTGATGAAATAAAAGCGGAAGCAAAAAAAGTTTATGAAGCTATCCGTTATAGTGATCCAATGAGCAATAATGCATTGAATGATATTGAATATCAGCTTCAAAATCAGTTTAAAGCTTTTTCAGAAGCCGTTGCAACTGATGATTCTGAGTTGGCTAAATCAACTGCAAACGAGCTTATTATTCTTGTGAATGATAGGAATAATAAGTGTAAGCTGTTGAAATGATGAATTGAAAAATAATAATAAAAAACCGATTTAAAGGATTACCTTTTAATCGGTTTTTTGTATGTCTATTTAGAAAAATAGCACTGATTGAATTCAAAAAAATGGAACGCCGGTGTATTTATAAAATTATAATTATAAATTATATTTATTAACTTGATATTACTAATTTTGATATAGTCCTAAATTAAGTACATACTGAAATTTCTTGTTGCTTCATAGCCGTTTTATCGTTTATGATGTAGGAAAGTAAAGAATGAAAAGGGGATTTCATATGAGTAATAAACCTTCAATAAAAAAGTATAATGGCAAAATTAATTGGGATGATTTTACACCAATACCTGTATCAGATGGACGTGTTCCGTTTACACTTACTGTCAATAGTGACGGATTTATCTTGATAAATCAAAAATTTTATGACGCATTGAAGAGTAAAGATGTCTTTATCTCAAAAAGCGATGATTTAAGAATGCTTATTATTAATGAAAATGGTGAATCTAATATAAGTTTTCCTAAAAATGGAAGAAAGAGAAATTTGGATTTTTGTGATTGCTTTAAGGCAAAGAAATTAAGCCTTCCTGTAAAATATGATTTTTCTTATTGTGAAGAAAGTGATGTTTGGGTAGGTGAATGCACAAATTTTATTTTACAAAAGGTTCTGTCAAAATCTACGAAGAGCCAACAGAAGAAAGCGAATTTAATGAAGTAGTTTATCCTTTTATAAGAAAGATTTGCAACAAATATGCAAGAAATTTGAACAGGGAAGAGATTGAAAGTGAAGTATTGTGTGAACTTGTAGAAGCTTATAATGATTATTCTTCAAAAGTTCAAACTTGTACATTTGAAGAATATGCTAAGGAAAGAATTATTAAAGCAATTAACGAATTCAAAAAATATCAAAACCATTTAATTACCATTCAAAGTAATTTTTCTCTTAATCAAAATTGTGTGAATGATTCACAAGCGGAATCCTTTTTTTATCATCCGGCAAATAGTTTTGAAAACTCGATTATATTTAAAATGTTTTTACAAAGTTTAGAAGAAAAAAATTTTTTAATTTGCAGGGATTATATTGATGGTTTATGTGATACAGACATAATTTCTAAATACAATTTTCATGAAAATGATTTCTTTGAAAAGAAAAAATATATACGGCAAAAACTAATGGAATATATCGATGCTTATTAACTGAATAAGAAATTTGATTAGTAATTAAAGAAAAGTATTTGTCTTGTGATGAAATTTCTGACAATATGAAAAAAGGTGATTTCAATAATCAGATTTCGATTAAAAATTTCAGAGATGTATTAAATTTTGATTATCTTCAAGGTATTATTATTGATGATCCGGGAATAGACAATGAATTGTTATTGAAGAATGCTTTGTACGAATTGAAAAAACGATTGAAATTGCAAAATATAGCAGTTCCCATTACTATAAGAGATTGTAAGCATTGCGCTTGTAAAGACAAATATAGCAATATGCGGTACGCATATCATCATTTTAAAACAAGACTATAAATTGGATTTATTTAATACTTTGTGTTTTGCTTTTCATATTGATATATTAATCATATTATGCTATTCTATTATTGAAAAACGGAATTAGGAGTTAAGATTATGCTTGAATTCAAATATGATACACAATTATTAATTGATGGTAAAAATCTTGATGAGGATGCCATTAATGAATATTTTATCAGTAACTTCAAAGGGGATTGCCTGTTGGCAGTTGGTGACGAAGAATTGATTAAAATTCATTATCACACAAATGAACCTTGGAAGGTGCTTGAATATTGTGCTTCCCTTGGTGAAATCTATGATATTGTTGTTGAGGATATGGATAGACAGGAAAGAGGCTTACAAGGATAATGTGTTAAAGGCAAGGAATGGATTTTCCTTGCCTTTTATGTTTAGTTTAATATGGATTAACCATTAGCTTTACAAAAAATTTTATGTGTGATAACATATTAAAAACTATATTTTTAGGATTTGTGCATATGAAAAAATTTTCAATAAAAATAATATCCGTTGTTTTGTTGATAGTTTTGCTTCTGTCAGCTTGTTCAAGCAGTATGCCTGTTTCAAAGGTAAATCATGACGAATGGAATACGAATTATAAATACGTATTTGTTCACGGACTTTCAGGCTGGGGCAGTTACGATTTTCAGAATAAGTTTATTAAATATTGGGGAATGCTAGGCGGAGATTTGCTGAAAAATCTCAATAAGCAAGGCTATGATTGTTATGCGGCATCTGTTAATCCAAAAGGCAGTGCGTGGGACAGAGCCTGCGAGCTGTATGCTCAGCTTACAGGCACTGTTGTTGATTATGGTGTTGAACACAGCAAACGCTGTAATCATGATAGATTTGGTGAAGATTATACAGATAATGCATTGATTGATAGTTGGAGCAGTGAGAACAAAATTAATCTTTTAGGCCATTCCTTTGGCGGTGCAACTGTTCGTATGCTTTCAACCCTTATGGCGGACGGCAGTGAAGCTGAGCGACAATCAACAGATGCAGATGATATTTCTGATTTGTTTACAGGTGGTAAGGGTGATTGGATATATAGCATTACTACTCTTGCGGCACCGCATAATGGTACCTCAGCATATAATACGGATGATGCGGAAGAGGATTTAACATTTATGCAGAGCTTTATGTCTGATATGGTGAGCAAAAGTACAAAAAACAGTGATGACGGCAGGGCAGATTCAGATTATGCGAATTATGATTTGAAAATTGATCATGCAATAGAACTGAATAAAACACTGTTGACCTATGATAATGTTTATTATTTTTCAATACCGTGCAGTTCAACGATAAAGAATGATGATGGTACATATTCACCTGATGAAGAAATAACAGAGATAACATTTATTAAATCTGCAATCAAAATGGGAAAATGCACTGCAACAACAGAAAACGGATTTGAGATTGACGAGCAATGGTTTGAAAATGACGGGCTTGTTAATACAATTTCTGCTAAAGCACCTTTTAATGCTCCGTCAAAGGAATATGACGAAAGTAATGTTTCAAAAGGGGAATGGAACATAATGCCAATCTATAAGGGCGATCATATGTCGCTTCAAGGTGGTTTGTTTAAAACAAATGATGTAAATGAATATTATGCTGATTTACTGAATAGAATAAACTCTTTGCCCGAATAATGATTGCACTTATTTGATTTTGATATATATTGTATATAAAATATAAGGTAGTGATGTGAACTTTAATTTACACCACTACCTTATAGTATTTTTTTATCTGTTCTGTTCTCCCCAAGTACACATCTGGTCTAAAATCGGAATTAAGGATTTTCCTCTTTCTGTTAAGCTGTATTCAACCTTTGGCGGAATTTGAGGATATTCTTCTCGGTGAACCAAGCCGTCTGCCTCCAGCTCTTTCAGAGTTGCACTCAAGGTTTTATATGAAATCGTGCCGATGTATTTTTTCATCTCATTAAATCGCACCACACCATAACCCATAAGGGTATAGAGAATAAACATTTTATATTTTCCCTGTATTAAAGACATTGTATAATTAAAACCCGTGTCCTCTAATTTAGCATTTTGAATACATTCTAAACTCACATTTACACTCTCCTTTAAGTAAGTATTGAACCTATATGATAGTATCGCACTTTAATGTGCGTACTTGTTTTTTGTTTTATTCACATTATAATTATAGTGTGATGTGAGTTGAAAGTCAATCTTACATATTATTTTGCGTGGAGGAACGATTTATGGGAAAGAAAATTGTTGTAATTACAGGAAGCCCAAGAAAAAACGGAAACAGCTTTGCAATGACAGATGCATTTATAAAGGCTGCAGAAGAAAAGGGTCATACAGTTACCCGCTTTGATGCGGCTATGAAAAAAGTTGGCGGATGCAGAGCATGTGAAACCTGTTATTCAACAGGAAAGGCTTGTTCATTTGATGATGATTTTAATACTTTGGCACCTGCTATTTTAGAAGCAGACGGCATCGTGTTTACAATGCCTGTTTATTGGTATTCAATTCCTGCTCAGATTAAAGGCGTTATTGACCGTATTTTTTCTTTGGTTGTAGGCGGTAAGGATATTTCAGGTAAAGAATGTGCACTCATTACTTGCTGTGAGGAAGATGATATGACGGTGATGGATGGTGTTCGTATTCCGATTGAGCGTACTGCCGCTTTGAATAAGTGGAAGATGATAGGCGAGGTTTTAATACCGGGTGTACTTAATGTAGGCGATGTTGAAAAAACAGACGGCTGCAAAAAAGCTGCTGCTTTAGCTGATTTATTCTAAAGAACTTATCTATTATATAAATGCAACCCCCTCAGTTTTACTGAGGGGNTGTCTNNTTATAATTNTTTACNTTTAGTTTTNTTNNTATNNAGTTCTTTCATACCCTCAACCTCATCGCATATCTCTTTAAGATTGCAGGCAGAGCAGTCAAAAATAACATTGTCAAGAATATGATTGAGTGCNGATGTGGCATCCTTTATTTTTTGTGCAATAGTATTTAANTCNCCGAAATNATCAAATTCGGTNATAAAAATAATATCAACACTTTTTACGATAGGATATTTTTTGTATTCCTCAATCAGNTTATTGCCTAAATCAGCAAANGTGTAGCCNTCTTTTATGGCNTTTTTGCCNACTCTTATTTGCTCNCGCATNCTGAANGCAGAGGCTCTTACCATAAAATCCTNTACATAAAACTTNTATTTAACCTGATCCAANTCTTTTATGTGTTTAAATGCCTCATCATCACCNTCAGGCTCTTCTATTTCAAGAANNACNATTTTTCCGAANGGANCATCNTTTTTTATTTTATNNAAATCTTTTCCAACAAGATATGCNCTGTCAGAAAANTTNATANTNCTGCTGACAGCCANNGTTGAAACACAGGGNAGCTGNCTTCCGCCAAGCTCAAAGGCNGTNTCCCTGNTNAAGATTATATCGTTTTTGCCGGNNTCCTTTAGTCTGGATGGNGTNGTGTCAAGAACACATAAATCCCCAACTAAGCTTTTCAGCTGTTCGATAAACGAATTGTAAATTACCATTAAAGTTTTCTGTCCTTTTCGATATTATCATAATGCACTTGCAATTTATCATAAATAAAGCGAACCAGCTTCATATCTAAGTTGAAGAAATAAATGCANAATGTAATCAAAAAGAATGCAGCAATAATGCACAAAATAACGATTAAAGCNGTTTTCATTATGCCATTCCTTTCTGTCTTGCGTATTCAGCAGCACCNAGTGCACCCATAAGCTGAGGGTCNATNTCCAAATCTACAACCTTAATTTTAAGAACNTTTTCNATAGCCTTCTTTAAGCCTGTATTCTTTGCACANCCNCCTGTCAGNGTAATGCTGTCTGTTGCACCTGCNTTCTTAGCCATAACAAAGCANCGTTTTGCAACAGCAAGCTGAATGCCTGCTGCAATTTCGTCCATAGGCTTGCCNTCACCNACAAGTGAGATAACCTCAGACTCAGCAAAAACAGTNCACTGTGCNGTAATNGGAATNGTGTTTTTTGCCTGCAATGAAAGNTCNCAGAATTCAGGCAANGTCATTTCAAANGCATTTGCCATAGCNTCAAAGAAGCGTCCTGTACCTGCNGCACATTTATCGTTCATAGCAAAGTTTTTAACAGTGCCGTCTGTATCAATAGCNATACCCTTAACATCCTGACCGCCGATATCAATAATTGCCTTNACATTTGGNTTTGTTACGTGAACNCCCATAGCGTGGCANCTGATTTCAGAAATGTTTTCNTCAGCAAAAGGNACTTTGTTTCTGCCGTAGCCTGTGCCGATAAGATANTTNAAATCCTCTGCAGAATTCAGGTCTGCAACCTTGCTTAAAGCCTCNCCGAGTGCCAATTCNGCACTGGCAACAGGATTAATCTTGCTTCTTACAGTTGANTCGGCAACCATTTTTCCCTCTTCATTTAAAATNACACATTTTGCGTAGGTTGAACCTACATCNCATCCACCAAAATATTTCATATCGTTNTTCCTCCTTACCAAGCTAANGTATCATCAAAGTCTACAAGTGTTGGATCAACAGGTTCTTCGTGAAGAACGGTTGACATATATTTGTTGATATTTTCACGCATATCACGGCGGGAAATTGTTCTNGGGTCCATAAGATCCTGTGGCACCCAGATAAAGTTNATNCCNCGNTCNCTTGCCTGATCGTCAAANATACCNATNAGTCCGTCCATACCCTTACANGAAATCTGGTCGTACATAATAACCATATCTGCATTATACATTTCAACAATATCCCACAGNTCGTCAACAACATTCTGATAGCCGCCCTTTGTGTGNTTTCTCATNGTTGTGCGNTGCAGNGTTTTTGCAAATGTTGTNAGAGCGGCATCTTTATCCTCTGTGTCGTACATNATATAGGAAATCATAGTTTCCATATCCATAACAACATTTACGCCCCAGCAGTTTTCAAGCCAGTTTGCAAGGCTTGTGTAGTAGTTTGCAGGGCAGGACCAAACGATTGCTCTGTGNCGCATTTCCTTTGAACAAGGCGTTTTCTTTTCGTAGCCNTTCATCATAAGNTTGTTAACNTTTTTGTCTATCTTCAGGAAACGATCATCCATACCGCCTGAAATNTGGAAATAGAACAAACGATANAGCCAAAANGTTGCACCNGTCATCTGAGGATAATCGGTTTTNTTGATTTCCCATTTCTGTATTTCATATTCAAGCTGNTGGTTGTATTTCTTCATTGCNGAGAAGAANGAATNCCAATNAAATTTTTCGCCNGTCTGNTCTTCAATAAATCTGATACAATCCTTAACCTCTTCAAGAGCNTATTCCTGAACATCCTCACCNTTGTATCTTAANGGCACATTAATAACATGCGTTGGAATATTAAATCTTCTGTCAATGTATGAGGAGTTCATAATTGAACCATCGCAAGGCATATTACAGGTTACNGAGCATTTACCNACAATNGGATAATCATCATTGATTGCAACACCTGCCTCTGCTGACGGCAGNGGGCAAACATCTGCAGGCACACCATAGCTTTCTGTGATGTCAAGATAAGGCGGTGTNATCTGCTGNTCAACCATNGANGANAGGAAGATAGGAACAGTTGTAACGTGGTTATCNTTCAGATTCGGAAAGCCCGCCATAAGCTCTGATGAAAAGATTTCATCAACATTAACTGTTCTGTCTGCCCACTTTGGATTTTTNTGAAAATGCTTATCGTTTGCAAGCAGGAAATTAATCAATTCNGTTGTTGGTTTAACAAGTCCGTTAAAATGAAGGTGGGTAATTCTAAGCTGTGGACCNCGCAGACCTTCNGTGTGNCGGTCTATCCATGCAGGTGCAGATAAATANCTTGCCATCCAGCGGTAGTTCCAGATTCCTTTAATGGAGGANANAGGTGCTTTAAGCACCATAACAATCATATCTTTCCATGTAATAAGCCATCTGTAATAGTCGTACACTGTATCAGNGATACCACGCCATTCNCTNTGCTTTAATATAGCCGTTTTGTCTTTATGTAAGTTACCAAGATTTTTTGGTTTNTTTCTCCAAAGGCTCATNATTTACCCTCCTTTGCTTTTTGNATTCGCTTTATTTCAAGACTTTCAACAAATGCCTGAATTCTTGTGCGTAACTGNCCTGAAGCATTTGCTGTNTATTGTCGGTCAACTGTTACGGAAGGAATGCCCATTTCGTTNGTNATGATATGNGAAGCAAGTGCTCTNTCATAACCCCAGTATTCGCAGAANTTCAATTGNTCGTAAACAACACCCTCTGCATGATATTCCTCAACAAGCTGNTTNACATAATCTCTTCTGCCCTGAACCTTTTCGTGCTGCATATATCTTGGGCATTGGCTTGTGNGCATATAATGCAAAATNATNTCTTCAAGNACATCGCCGTNNTCGCTTAACTTGATTTCNTCTCTNCCNGGAAGTGAGCCAAAGCANNATCTGTCTGCAACAACCAAAGCACCGGCATCTTCAAACAGCTTTGTGAAATCGGGATCATCCATTTCAGAGCCTACAACAACAACCTTNGCCCTGTAATTTTTCTTTTCNTCNGGAACTCTTGTTTTNAGCTCTTCGGCTGTTTCACGAAGNTTATCCAATATAAGATATTTNGGACAGCAGTATGTAATAAGGCACAGTACNTGNAATTCATAGCCTGTAATTCTTGGGTTATCTTCTTTTCTGTATTCGCCGATTTCGGTAATCAATCGGCANATNTCGTTATGNTCTTCAACTGCTTTGCGAAGNGATGCTTCACTGATNTCAGCTCCGTAAACCTCGTGAAGTCTGTCAAGCACCTTTGTCTGCATCTGNTTTTTGTAATGCTTNATTGTGTGCGGAGCAATTTTGAAAGGTACATCNGAAATNGATACAAAGAANTTTGGATTGTTTACCAAATTTAACANCTCAAAATGTTCATANGCTCTGTTCATNTCNGAGCAGGTTTCAGAGCCGATAAANGCTGACANAAAGTTGTANCCGCCCTCAATACCTCTTTCAACCAANGCCTTTGAGTAACCGCAAAGATAAGAACTCATATAATAGGTTGCAATATCCATAGANCCTGTTCTTGGTGCTCTTAGTCTNACAGAAAAACAGTCATCAACATTAAGCAAAANCTCAGGCACATGGTANCAGGTATATGCCACAGCNTTTTTACCCTCGCTTATTGCCTGCTGAACNAACTCATTATTCGCCTCTTGCANCAGGTTTTCAAAATAAATTAAATGTTTTAAATCTTTCATCACAGTACCCCTATTCTGTTCAGTGCCTCTTTAACACCGTTTACAACATTTGATTCGGCAGGAAGATTAAAAATGTTTTCNCCCTGAATATCAAACATAGATAAGTTTTTATCATCAGCGATATAGCTTAAAACCTCAATGCCGTTTGTGTTGATATATTCTTTCAGTGATTCGTCAGCCATACGGTTAACAATTGCACCNATTTTATCATACATAACAAGCTCGTCNGCAACATTTTTGATTGTGTTGATAACCTGGCATCCTTTTTTGCTTGGGTCGGTAATCAGCANNAGNTGNGTAACCTTTTCCATAACNCTGCGGTTAATCTGTTCAATGCCTGCTTCNCCGTCTATNACAACATAATCAAACTCGTTNGAGAGAATAGCAATAACCTCTTTAAGATAGGAGTTGATTTTGCAGTANCANCCTGCTGTTTCAGGTCTGCCAACGGCAATAAAGGAATANCCGTCTGTTTCAACAAGGGCATCAAATATGCGGTATTTTGCTTCACCAAGAAGNTCAATNGCACCCCTTGTGTCNCCCTCGTCAACNGTTGCGATAATCTCTTTTCTGATATCGTCAATCGTCATTTTTACATCAATGCCAAGTGCGGTTGAAAGTCCAACAGCAGGGTCGGCATCAATGGCAAGTATTTTTTTGTCCGGATATTTTTCTACCAGACAGCGTACAATTGTTGCAGAAAGAGAGGTTTTACCTACTCCGCCTTTTCCTGCAACAGCAATTATTGTTGCTTTATTCATAATTCATCACCAGTTAATATTATAATGGTTATTTGACAATAAATCAATAATGTTGATATTTTTTCATCATAAAAATTCGGTTATCTGTCTGTGTAAATGAACAAAGGGGATATTTTATGTAATTGGATTCATTTTTCTTTATGCTAAAATATTTTTATTGAAAAAAGAAAATAATAATAAAAAGGTATATGCAATTTTACTTACAGCAGGCATTTTGTGTTTTGGAGTGATGTAAATGAATAATATAGTTGATATTGCCATTATAGGCAGCGGTCCTGCAGGTATATCTGCTGCAATCAATGCAAAAATCAGGCATAAAAGTTTTTATCTTTTCGGCAGTGCAGATTTAAGCGATAAGGTTCAGCGTTCGGAATGTATTTCTAATTATCCCGCTTTTTTTGATATAAACGGAGAGAATTTGAATGAAAAATTTTCCGCGCATTTAGAGAAAGCTGATATATCGGTAGTTGAAAAAAGAATTACAGGAATATATAATATGGGTGGATACTTTGCACTTCTTTCCAATGAAGAAGAATTTGATGCAAAATCAATTATTCTTGCAACAGGTGTTGAAGCGTCTCGCCCTATTAAAGGGGAACGGGAGCTTCTCGGCAGAGGGGTAAGTTATTGTGCTACCTGTGATGGTAATTTATATAAGGGTAAAACAATTGCTGTTATCTGCGATAATGCGCCTATGGAGGAAGAAGTTGAGTATCTTTCAGAGCTTGCAGAAAAGGTGTATTATCTGCCATTATTCAAAGAAAGCAAATTCAGTGCAGAGAATGTTGAAATTATAAATTTGCCCGTAACGGAAATACTTGGCGAAAATCGTGTAAGTGCTGTTCGATGCCGTGATGGTGCTGAAATTCGGCTTGATGGTGTGTTTTTCTTAAAGCAGTCTGTTTCTCCTGCTGTTCTGATACAGGGGCTTGAAGCGGACGAAAACGGCGTTACAGTTAATAGAAATATGGCAACCAATATTAAGGGGTGCTTTGCAGCAGGGGATTGCACAGGTGCACCATATCAAATAGCAAAAGCAGTTGGAGAGGGCAATATTGCCGCTCATTCAGCTTTTAAATATCTTTCTAATCAGGAGTAAATGCATGAATATTACAACAGAAACAAAAATATGCGGTTTTACAGTAAACAGAATCAGAAAAAATAACGAAATAAACGGAACGCTTGTTGAAATGACCCATGATAAAACAGGCGCAGAACTTTGTTGGCTTGATAACGGCGAACAGAATAAGCTTTTTTCAGTAGCGTTCAAAACCTTGCCTGAGGACAGTACAGGTGTTTTCCATATTCTTGAGCATTCCGTGCTGTGCGGTTCGAAAAAATATCCTGTTAAGGAGCCGTTTGTTGAGCTTTTGAAAAGCTCTATGAATACCTTTTTAAATGCAATGACTTATCCCGACAAAACAGTTTATCCTATATCAAGCCGTAATGAAAAGGACTTTTTGAATCTTACTTCTGTTTACCTTGATGCAGTTTTCGCACCAAAAATTCTTGAAAATCCCAGTGTTTTTCATCAAGAGGGAATTCATATTGAGCTTGATGAAGAAAAGCCTGTTTATAAGGGTGTTGTGTTTAATGAAATGAAAGGCGCAATGTCCGGTGTTGATGAAAGGATAGAGCAGGGCATAAACAGTCTTCTTTTCCCTGATAATTGCTATCGCTTTAATTCCGGCGGTGAACCTGCTGTAATTCCGGATTTAACCTATGAGCAGTTTGTGGAAACTTACAAAAGATTTTATCATCCGTCAAATTCGCGCTTTTTCCTTGATGGTGATATTCCGCTTGAAAAAACGCTTGAAATGATCAATTTCTATCTTGAAAAATATGAAAAAAGCAGTCAAATTCCTGTTCTTCCAATGCAAAATCCCGTTTCAAATGAGGGTTCTGCTTATTATGAAATTGATGATGAAAACAGTGAGAAGAAAACTGTTTTGGCTTTTGGTAAAATTATCGGAACTTATGAAGAAAAAGAAAAAGTATATGCTGCAAAGGTTTTATGTGATGTTCTTGCAGATTCAAATGAATCTCCGTTGAAAAGGGCAATTCTGTCCTCAGGGCTTGCCGAAGATATGGAAATGATGGTGATGGATGGCGTTTCCCAGCCTTATCTTTTGATTATTGTAAGAAATATAAGGGATGCAGACAGCCTGAAAATTCGTGAGATTATCAATGAAACAGTGCATCAGTTGGTAACAAACGGACTTGATAAAAAATCGGTTTTAGCATCAATCAATCGTTTTGCTTTTCATTTAAAACAGGTGTCAGAGCCGCAGGGTCTTTACAGGGCAACAGCTTCATTAAGCAGTTGGCTCTATGGCGGGGATCCTATGCTTTATTTAACATATAATGAAGCAGTTGAAAGCCTTAAAAAAATGGCTGAATCAGATGCGTTTGAAAAGCTGCTTGAAGAGTTGCTTCTCGATAACAGTGGATTGGCAGTTCTTCATATGCTGCCATCTTTAACCTTGGGTATTGAAGAAAGAAAAGCAGAAGAAAAACGAATTCAAGCGGAGCTTTCTGCTTTAACCGAAGAGGAAAAGCATCAGCTTGCTGTTGAAAACGAAAATCTGAATCGTTGGCAGAAAACACCCGATTCTGCCGAAGCTGTTGAAACACTTCCTACTCTTTCTTTAAGCGAGGTTAATGATACACCTGAACTTATAAAAACAGTTGAAGGCAGTGAAAACGGTGTTACAACGCTTTATCATCAGATTAATACCAATGGAATAGTTTATCTTTCTATGTATTTTCCGCTAACAATGTTCAATCTTTCTGAGCTTACCAAACTCTCTCTTTATCCGTTGCTGTTCGGTGAATTTCCAACGGAGAATTATTCTGTAACAGAACTTCAGCAGAAGGTAAAAACATATATCGGTAGTCTTTCATTTGATGTAGAGGCTTTCGGAAAGGATAATCAAACAGAAAAATGTACGCCGTATTTAACAGTGCGTGCAGGTATTCTGGAAGAAAATCTTGTAACAGCAAAAGAGATTATAGCTGAGGTTTTAACAAAATCGAAGTTCAATGATGTTCAGAAAATAAAAGAAATCGTTATGCAGACCTACGAAATGGTTCGCCAATCTGCAATAGGCAGCGGGCATTCACTTGGTATTCGTGCTGTTCAGGCTCAGTATAGTGCAAAGGGTGCGGTTAATGAAGTAATAAACGGCTATTCCTCAATGAAATTCCTGCACAATTTTGCGGATAGTTTTGATGAAATGGTGGATGAATTCATTTCACTTGTAAACAGAGTTCAAGCCGAAGCTGTATGCAAATCAAATTTAACTGTAAGTATCACTGCTTCTGAAAATATTTCTGTGTCTGATTTAGTTTCGAAAATTCCAAGCGGATGCGTTGTTCCAAAGGAGGCGGAATATAAAACCAGTCTTCCGAAAAGAATGGGAATCCGTATTCCGGCTCAAATTGCTTTTGCAATTAAGGGCTATCATCTGTCTCTTTCAGATGTAAAAATGAATGGCTCTTTAAGAATTGCATCTAATATTATTTCTTTGGAATATCTTTGGAATATAATTAGGGTGCAGGGCGGTGCATATGGAGCAGGCTTCCCTGTTGGAAGAGATAGCAGTATTATGTGTTATTCCTATCGTGATCCATCTCCTGCACGCTCCTTGCAGGTGTATGATACTTTGTCTGATTTCATTTGTGATTTTTGCAAAAAGGATGATGATTTGGATAAATTTATCATTTCTGCCATTGCTGCAACAGAACCGCTCAGAACACCCGCTAATCAGGGCATAGTAGCTGATGAATTCTGGTTTTCAGGTGTTAGCGATGAAGACAGAGTTTTAACCCGCCGTCAAATGCTTTCTACGGATAAAGAATCACTTAAAGAATGGTGTGTTGTATTTGATAAAATGGCAGAAGATGGTTCGGTTTGTGTTGTTGGTCACGAAGGCGCTCTTAAAGAATGCGAAAATCTTGAAATTTGTGAACTTTAAACTGAAATAATATATTGTTTTCTTAGGAAGATATACTATGAATTTTTAGTATATCTTCTTTTTTATTTCTAAAATATTTTTTCTGTTACCTTTTTCTTTTTCTGCCACTATATATTTAAGAGCGGATTTTATCTGCTCAGATAAGCGGTTGCCAGAAAACCATCAATCCTGCAACCGATGGATTAGGTAATCGCTTATCGCCTTATATTAGCCAATATTGAAAATGGACAGTTCATTGCGAATTGTCCATTATTTTTTTAGTTACTGATTGTATAGTTGAATTGTTAATGTTGTAAGAATAAACAAAATATGATAAAATAAATTCATAATTTTTAACTGATTTGTGGAGATGAAAAATAAATGATACGAAAAATGGTAATCAGCGATTATGCAGAAGTTTATAATTTGTGGCTTTCGTGCAAGGGTATGGGGCTTAATGATGTGGATGATTCAGAAAGCGGTATAGCTAAATTTTTAGAACGTAATCCGGATACCTGCTTTGTTGCTGAAATGGATACTAAAATTATTGGCGTTATTATGGTTGGAACTGACGGCAGAAGAGGATATATTTATCATACAGCCGTTCATCAGTCCTGCAGAAATCAGGGCATAGGTTCTCACCTTGTTGAAACTGCTATGGATGCGTTAAAACAGCTTGGTATAAGCAAGGTTGCGTTGGTTGTGTTTGAGCGTAATAAAAGTGGTAATGCTTTTTGGGAAAAGCAGGGCTTTACTGTAAGAACAGATATAACTTACCGTAATAAATCTATTGTTGAAATGATACGTATAGATAAATAAAAATTGAAATAAAAAAGACGGCTCATATGAGCCGTCTTAATTTTTTTACTGATTATTCAAAATCAACAACATTTACCCAAGAATCGAGAAGTTCTTTTTCACTCTCAATATTCTTTGTGCTTTCTGAGCAAGCAACGATTGGCATCCACTGCTGAACAAGCTGTTTTGGAATATCAGCCTTTTTGCAGAAAAGGTTAAGATATTTTTCAGCTAATGCCTTATTATCCTGAAGGCAGAATAAAAGATAAGTTCTGGCTGCATCTGCTGATGCGTTGCCCTGTGTAGCGTGTGCCCAGTCAATTACATAATATTCGCCGTTTGGTGTAACAATGATATTGGATGGGCAGAAATCTCCGTGAAGCACCTTGTTGTGCTTTTTAACGCCCTCTAAACGATTGTGAAGGTCAAAGCGAACAGTTGCTTCATAAGATGATGCACTGATTTTTGCGTGCATCTTATCTTTGATTTTGTTGAGGTGAATTGCTTTCTTTGAATGAATTTCAAGCTGAAGCTCAACGAATGTATCAAGATATTCGTCTTCCTTATCAGGATTTTCAGCCATAAGCTCTGAAAGTGTTTTACCCTCAATATATTCTCTTGAGATAGCCCAGCCGTTTTCGGTTTTCTTAACATCAAGAAGTTTTGGAATTCTTAATCCTGTTTCCTCAACTCTTGCAGTGTTAAGCGCTTCGTTAAGCACCTCTGCCTTTGTAAATGTTTCGTCAAATTCTTTAACAAGCTTGTCGCCGTCACGATAAATCTTTTTGTGTTCTCTTTCTAAAATTGTTGCCATAAAGACACCCCCTGTAAACTTAATTATATCTTAATTTGGTATAATATTCAAGAAATTAGTTGCCGTAATATGCTTTAAGATACATATCCTTGAGTTCGCTCATAAGAGGAAGTCTTGGGTTAGCACCTGTGCACTGATCATCAAATGCCTGTTCAACCATTTCATCAAGAGTATCAAGGAAGTGCTGCTCATCTACGCCGTAATCCTTAATGCACTTTTTGATACCGCAGTATTCTTTAAGCTCATCAATCTTCTTGATAAGACCCTTAAGTTTTTCTTCATCATTCTTGCCCTTAACGCCAAGAGCATCAGCAACCTGCGCATAGCGAGCAAGTGTGTGCGGGTGATCATACTGGCTGAATGTACCCATCTTTGTTGGCACTTCTGCTGCATTGAATTCAAGAACATGATCAATCATAAGTGCATTTGCAACACCGTGTGGAAGATGATGGAAAGCACCAAGTTTATGAGCCATTGAGTGGCAGATACCAAGGAATGCGTTTGCAAATGCCATACCGGCCATAGTTGCAGCGTTAGCCATCTTTTCTCTTGCGATTGGATCGTTAGGTCCATTGTCGTAAGCTCTTGGAAGATATTCAAAAATGTTCTTAAGAGCCTCAATAGCAAGACCGTCTGTGTATTCAGTTGCCATCATTGAAGCATAAGCCTCAAGTGCGTGTGTAACAGCGTCAATACCTGATGCAGATGTAAGACCCTTAGGTGCATTCATATGGAAATCAGCGTCAACAATTGCCATATTTGGAAGAAGCTCATAGTCTGCAAGAGGATACTTTGTGTTTGTTTTTTCGTCTGTGATAACTGCGAAAGGTGTAACCTCTGAACCTGTACCTGCTGATGTTGGGATAGCAATGAAGTATGCCTTTTCACCCATTTTAGGGAATGCATAAACTCTCTTGCGGATATCCATAAATCTCATTGCAAGATCAAAGAAGTCTACTTCCGGATGTTCATAAAGAACCCACATAATTTTTGCAGCATCCATTGCAGAACCGCCACCCAATGCGATAATGCAGTCGGGCTGGAATGCATTAATTTGAGCCGCACCCTCTTTTGCACAAGCAAGTGTTGGGTCAGGAGCAACATTGAAGAATGTTGAATGCATGATACCCATTGCATCAAGTTTATCTGTAATAGCTTTTGTGTAGCCGTTGTTATAAAGGAATGAGTCTGTTACGATAAATACCTTTTTCTTATTCATAACTGTTCCAAGCTCATCAAGAGCAACAGGGAGACAGCCTTTCTTAATATAAACCTTTTCAGGTGCTCTGAACCAAAGCATATTTTCCCTTCTTTCTGCAACAGTTTTGATGTTGAGTAAGTGTTTAACACCTACGTTTTCTGATACGGAGTTACCGCCCCATGATCCACAGCCAAGTGTAAGTGATGGTGCAAGATCAAAGTTGTAAAGGTCACCAATACCGCCGAATGAAGAAGGTGTGTTAACAAGAATACGGCAGGTTTTCATACGAGCAGCAAATTCATCAATCTTAGCTCTTTCGGTTGTTTCATTAAGATAAACAGATGAAGTATGACCATAACCGCCGTCTGCAATAAGCTGTTCAGCCTTAGCAAGTGCATCGCTGAAATTCTCGCTCTTGTACATAGCAAGAACAGGAGAAAGTTTTTCGTGAGCAAATTCTTCGCTGATATCAACGGATTCAACCTCACCGATAAGGATTTTAGTTGCTTCAGGAACCTCAACACCTGCAAGTGCAGCAATGGTTACAGGCTTCTGACCAACGATTTTTGCGTTAAGAGCACCGTTGATGATAATAGTTTTACGAACCTTTTCGATTTCGTCGCCTTTAAGGAAGTAGCAACCTCTGTCTTCAAATTCTTTGCGAACTGCTTTGTATACCTTTTTGTCTACGATGCAAGACTGCTCTGATGCACAAATCATACCATTATCAAATGTTTTAGAATGAATGATTGAGTTAACAGCCTTAATGATGTCTGCACTTTCATCAATGATAGCAGGCGTGTTACCTGCACCAACGCCAAGAGCAGGCTTACCGCTTGAATAAGCAGCCTTAACCATACCAGGACCACCTGTTGCAAGAATGATGTCTGCTTCTTTCATAACAAGGTTTGTCATATCAAGTGACGGAACATCAATCCAGGAAATAATGCCTTCAGGTGCACCAGCTTCAACAGCAGCATCAAGAACAATTTTAGCCGCAGCAGCAGTTGAGTTCTTTGCTCTTGGGTGAGGAGAAATGATAATACCGTTTCTAGTTTTAAGAGCAAGCAGTGTTTTGAAGATTGCTGTTGATGTTGGGTTAGTTGTTGGAATAACAGCAGCAATAACACCAATAGGATCAGCAATTCTCATTGTTCCGAATGCTTTGTTTTCTTCTATAACGCCACAGGTCTTTGTGTTCTTATACTTATTATAAATGTATTCAGCAGCATAGTGGTTTTTAATAACCTTGTCTTCAACAATTCCCATACCTGTTTCTTCAACTGCCATTTTTGCAAGCGGAATTCTTGCCATATTTGCAGCCTTTGCAGCAGCAAGGAAAATTTTATCAACCTGCTCCTGCGTGTATGTTGAAAATTCTTTCTGAGCTGCACGAACTCTGACAAGCTCTTCTTCAAGTTTTTCAACACTGTCGATAATTTCTTTAGCCATTTTAGTTACCTCCAAAATCTGTGTCTGTAATTTTTAATCGTTAATTATTTAACAATTACTTGCCCATATAATAATATTAAAAGCGAATTATTGCAATATTTTTTATTGGAATTCTACTTTTTTTATAAAATCATAAAAAAAATCATAATTTCTTTGTGCGAAAGGCAAATTCTTTGTGAAATAATTAACAATATTGTATATGGATTTGATAATTGATTTTGGTTCTTTAAAACGGAATTGCAAAAAGTAAAGGCAATATGCTTTTATCATATTGCCTTTACTTATTATTATACTATTTAATTAGTTTAAATTCTGCTTTGATTTTTCCATTTTGTGAGCAAATTTTCTTTTCGTTCAGGAAAGTGCCTGCCGAAAGAATGATTGCGTATTTTTTACCTCTGTAAGAAAGCTCTAATTCGTTTTCGGTTTGCTTGCAAACGGATGGGAAGAATGTGCCGTGAGAACCTTCTTTTCCGAATTTATATTTCAAGCCCTCTTTTCTTCCGATTTTATTTTCGATGATAAAATCATTTTCTGATAAGATTTCAACCTCGTTTTCATTTAGTGTAAACTTAATATTTCCGTTGTTACCCGTAAATTCAATCTCAGCAGAGCTTTCTGATTTTTCAGTGAAAATCATATTGTTGTAGCTAAGCTCTTTACTGCTGTTTTTATCAGTAAAATACATACCCGATTTAATTCCGTTTCCGCTGTAAATAAATCCGTCAACAGCAGGCAGAGTTTCGTATATTGCGTAATTTTTTTTGCAAACTGTATTTTCAAAAGGATCTTCCATACTTTCATCAAAAATATGCAAATCTCTTATACGCAAATGCTGATCTTCGCCATAAAGATTTATGCGGTAATTCTTAGAACAGTACCAAACAGAATTCTTGTTTGGGTCATCAAAAGCACTGTGAGCGGTAATCGTTGAAGCAGGTGTTGATGGGTAAGTATTTTTAAACCATCTTCCGCTTTCTCCAAGTGTTTCAATCTCTATTTTATTTTCTTTTTCAAGCTTTGAAAATAATTCAAACTGGTAGCGTAAGCCGTCTTTCATCCGTTTCCAGCCAAAGCTGTTTTCCTGACCTGCCTGTGCATAGCAGAAAGAGAGGCATTCGCCGTTGAAATTCTCTTTCATATACCAATCAACCCATTTTGGCAATCCGCCGCCTGCTTCGTGATACACAGGCTCAAGGGTTATAACTGCTTGAGTTGGGCGAGGACTGAAATCTTTTTTTGTTCCGTAATCATATTGATAAACCTGATCTGAGCCAAGCATTCTGAATAACGGAACATTCAATTGCTCTGCTGTATTTTGAGCAGGTATGAAAACATTTTTAAGGCTTGGATAATATGCCTGTCCGTAATATCCGCCCCAAAGGGTATAACCATCTGTGCCATACTGCTCCTTGCAGTTGCAAAGTGCATCAAGTCCGTATTTTTCCTGAATATATCTTACAGAAAATGTATCGAAAAACCATGAGCCAAATACTCTTGGATAATATCCCATTACTTCATGGAATTTTTCAAACAGTTTGTCAAGCAGTTTTGCACGTTCTTCCTGACTGTATCCCATTGAAAACCCGCAGTGAACATGGCCGTCCCATTCTCTTCTGCCTCTCCATTCTATACCGCAATCCTCTGCAAGTGGTTTATGTATCTCAAACCACACGCCGATTTCATAGCGTTCTTTATCAAGAGACGGCATAAGCTTTTGGTATTCAGGGAAAGTTAACGCATCATATTGAATCAAAAAAGTTGATTTGAAATTGTACTTATCGATAAGTTTTATTTGTTCAAGTACAGTGCGGTATGTTTCGCCCTCCGGCTGTGGCTCAGAATTATATCCTCTTATAAAATTTACAATATTAATAATTTGCCTTTTGTTTTCCATGATTTCTCCTGTTTATTGCAGAATACTAATCTATTTCGTA
>JAAVHU010000037.1 GCA_014799585.1 Clostridiales bacterium | reverse complement strand
TTTTCCGATTTTAACACCCTTGAAAATGATGGAGTTTTCAACAGTTCCTTCAATGATACATCCGTCTGCTGCAAGTGAATTCGTAAATTTTGATTCATGGCCGTAAAGAGACGGCATATCGTCTCTTTCCTTTGTGCAGATAGGGGAGTCTTTTCTGAAAAGTTTATTTCTGTTTTCTTTTTCAAGAAGCTTCATTGAAACATCATAATATGCCTGAACGGATGAAAGTGTGCCAACAAAGGCATCTGTTGCATCATAAGCATAAATCTTAAGATTTTTTGCGTTAGCCATAATAATGTTTCGCTGGAATGAAATTTCGTTCTTTGAATGAGCAGTTGTGATAAGTGATTCAAGAAGATATTTTTTCATTATAACGATATTGACGCTGTGGAAAATATCACCCTCGTCTGTTCTGTCAAGGCTCATTTCGGTAATTCTGCCATCTGGTTCAACCTTGTCAAAGCAAACGATAGATCCGATACCATCGGGCATAGGTGCTTTAACGCCAACGATTGTAATGTCCGCACCCGAAGCCTCATGCGCATGGAAAAGTTCCTCATAATCAAGAGATAAAACATTGTTGCAATCGCTCATAACAACATATTCTTGATTGCTCTGTTCTAAAAATCCCTTGTTTCCGTAAATGGCGTCAATTCTGTTGCCCCACATAGCAGCAGTGCCAACACTGAAAGGCGGAAGGATAAATAAGCCGTCATTCTTTCTGCTTAAATCCCAAGGCTTGCCTGTACCAACGTGGTCCATAAGTGATTGGAAGTTAGCATTTGTTACAACTCCGATTTTTGTTATTCCGCTTTCAACCATATTGGAAAGAGGGAAGTCTATTAATCTGTATCTTGAGCAGAATGGAACAGAACCCATTGTTCTCATTGCAGTTAAACTGTCAAGTGCTTCTTCGTGAATGTTTGCAAAAACCATTCCTAATACTGTTTTTCCATTCATGGCTTATACCTCCTCTCCTGATTTTATCATAACGCCCGGTTCAACCTCTTTGCCGCTTGTTATAACGGCATCTGAGCCTATAACGGCAATTCCCCAGTTTTCCGGATTTTCAAGATGCTCAGGAATTTCACCNATTTTAGCATCTTCCTCAATAACTGCATTTTCAGCAACGATTGAATAATAAACCTTTGCACCTTTTTTGATTGTGGTGCCNGGCATAACAACGCTGTATTTTACATCAGCACCCTCTTCAATCACTACATCGCTGAATATAACNCTGTAATCTACATTNCCTTCAATTTCNCATCCCTCTGAAATGGATGAATGCTCNACNGTTGCATTCTTNCCTATATACTGCGGNGGAGACATCGGGTTTCTGCTGTAAATTCTCCAGCTCTTATCACTTAAATCAAGGTCTACATTTGGATTGATGATNTCAAGGTTNGCTTCCCAAAGGGAATCAATTGTGCCAACATCTTTCCANTAACCCTTGAATGGGAANGCAAACATTCTTTCGCCTGCATCAAGCATTGTAGGAATAATATTTTTACCAAAGTCGTTTGATGAACCCTCNGNGTTTTCATCCTGTATTAAGTATTGNTTCAACTTGTCCCAGCTGAAAACATAAACACCCATTGAAGCCTTGTTTGATTTTGGTTCAGCAGGNTTTTCTGCGAATTCATAAATCTTATCATTGTCGTCTGTTGCAAGAATACCAAAGCGTGATGCTTCNTCCCACGGAACNTCAAGCACTGCGATTGTGCAGGCTGCGTCATTCTTTTTGTGGAAATCAATCATCTTTGCNTAGTTCATTTTATAAATATGATCTCCTGAAAGAATAACAACATATTCNGGATCGTATTTTTCAATGAAATTGATGTTCTGATAAATTGCATTTGCNGTGCCCTTGTACCATTCTGCACCGCCGATAGCTTCGTATGGNGAAAGAACGTGAACACCGCCGTTTTGNCTGTCTAAATCCCANGGNTGNCCATTGCCNAGATAATCNTTAAGNTCAAGCGGCTGATACTGTGTAAGAACACCAACGGTNTAAATGCCGCTGTTAACACAGTTTGAAAGCGGGAAATCTATAATTCTGTATTTTCCGCCATAAGGAACAGCCGGCTTTGCAATNTTTTTTGTAAGTACACCAAGGCGNCTGCCCTGNCCGCCCGCAAGAAGCATTGCAACAACATTTGATTTGCGTGCCATAAATTTTTCCTCCTTAAAAGCAAAANNNTTTTANTTAANCTTTTTGCTTGTTGATTGTTTTTTTGCTGAANTATNGGTTTTCTTTTCCGAAGTGGCTGCCNTTTCTAAGAAAATAGCATTAAGNCCGCCCANNTTAATACCAATGCTTTGCTCAAAACCGTGCATNGGTTTTTTAGCAGTTTTATAAGTGCCTGAAAGNTTTGCTTTGTTACCGCCGTATTTTTTCAGGCTGCTGTCAAAGATAACNTTATATGAGCCTTTTTCNGGAACNCCGATTCTGTATTCNTCGTGTTCAACAGGNGTGAAATTAAAGANAGCAATAATTTCTTTTCCTNNTTTGCTCATTCTTCTGAATGCAATGGTTGAGTTGGCATTATCATCACTGGAAATCCAACTGAAGCCTTCCCAGCTATAATCAACTTCCCAAAGCNCAGGATGATCTTTATAGAATTTNTTTAATTCTTTAGAGAATTGNTGAAGNNTTTGGTGNTTTTCAAAATCAAGAAGAAGCCAATCAAGTCCTTCTTTGTAAGCCCATTCTTTNAACTGACCGAATTCCTGACCCATAAACAAAAGNTTCTTNCCGGGATGTGCCATCATATAGGAAAGGAAAAGTCTCATTCCGTCAAACTTAGCTTCATATTCACCGGGCATTTTGTTTAGCAGGCTGCATTTTCCGTGNACAACTTCATCGTGGCTGATNGGNAGAACAAAGTTTTCCGAAAANGCATAAAAGAAGCTGAANGTAATNCAGTCGTGATTNTTTTTTCTGAATAATGGGTCNAGCGAGGTGTANCGAAGCATATCGTTCATCCAGCCCATATTCCATTTAAAGTTAAATCCAAGTCCGCCGATNTCTGTTGGCATTGTAATCATAGGCCAAGCTGTTGATTCTTCGGCAATCATCATAATAGACGGATGCTCTTTNAACATTGCNGAATTAAGCGTTNTGAAGAAATCTACTGCTTCGTAATTCTCTCTTCCGCCGTCTTTATTCG
The DNA here is from genome assembly GCA_014799585.1 of Clostridiales bacterium. Classification (GTDB taxonomy): domain Bacteria; phylum Bacillota; class Clostridia; order Oscillospirales; family Acutalibacteraceae; genus Eubacterium_R. Next base: position 10,347 of record JAAVHU010000037.1, on the reverse strand, counting down.
GNATCCATTCGCCNGCATTTCTGCCNTAGTCAAGATAAAGCATAGATGCAACAGCGTCAACTCTTAAGCCGTCAAAATGATATTTGTCTGCCCANTACATAGCNGAGGANATAAGAAANCTTTTAACCTCGTTTCTGCCGTAGTCAAAAACTCTTGTGCCCCATTCCTTATGCTCGCCNTTTTTCATATCGCTGTATTCATAAAGCGGTTCNCCGTCAAATTCNTAAAGNCCAAAAGCNTCTTTNGGGAAGTGGGCAGGCACCCAGTCAAGTATAACGCCGATATTTGCCTTGTGGCACTGATCCACGAAATACATNAAATCATCAGGGGTGCCGTATCTTGATGTNGGAGCAAAATATCCTGTAACCTGATAGCCCCACGAACCGTCAAACGGATATTCCATAATCGGCATCATTTCAATATGGGTATATCCCATATCCTTAACATAAGGAATAAGCTCNTCAGCCATTTCTCTGTATGAAAGGAAATCGCCGTTTTCGTGCTGTTTCCAAGAGCCAAAATGGATTTCATAGATGTTTACNGGCTGTTCAAGAATNTTTTTGCCGTTTTTNCTTTCAATCCACTTTTTATCNNTCCACTTGTAATTGCCTAATTCATAAACCTTGCTTGCNGTTCCCGGTCTTGTTTCGCAATGGAAACCATATGGATCTGCCTTTTCAAGCNTTCTGCCGTCNTTTGTGCGNATTGCATATTTATAACAATCATAAATATGAACACCGCTTTTTATACATTCCCATATTCCGGGAGCAACAGGAAGCATATAATTTGCTTCGTAATTCCAACTGTTGAAATCACCAACAAGGGAAACAGATTGAGCATGNGGTGCCCANACACGGAAAACGAATGTATCCTCTTTTATTCTATGAACACCGAAAAACTCATATGCCCTGTAATTCTCTCCTTTATGGAAAAGNTAGACAGGNAACTCATATTCCTTTTTAATTTCACTCATAAGCTTTAATCTCCTTTTTTGAGCATATCTTAAAACGAACAAAAAAATTGCCGCTTTATGGGGATTAAATTCAAAATGATTTTTGTGCATAATACCCAATAATATTATANTTCAAGCCTATTGTATCATTATNAANCTTAATATTCAAGGCTTTTTTGTATATTTTGTAACAATAAATTTTTGTGATTTTAAAATTATTGTGCAATATGTTATAAAAAATATCCAAATATTTGTGCAATGTAAGAAAAAGGGTGTGCATATTCATTTTTATTTAAACAGGCAGTGCATAAAAAAATGAAAATTTAAATTGGTTTTGCCGAAAAAATTCTATATATAATGAAAAATATAATAAATTTTGCTATTGACTGTATAGAATTCATTAGGATATAATACTATTTATTAAAGGAGGGAGTGCGATGAAAGATATAATTGTTGTTTATCCTTCAAGANATACGGCAATGAANCTTCGCACTCTTATCGAAAAAAGNGGATATCATGTTTCGCATATNTGTGCTNACGGTGCAACCGCTCTTGAAATTGCNCAGGAAAAAAGNAATGGTGTTATTGTATGNCCGTTTGTGATGCGTGATATGTCCTCTGCTGATTTGGCAGATGCNCTTCCGAATGATTTTGATGTNATNGCTCTTTCAANAAATGGTAGNGAGCAGTATATGGGTAATATGCTTACATTAACCATGCCGCTTGATGTAAATGATTTTTTGCNNACNNTNGGCATTCTTGCATCAAGCCAATCGGGATTTACAAAAAGAAGCGAAAGCGAAAATGATTACATATTAAAGGCAAAAGAAGCTCTGATGAGCATTAAGGGTATGAGCGAAATGCAGGCTCATAAATANCTTCAAANGGTTAGTATGAACAGCGGAAAAAAGCTTTTGCAAACGGCAATGGATATTCTTGATGAATTNNATTAATGTTGGGCAGCACGGCATTATTTGCATANTTTATGGCATAATTTGAGATTTTAATTGCATTTTTTGGAAGTATAATTGAATTAAGCTCAGAAGAATGANTANATATTTACGGAGATGGTTTTATGAAGTTTACAAAAATGCATGGNTGTGGAAATGATTATATTTATGTTAACGGCTTTGAAGAAAAAATAGAAGACGAAGCCAAAACGGCAATTCTTGTTTCAGACCGTCANTTCGGNATAGGNGCAGACGGGCTTATCATTATCAAGCCTTCTGATGTTGCTGATTTTGAAATGGTTATGTATAATGCAGACGGCTCACGNGGNGCAATGTGCGGAAANGGNGTTCGTTGTGTTGCTAAATATGTTTATGATAATAAATTAACGGATAAAACATCTATTTCAGTTGTATCTATGGGTGCAGTTAAATATATNGATGTTCAGGTTGAAAACGGCAAGGTTGTTGCNGCAANGGTNGATATGGGAAAGCCNATTCTTGAAGCAAAGAAAATACCTGTTGTATCAGATAATGAAAAAGCAGTGAATGAAAAAATNACTGTTGACGGCACAGANTATACGATGACCTGTGTTTCAATGGGNAATCCGCATGCAGTTGTTTTTACNGATATTCCNGTTCNGGATTTTCCGCTTGAAAAAATNGGNCCGATGTTTGAAAACAATCCTGTTTTTCCNGATAGAGTCAANACAGAATTTGTTAATGTTAAAGANAGAAAAAATCTTGATATGCGTGTTTGGGAGCGTGGCTCNGGTGAAACNCTTGCCTGNGGAACAGGCACTTGNGCAACNGTAGTTGCTGCCGTTTTAAACGGCTATGTTGATCATGATGTTACAGTGCATCTNATCGGNGGAGATTTGGAAATAAGCTGGANCGGTAATGAGGCAGACAGTGTGTTTATGACAGGCCCTGCCGAAACTGTTTTCAGCGGTGAAATAAATTTATAAATATAGGAGGTTTACATATGAAGATTAATGAAAACTTTTTAAAGNTTNAAAGCTCNTATCTNTTTTCAACTGTTGCTAANAAGCAGCGTGAATATCAGGCAGCTCATCCNGATAAAGAGGTTATNCGCCTTTCTATNGGTGATGTAACCAAGCCNCTTGTTCCTGCTGTTGTTGAAGCAATGCATAANGCAGTAGACGAAATGGCAAACGAGGAAACNTTCCGTGGCTATCCGCCTGAGTACGGATATGATTTTATTCTTGATGCAATTCAGAAGAATGATTATGCAGACAGNGGCATTGATATTGCNAANGANGAAATTTTCCTTTCAGACGGTGCTAAGTCAGACTGCGGAAATATCGGCGATATTTTCAGTGTTGATAATAAGGTTGCTATCTGCGATCCTGTTTATCCTGTTTATCTTGATACAAATATTATGGCAGGCAGAAGCGGTGATAAAGGCGAAAACGGTCTTTATGAAAACATCATTTATATGCCTTGCACGGCTGAAAACGGCTTTATGCCTGAGCTTCCGAAGGAAAAGGCAGATGTTATTTATCTNTGCTTCCCGAANAANCCTATCGGTGTNACAGCTTCAAAAGAGCAGTTAAAGGTTTGGGTTGATTATGCACTTGAAAANAACTCACTTATCCTTTTNGATTCAGCTTATGAAGCATTTATTACAGACGATTCTCCGAAATCAATTTATGAAATTGAGGGTGCAAAGAAATGTGCTATCGAGCTTCGTTCATTCTCTAAAACAGCAGGCTTTACNGGTATGCGNTGCGGTTATACCGTTGTTCCTAAGGAGCTTGTTTTTGATGGCACAAGCCTTAATCCGTTATGGGCNCGCCGTCAGGCAACTAAGTTTAACGGTGTAAGCTATATTACACAGCGNGCTGCTGAAGCTGTTTACAGTGAAGANGGCAAGAAGCAGACNAAAGANGTTCTTGCTTATTATCAGAGAAANGCAAAAACAATNTTTGANGGACTTACAGAAGCAGGNTTTACCTGNTATGGTGCTAAGAATTCACCTTATGTATGGCTTTCCACTCCTGAAGGAATGACNTCTTGGGAATTCTTNGATGATTTGCTTGATAAGTGTCAGGTTGTNGGCACACCCGGTTCGGGNTTTGGNCCAAGCGGTGAGGGCTATTTAAGATTAACAGCCTTTGGNAATTATGAAAAAACNATTGAAGCCGTTGAACGCATTAAGTCTGTTTACGGCAAGTAATTTATAAAACAGGAGGAATTTCAAAATGAACAAAACAGAGCAGTTATACGAGGGAAAAGCAAAGAAAGTTTGGGCAACAGAAGACCCTGATGTTGTTATCGTTGATTATAAGGATGATGCAACAGCTTTCAACGGAAAGAAAAAAGGCACAATCGTTGGCAAGGGTGTTGTAAACAACAAAATGTCCAANTATCTTATGCAAATTCTTGAAACAAAGGGTGTTCCTACTCACTTTGTTGAAGAGCTTTCAGATCGTGAAACAGCAGTTAAAAGAGTTACTATCGTTCCGCTTGAGGTTATTATCCGTAACCGTGCAGCAGGCTCTATCTGCAAAAGATTAGGTCTTGAAGAAGGCATGGATTTCGTTGCTCCTTCAATTGAATTTTCATATAAATGTGATGAGCTTGATGATCCGCTTATCTCTGAATATCATGCAATTTCCTGTGGCTTCTCAACAAGAGAAGAAGTAGACACAATCAAAGAAATGGCATTCAAAGTAAATGATGCTCTTAAAGAATATTTTGCTTCAATCGGTGTTGAGCTTATCGATTTTAAACTTGAATTCGGTAAAACATCAGACGGAACAATCGTTCTTGCAGACGAAATCAGCCCTGATACATGCCGTTTCTGGGATATTGAAACACATGAAAAACTTGATAAGGATCGTTTCCGTCGTGATCTTGGCGGTGTTGAAGATGCTTATGCAGAAATGATGAAAAGGACAGGTCTTGAAAAATAATGCCGAATAATACTTATAATTCTCCGTTCAATGCCCGTTATGCGAGCAAGGAAATGCAGTATATCTATTCTCCTGATTTTAAGTTTAAAACTTGGAGAAAGCTTTGGATTGCTCTTGCAGAAGCAGAAAACGAGCTTGGACTGAATGTTACGAAAGAACAGATAGAAGAGCTTAAGGCTCATGCCGATGAAATTAACTATGAAGTTGCGCAGGAATATGAAAAGAAATTCCGCCATGATGTTATGAGCCACGTTCACGCTTACGGTGAGCAGTGCCCGAACGCAAAGGGAATTATTCATCTTGGTGCAACAAGCTGTTATGTTGGTGATAACACAGATGTTATTACTATGAGAGAAGCATTGCTTCTTATCAAAAAGAAACTCGTAAATGCTATTGCATCTGTTGCAAAGTTTGCAGATGAGTATAAGGATATGCCGTGCCTTGGATTTACACATTTCCAGCCTGCACAGCCAACAACTGTTGGTAAGCGTGCAACCCTTTGGCTTATGGATTTGGTAATGGATTATGAAGAGGTTGAGCATGTGCTTGATACCCTTATGCTCCTCGGCTCAAAGGGTACAACAGGCACCCAGGCATCTTTCCTTGAACTTTTCAATGGTGATCATGAAAAGTGCAAAGAGCTTGATAAAAAGATTGCAGAGAAAATGGGCTTTAAGGCTTGCTTCCCTGTAAGCGGACAAACCTATGCAAGAAAGCTTGATACGATTGTGTGTAACTGTCTTGCTCTTATTGCTCAATCCTGCTGTAAGTTTTCAAATGATTTAAGACTTCTTCAGAATCTTAAGGAAATTGAAGAGCCGTTTGAGAAAAATCAGATTGGCTCATCAGCAATGGCTTATAAGCGTAATCCTATGAGAAGCGAAAGAATTGCATCTCTTTCAAGATATGTAATGATTGATGCTCTTAATCCTGCTTGGACAGCATCTGCGCAGTGGTTTGAAAGAACACTTGATGACAGTGCAAATAAGCGCGTTTCAGTTGCAGAAGCATTTCTTGCAACGGATGGCATACTTGATTTATATATCAATGTTACAAGCGGTCTTGTTGTTTATCCAAAGGTTATTGAGGCTCGTCTTATGAGCGAACTTCCATTTATGGCAACTGAAAATATTATGATGGATGCTGTAAAGAAAGGCGGAGACAGACAGGAACTTCACGAAAAAATCCGTGTTCATTCCATGGCTGCTGGCGCAGTTGTTAAGGTTGAAGGCGGTCAGAATGATTTGGTAGACAGAATTGCTGCCGATCCTGCATTTATGATGACCAAGGAAGAAATTATGGCTGTTATGAAGCCTGAAAACTTTGTTGGCAGAGCACCTCAGCAAACAGCAGATTTCCTTGCAGAAACCGTTAAGCCTATCCTTGATGAAAATAAGGAGCTTATCGGCATTGATGTTGAGATTAATGTTTAATAAACTGACACCCGCTATGCGTTCATAGTGGGTGTTTTTTATTGACAATATATAAATGTATAAATTATAATAATATTATCATCATATCAAAATCAAAGGGGTATTTATTATGAGCAGTGTTAATATAAGAATGAAAGGCAAAAGCTCAAAAAGCATTGATAAGCTGTCAGATATTCTTCAAAGTAAAATTAATGCAGAATTAGTTGCTGAAAGTAAAAGAAGCTATGATGATGTGAATGTTGTTTTGCTGTCATTTGAAAAGTATTTTATGCGAAACGGAAGCTATGCAAGTTTAACAGTTTTATTAACAGAAAATGAGAAAAAGCAAACAGCTGATATTATTGGCTCAGGCGGCGGAGAGGGCATTTTCAATATCAGCTGGGGAGCAAATTCCGATTTTGCTGAAATGGCTGAAAAAGTTTTAAGTAAATATGGATTTAAAAGAGAATGATTAAAATAAAAAAGGCACCGATTTGGTGCCTTTTCTGTTATTTAATAATGAATTTTGTTTTTTCGTTTGACCAGATATTGTCTTCAAATTCGATTTCAATTTCTTTTGCGTTTTTGGGAACTTCATAATATAGGATTAAAGTTGTAGCCCTGCCTGACGAAATTGAATCAAACGAAAGAGTTGCGTCATCAGTTCCAAAGTATGCGTCACATTTTTTATTATCCGCATAGCATTCAAATCCACTTACATATTGATCTGTTGATGATATGTTTTCAATGTTGAACTCTGCACGAACAATCTTATTTCCACTATTTGGAGGAAGAAATTCATTGTATTTCTTGAAATCGGAATTGCATGAAATATATGTCACTTTCAGATTCTTTGTTGTAAGAACATTGCCGGCTTCAATAGCTTGATTGCCTTGGTCTTCAGTCGTATCTGAAGTAGAATTCTGAATGGGGTCAACACTATTTTCATTGGAGCTTCCACCCGAACTTGAAGCAGCAGCAATTATAATAATAACTGCAAGAATAACACCAAAAATAATTAATTTTTTCTTTTTCTTCTTTTTCTTTTGCTCTTGTAAAGCAACATCAACTGCCTGCTGTACTTCAACAGCGTTTGTTTGAATTTCGTTTGCCATATAAACAAACCTCCTCTATTTGATGAATCCATAATAACACATAAGTATTCAAAATGTCAACATATGTGTTCATAAATTAAAGAAAAACATCATACACTTAAACAAGAAATAGTTTAAGGAGTGTAAAAGATGTTTGTTCCAACGCTTGATTCACGAATTGTAGGAGAGGTTATCGCAGATTTCAGAAAGAAAAAGGGTGTAAGCCAAGAGGTGCTTAGCGGTCTTGCAGATATAGGCAGAACGCATTTAAGCGCAATAGAAAGAGGAGAGCGAAAGCCTACTCTTGAAACGCTTTACAGAATATCAACCGCAATGGATATCAAAATGAGTGATATTATTTTAGAAATTGAAAAGCAAATAGATTAAATCTGTATTATTTTTACAGAATTAAAATGACTGTAAAAGTAAATATCTCAAAAGATTTACAGCACATCAAATATAATTGAAATTTAAAATAAAGTTTGTTATTATAAAGTACCAAGTTAGCGACTATCTCCAGCTTATGAAAGGATTGGTTCGGTGAACGCAACTGAATACTTTATATATCTTCTTGCTTGCCATTTAAATGCTGTTGAACCGAAAGGTGAAAAAAGGCTTGATTGGCAGCAGATTTATAATATTGCTGAAAGAAATAATTTAACGGCTGTGATTGCATATGAAATCAAAAGGCTTCCTGCTGATTGTCGTCCAAGCGGAACAATCGGTGCGTGGTTTAATGAAAGCTACGAAAATACCATTCATAGCTTTCGTCCTAATTTGCAGTCACTTTCTAATTTTATAAATATTTTAACTGAGGAAAGGATTGATCACGCACTTTTCAAGGGTGTAGTGCTTAGAAATTATTATCCTTTTCCGGAGCTTCGTGTTAGCAGTGATATGGATATTCTCATTCGCCCTGCTGATTATGTAAATGTGATTGAGGTTTTGAAGAAAAGAGGCTTTGTTGAAAAATCCATTGAAAGTAATAAGGCAACGCTTCAGTTTGAAAAGGATATTTTTGAGCTTCATACAGAGCTTGAAAGCATAAATATTCAAAGCAAAATTTATTTTGCAACTCCGTTTGATGATATAAGTGATTCCACGGGATGTACATATAAACTTACACCCGTTTATCATTTGCTTTATCTTGTTTCTCATATTGCTCATCATCTTCAAACTGGATATGCAACCATAAAAATGATTATGGATATAGATGTGCTTATCCGCAAGTTTCCTGATATAAACATAAATGAATTTTTAATTTTAAGTGATAATATCAAAATAGGAAAAACTGCTGAAACACTGCTTGCATTTTCTAAAAAGATTTTCAATACACCTGTTGTGCTGAATTTCACCTTTGAAGATGAGGATACCTTGCCGCTTTATAATGATTTTGTTACTGCATTTTTAACAGGCAGGGTTCTTGGCGTTCACGAAGAAAATGAGGATAGTGCAGAAAATAAAAATGCGTTGGGCTTCGTAAAAAGTATTTTTGATAAGTTTTCCAAAACGAAAAAGCAGGAAACCGAATTATCCTATTATCAAGTTCAGATTCTTGAAGAATTAGGCTTAAAGGAAGCTGAGGAAGAATAAATAAAAGGCACAGTTTTAAACTGTGCCTTAATTTTTTTAATGCTCATCACTTAAAACTGCGTGTGCACATTTAATGCCGTCCACTGCCGCTGAAACGATACCGCCTGCATAGCCTGCACCTTCACCGCATGGGTAAATGCCGCTTATGTTACATTGGCAGAATTCATCTCTCAGAATTCTGACTGAGCTTGAGCTTCTTGTTTCAGGTGCTGTAAGAACAGCGTCATACATATTAAATCCGTTCAGCTTTTTATCCATTTCAACGATTGCGGATTTCATTGTTGCAGAAACCTTTTGCGGCAGGCATTCGTCAAGATTGGTTAAGGTAACCCCTGTCGGGCAGGTTGGATTAACATTTCCAAGCTCTTTACTTTCTTTACCTGCAAGAAAATCTCCAACAAGCTGTGCAGGGGCTTTGTAATCGCCCCCTGCAAGCAGATATGCAGTGTGTTCAATTTCACGCTGGTAATATATTCCCGCAAGCGGATGTTCACTTGGGAAATCGCAAGTCTCAATGCCAACAAGCAGTGCACTGTTTGCGTTTTCACCGTCTCTTGCAAGGCTGCTCATTCCGTTAACAATAACACCTTCTTTTTCGCTTGCAGCGGCAACAACTGTTCCGCCCGGACACATACAGAAAGTGTATGCACCGCGTTCGTGAAGACCGTGGCAGGATAGCTTGTAATCAGCAGCACCAAGTTTTTTGTGGCCTGCAAATTTTCCATATTGTGCCTTGTTTATAAGGCTTTGCGGATGCTCAATTCTTGCACCAACGGAAAATGGCTTCTGTATGATTTCAACACCAAGATTATACAGCATTTCAACAGTATCTCTTGCACTGTGACCTATTGCCATAATAACGCTGTCTGCTTCCATATCATAGGTTTTGCCCTTTTTTGTATATCGTATTCCCTGAACAAAGCCGTTGTAAACAATCAGTTTATCAAGTTTTGTTTCAAGCCATACTTCTCCGCCGAGCTTTTCAATCTTTTTGCGGATGTTTTTAACAACAACTGCAAGCCTGTCTGTTCCGATATGAGGCTTAGAGGAATAAAGGATTTCTTCAGGTGCTCCTGCTTCGTACAGCTCTTCAAGAACCTTGCGAATGAAAGGACTTTTAATGCCTGTTGTAAGTTTTCCGTCCGAAAAAGTACCTGCTCCGCCTTCGCCGAACTGAACATTGGATTCTTCGTCAAGTGTTCTCTTTGTCCAGAATTCGTTAACATCTTTTTGGCGTGCATCTATGTCTTTGCCGCGTTCAAGTATAATCGGTTTTAAGCCTGCTTCGGCTAAAATCAAACCTGCAAGCATTCCCGCAGGGCCAAAGCCTATTACAATTGGTCTGTATTTAGAAACACGTTTGTTTTCGGGAATTTCGTAAATATATGGCTTTGTAATCTGAACCTTGTT
>JAAVHU010000036.1 GCA_014799585.1 Clostridiales bacterium | reverse complement strand
GGGCAAGAACGATTTTATCGCCAATTTTAACACCGCTTAAAACTTCATAATCAGAAACGGATGCAGCACCTGTTTCAATCAGAGTTTTAGTAACCGTTTTGGTTTCTTCGTTATAAACAAAAACATATGAGCCTGTTTTATCAAGCACCATTGCATTGCTTGGAACAGTTGTGATTCCAAGATGTTCGCCAACAGCAATTTCAACATCGGCATCAAAGCCGATAATGATATACTCATCAGGATTATCAACAGCAATTTGAACCTCAACACCTGCACCAGCCTGTGTTAAACTTGAAAGACCGCTTATACCCATAGATGAACCCACAGAATCAATAATAGAAGAGCTTGATCCGCCTGATGCAACAGGAGCCTTGCTGATAACCTTACCTGTATATTCGCCATAAGCCGTTTTAATTTTTGCAGGCATATCAACCTTGACCTTATGTATGTCATATTCGCCAAGGGATATTGTCACAACCATATTATTCATATTTTGAAGAACAATACCATTTGCAAGAAGCGAGGTTTGTTCATCAGGGAAAATATTGCATTCAGTAATTGTGCCGTCAAACGCAGCTGTCCAGCCTGCAGCCATTTCCTGCTGAGCCTCCTGAAGAGCGTTCAAAGCATTCTTGGTTGTATTCATTAGTTCTTTTTTAGAAGAAACAAGAGAATCTGACGCTAATGAAGAATAAAGTTTTTCTTGTGCATAATATGCTGCAAGCATAAGCTCATTCGCAGCAAGTTTTGATTCGCTTGATGAAGCAGCAGCCATTACTGCATTCATATCGTTTATATCAATTCCTGCAATAACATCAGGATTTATCTGAACATTTCCGTTAGTAACATCAGATGGTAAACCTGTTGGGAAATTTGAAGGAAGTGTTATTGAACCTGATGGATTTGTATTTTCAGGCAGACTTGGAAGTGTTGCTGACGGACGAGTTGTTGAACCTGCCTTTGCAGTAGTTGTTTTACTTGCATCCTTCTTAAGCTTTTTATTTTCCTTTTCAAGCTCTGCAATCTTCTTTTGAACATCAGCAAGATTTTTCTTTGCTTCCTTCTGAGATGCAATAGCTTCATTATAGCTTGCCTTTGCCTGATTATAAGATGCCTGCATCTGTGTTATCTGAGAATCAAAGCCTGATGTATCAAAGGTTGCAAGCAAATCGCCCTTTTTAACCACATCGCCTGCTTTTACTTTAACCTCTTTTACTGTTGCAACAGCACCAACCTTATATTCCTTAACTGCACCCGAAGACACCTGCCCCGTTGCACTTACTGTTTCGTAAATATCGCTTGTTCCGACACTATAAAGTGAAACAGATGGTATTGAGCTTTCCACAGCTGCAAAATAAGCAGCCGTTGCCGCAACTGCAATAATTGCAACGATAATAACTGCAATTATGATTCTTTTCTTTTTATTCTTTTTTATGGTTGCCATATCCATACCCCTTATAATATATAATTATAATTTTTCAGTATAGGACTTAGTATAATTCCAATTTGTATAAAAGTCAACAACTATAAGTAAACAGATTTGTAAACATTTAGTTAATAACTTATTACAAAGATGATTATAATGCCTTTAATGCTCTTTGACCGATATCTTTTCTGAAATGCTTATTTTCAAAATTGATTTTTTCCACTGCTTTATAAGACTTATTTAACGCTTCCTGTAAGTCTGAACCTAAAGCAGTTACGCCAAGAACTCTTCCGCCAGATGTTACAAGTTTATTATCATCAAGAGCAGTTCCTGCATGATAAACGATAACACCATCGCACTGTCCATTTTCAAGACCTGTAATTTCAAGACCCTTTGGATATGACTTAGGATAACCGCCTGATGCAATAACAACGCAAGCTGCCGCATCATCAGACCATTCAATATCCAAATCTGAAAGGGTTTCATTATTGATTGCTTCAAAGATATCCATAATATCTGTTTTAAGGCGAGGAAGCACAACCTGTGTTTCAGGATCACCGAAACGGCAGTTATATTCAATAACCTTCGGACCCTTTGGCGTTATCATAAGACCGAAATAAAGACAGCCCTTAAATGTTCTTCCCTCTGCATTCATTGCTTCCATTGTTGGAACAAAAATTTTATCCATACATTCGGCTGCAACATCATCAGTATAATAAGGATTTGGAGAAACCGTTCCCATTCCGCCTGTATTAAGACCTTTATCGCCGTCAAGTGCACGTTTATGATCCATGGAAGACACCATAGGCTTAACGCACTTACCATCTGTAAATGCAAGAACAGAAACTTCAGGACCTGTTAAAAATTCTTCAACAACGATATTGTTTCCGCTTTCGCCGAATATTTTATCCTGCATAATTTCTTTTATGCCTGCTTCTGCTTCTTCAAAGTTTTCAGGAATGATAACACCCTTGCCAAGAGCAAGGCCGTCTGCCTTAACAACAGTTGGAAATTCATTCTTTTCTTTAACATAAGCTATTGCATCATCTGCGTTATCAAAAACCTTATATTCAGCCGTTGGGATGTTATATTTAAGCATAAGATTTTTAGAGAAAACCTTTGAACCCTCAATGATAGCGGCATTTGCTTTTGGACCGAATGTTGGGAAGCCTTCTGCATTAAGTGCATCAACCATACCTGCAACAAGAGGATCATCAGGAGCAACAACAACGAAATCGGCCTTGATTTCCTTTGCAAGATTTACAACGCCGTCTATATCTGTTGCAGAAACAGGATAACACTTTGCATCATAAGAAATACCACCATTACCGGGGCAGCAAGCTATTTCTGTTACCTTACCTGATTCCTTTATTTTTCTGATTAAGGCATGCTCTCTTCCGCCGCCGCCTACTACTAAAACCTTCATTTTAACTCTCCTTTAAAAGAACTTTAAGCAAAGGGAACGAAACCCTTTGCTTAAACTATTTTATACATTTTTATTAACTATTTTCGTTTCTTCCTCGCCTGTTTCAAGATTGATGAAACGGGTGAAAAGCGAAACCTTGTTATCTTCATTCAGATTGTTCCAGATAACGCTTGTCCATTCCTCAATATCATTTGTTTCAACTGCAACAGGTGTTGGCTCTCCCTCAAATGACGGAATAGGATTTCCATCACATTTATAGGTGTGGATAAAATGACCAAGACCTGCTTCAGCAGGATATTCATAGAAAAATCTTAAGCACTGAGGCTTGCCCATATTGGATTTAAGAATAGATAAAACATAATCACCATTCGGTTTAACAACACCTGAAATTCTTGGTGTATAGTTTGGTTCATCAGGCTCAAATTCACGAGTTAAAAGAGCGTGACGATAACAATGACCATCCTTCATAAAATCATAAATTGTATCTGTCTGATCACCATTTGTAACGATTGTTTTACCATCAAGTTTCAAAACAGGATTATAAATGATAAGGCTTGGATCAACCATTTTGGATTCATCAAATGCCTTTGTGCGGATGCCGCCTCTATCGTTTTCTTCAAAAATACGATTACGGCTGTTTTCACTTCTGCCCATAATGAAATAAGTAATTGCTGCCTTTTTTCCATCAGGTGTTTTACCAAGCACGATACCTCTGCCCGGATATGAATTTGAAGATAATTCTTTTGCTATATTTACAATTTTCATAGTATTCACCTTAAATAATTTCTGTTTTATTTCCGTTTATTTTAATTCTGCCCTCACAAAAAAGAGAAACTGCCTTTGGAAGAATTTCCCATTCTGCCTGACGCATTACACGATATTGAAGAATATCCTCGTTATCTCCCTGTTCAACAGGAACAGCTTTTTGAAGGATAATAGCACCGCCATCTGTTATTTCATTTACAAAGTGAGCGGTAGCACCTGTTACCTTTACACCACTGCCCAGAACAGCTGTATGCACCTTTTTGCCATAAAATCCATCTCCGCAAAAAAGAGGAATAAGGCTTGGATGAATATTTATAATTCTGTTTCTGTATTTACTTACAAGTTCTTCACCAAGAATTGAAAGAAAACCTGCAAGAACAATCAAATCAATATTCTTATCTTCAAGCACAGCAAGAACAGCCTTATCATATTCTTCCTTTGAAGAATACTTCTTTCTGCTTACTACCGCACTTGGAATACCTGCCTTTTCAGCACGCTTAAGTGCATAAGCACCATCATTTGACGCAAGAACAAAGGTAATTTTACCGTTTTTGATTTCTCCCCTATCCTGTGCATCAATGAGCGCCTGAAGATTTGTTCCGCCACCCGAAACAAATACAGCTATATTCATCATACTAATTCTACTCCCATTTCGCCTGCTTTGATTTCGCCGATAATTGCTGCCTTTTCGCCTGCATTATTCAGGATTTCAACAGCCTCATCAGCCTTTTCCTTATCAACTGCAATAACAAGACCTGTGCCCATATTAAATGTATTATACATATCGTGTTCGCTGATATTGCCTGTTTTCTGAATTAAATCAAAGATTGGAAGCTTAAAGCATTTATCCTTTTCGATAACAGCAGTAAAGCCGTCCTTAAGCATTCTTGGAACATTCTCGTAAAAACCGCCGCCTGTAATATGAGAAATCGCATTAACTGTTACCTTGCTCATAAGCTCAAGAAGAGGTTTTACATAAATTCTTGTAGGTGTGATAAGCTCCTCACCAAGTGTTTTTCCAAGCTCATCATAATAAACCTTGATTGTTTCTGCATTGATATTAAATACTTTTCTGATAAGCGAAAAACCGTTTGAATGAATACCTGAAGAAGCAACACCGATAAGCACATCGCCTGCTTTAAGATTATCGCCTGAAACGAGCTTGTCCTTATCACCGATACCAACAGTAAAGCCTGCAAGGTCATAATCCTCATCAGGCATAAGACCCGGATGCTCTGCTGTTTCGCCTCCAACAAGTGCACAGCCTGACTGAATGCAGCCTTCTGCAACACCTTTAACAATCTGTTCTATCTTTTCAGGATAGTTTTTACCGCAAGCAATATAATCAAGGAAAAATAATGGCTTTGCACCACTGCAAGCAACATCATTTACGCACATTGCAACGCAGTCAATACCGATAGTGTCGTGCTTATCCATAAGCATTGCAAGTTTAATCTTTGTGCCTACGCCGTCTGTTCCGCTTACAAGAACGGGATTTTTATATTCATTAGCAGCAATTTCAAACATACCGCCGAAACCGCCGATACCGCCGATTACACCCGGAATATTTGTTTTCTTTACGTGAGATTTGATAAGTTCAACAGATTTATAGCCTGCTGTTACATCAACACCTGCTGCTGCATAGCTTTCGCTGAAACTTTTTTCCATAAGATAACTCCTATAATTTAATTAAATTTCTTTTATTTTTTCCTGCAATGCCTTATCCTTTTCGATAACGGCAGCAGCCATTTCTTTTCTCATATCCTTCAATTTCTGCATAAGTGCATCATCACCAACTGCAAGGATTTCAGCAGCAAGAAGAGCCGCATTTTTTGCTGCATTAACACCAACAGAAGCAACAGGAATTCCCGGCGGCATCATAATTGTTGCAAGCATTGCATCCATACCGTCAAGCACTTTTGCTGAGCAAGGAATACCGATTACAGGAAGCGTTGTTGATGCTGCAAGCACACCGCCAAGATGAGCAGCCATTCCTGCTGCCGCAATAATTACACCAAAATTATTATCAATTGCTGATTCTGCAAAAGCCTGAGCCTCTTTAGGAGTTCTGTGTGCGCTCATAACTCTTACTTCTGTTTCAATATCAAGCTCTTTAAGCTGTTTGATTGCAGGGGTAACGATAGGCAAATCGCTATCTGAACCCATTATAATTGCAACTTTTTTCATAATAGATTGCCCTCCGATTTGATTTTTTTATATTTTACAATATACGCCATTCTTTTTCAATAGATACGGCACAATTTATTTTTTTAGTTCGGAAATATGTTGTATAATAGTATAAAAATCTTCAAAAATAATGTAACCTTTTGGTAACTTGCAACGTTACATAAGTGAAAGGACCTTTCAAAAACAAAAAGGTGGTGACTGAATGAGCGAGAATGAATTCATAACAATCGTTAAACGAAACAATCAACGGATATACCTTATTGCACTTTCTTACACGAGGAACAGCACAGATGCTGAGGATATTATGCAGAATGTTTTTATGAAGCTCTGGAAACACAACAAGCCATTTGAAGATGACAAACATATTGATAAATGGCTTACAACGGTTTGCATTAATGAATGCAGGGATTATATCAGAAATCCTTTCAGAAAACGGAATGTACCGATAGACGAGGCAATAACTGTATCTGCAATGGATAAAACAGAGAATATGGATTTATTCAAAGCCGTTATGTCACTGCCAACAAAGGAACGAACAATTATTCACTTGTTTTACTATGAGGATATGAGTATAAATGATATTTCGGATATCTTAAAAATAAAAGAGTCAGCAGTTAAAACAAGGCTGTTTCGTGCAAGGCAAAAACTAAAAACACTTTTAGGAGATGAATGGAATGATGAATGAAAACAGATATAAAGAAACCTTCAAAGCTGTTTCCCCCTCCGAAGAAGCAGTTGAAAGAATTTATGAAATAACAACGGATAAAAAGAAATTGAATCACAGCAAAGTATTTAAGCGTGTTATGGCAACGGCTTTGACTTTTATGCTTGTTATAAGCGGAGGATTTGGAATTGAGTATATTGCTGAAAAATCAAGAATCAATCATACAAATAATACTCTTGGTGTTTATATTGCTTATGGATCTGAAAAGGAATTAGTAAAAATAGATAATGAGCATTCTTCGCAAGTATTTTACAGAATAATTGTTAATAACTACAAAAAATATAACGAAGAAGAACGGAAGCAAATCAGAGATGAAAAAGAAAAAGAAATTGACAGATTACTGCAGAATACAAGAAAATTTGATCAGGGCGTTTGTGGAAGTTCTACCGGTATTCAGGATAAGAATGGAAATTTAATCGGAGAATTATATACAGTATCCTGCGGCGAATTTGTTTTGGATATAGACGATTATTCAGCAGTTAAGGATATTACGATTGAAGATATTGGCGGATATGGAGAACTTGAAGTATTGCTATCTATTTTAAAACCGGACAAATATGAAAGTTATGGCGGTACATTGGATGAAAATGGAAAAGAAGCCAGTTGGTTTTTTCGAATGGAGGCATATGATAATCCAAATTATCTTGCGGAAGCAAGAACAAGTAATAAAATAACGATTACCGGTGATGAATTAAGAACAAGCTACGAAAGCGGATTAACTACAATAGGTTTAAATGAAAATAAAATTAACACAGGAATAAGCATAAGCTGGCAAGATTCAGGATTGGTAAATGAAAAGCTCAATAAAAACATTGATTATAATTTATCCAAAATCAAAGGCTCAATTGTCTTTTCAATCGATTATATTGACGGAACTACTAAACAATCAACAGTTCATTATCAGTTTGACAAAGACGGATATATGCATTTATCATATAACAAATAGCAAACAATTATAATACCGCAGGATTAACCTTCCTGCGGTATTCATTTTATAAAATCCCTCCGTCAACCTTGCGGTTGCCACCTCCCCCCCCTTTTAACAAGGGAGGCACAGAGGTTTATATATTTATATGAAAAAGGACACTGATTTCTCAGTGTCCTTTATTTTTATGATTGTATTATCTTCTTATACAAGCTCAATGATGCACATTTCTGCTGCGTCACCACGACGAGGGCCTGTTTTGATAATACGGCAGTAACCACCGTTTCTGTCTTCATACTTTGGAGCAATTTCATCAAAAAGCTTTTTAACTACATCTTCCTTAGTTACATAAGCAAGAACCTGTCTTCTTGAATGAAGGGTATCGTTTTTACCGAGAGTAATCATCTTCTCAGCCATAGCACGAACTTCCTTAGCTCTTGTAACGGTTGTTTCAATTTTGCCGTTTTCTAAAAGATAAGTAACCATACCTCTGAGCATAGCCCTTCTGTGGTCAGTAGGTCTGCCCAATTTTCTGGTACCTGGCATAGAAATTCCCTCCTTTAGTCCTCTTCACGATTCAGTGTAAAACCAAGAGTTGAGAGCTTTGCAATAACTTCATCAAGGCTCTTTTTACCAAGGTTTCTAACTTTCATCATATCATCTTCGGATTTACCGATTAAATCTTCAACAGTATTAATGCCTGCTCTCTTCAAGCAGTTGAAAGAACGAACTGAAAGATCAAGCTCTTCAATAGTCATTTCAAGAACTTTTTCTTTACCGTCATCATCCTTTTCTACCATAATTTCCTTGCTGCCAACTTCCTCTGAAAGGTCAACAAAGAGCTTAAGGTGATCATTAAGAATTTTTGCTGCAAGTGAAGCAGCCTCATCAGCCGGAATAGTTCCGTCTGTTTCAACATCAAGAACAAGCTTATCGAGATCTGTCTGCTGTCCTACACGAGTGTTCTCAACAGTATAATTAACCTTGAGAACAGGAGTATAAATGGAATCTATTGCAATAGTTCCGATTGGGAGATCCATCAACTGCTTGTTTCTGTCACAAGGAACATAACCTCTGCCGCTGTCAGCAGTAAGTTCCATGATAACACTTGCACCTTCATCGAGATAAGCAATGTGAAGATCCGGATTAAGGATTTCAACATCTGAGCCGTGCTCAATATCTCCTGCGGTAATTTCTCCCTCTCCATGTGCTTTGATATAAAGAGTTTTTGCACTTTCATCATGAATTTTAAGAATAACATTTTTAAGATTAAGCACAATCTCTGTTACATCTTCCTTAACATGAGGAATAGTAGAAAACTCGTGTAATACACCATCAATCTTAACGGAAGTGATTGCATATCCCGGAAGAGAAGAAAGAAGAACTCTTCTCATACCATTTCCAAGTGTTGTGCCAAAGCCTCTTTCAAGAGGTTCAACAACAAACTTGCCTACGCTTCTGCTTCCCTGAGTAGATAACTCTACTATATCGATATTAGGCTTATCAATTTCTATCATTTAAAAGCCTCCTAAATTATATTTTGTTGCACTAAATAAAAGAAATGATCAACTATTATTTAGAGTAGAACTCGACAATAAGATGCTCTTCAACCGGAGTTGCGATTTCTTCTCTCTCAGGAGCTCTTAAAATCTTAGCCTCCATAGCACCCTCATTCTTTTCAATCCACATTGGAACAGGACGAGAAGCATTAGCCTCTGCGATAGCCTTATATTCATCTGTGGATTTGCTTTTTTCTCTTACAGCAACAACATCACCTGCAGAAAGAAGATAAGATGGAATATCAACCTTGCTGCCGTTAACGGTGAAATGTGCATGGTTTACAAGCTGACGAGCCTGTGCTCTTGAGCTTGCAAAGCCTGCTTCGTAAACAACATTGTCCAAACGGCTTTCGCAAATCTGAAGAAGATTTGTACCGGTTACGCCGGCTTTTCTTTCAGCCATAAGGAAATATTTATGGAACTGACCTTCAGCGATACCGTAATAACGGCGAGCGCTCTGCTTAGCACGAAGCTGAAGACCATATTCTGAAGTTTTTTTGCGGTTTTGACCATGCTGACCAGGTGCATATGAACGACGGTCAAAAGCACATTTACTTGTATAGCATCTGTCACCCTTGAGGAAAAGCTTTTTTCCTTCACGGCGGCAAAGCTTACAAGCAGGTCCTGTATATCTTGCCATATCAAGTAACCTCCATTAAATACTATACGCGGCGTCTTTTTGGCGGACGACAGCCATTGTGTGGAATAGGAGTAACGTCTTTAATAAGAGTAACGCTGAGTCCAACAGTTTCCAATGCTCTGATAGCGGATTCACGGCCAGCTCCCGGTCCCTTAACGTAAACTTCAACAGTTTTCATACCGTGCTCCATTGCAGCCTTAGCAGCTGTTTCAGCAGCTGTCTGAGCAGCAAAAGGAGTTGATTTTCTTGAGCCTCTGAAGCCCATTTCACCTGCTGATGCCCAAGAAACAGCGTTTCCCTGCATATCAGCAATAGTTACGATAGTGTTGTTGAAGGTTGACTGAATATGAACTGTACCACGCTCAATATTTTTCTTCTCACGGCGCTTGTGTGAAGTAGTGGTCTTTTTTGTAGCCATACTTGTTTCCTCCTACAATTATTTCTTCTTGTTTGCTATGGTCTTTTTAGGACCTTTTCTTGTACGTGCATTGTTCTTTGAAGTCTGTCCTCTAACAGGAAGACCCTTTCTGTGACGAATGCCACGATAGCAACCAATTTCTATAAGTCTTTTGATATCGAACGCAACATCTCTGCGAAGGTCACCTTCAACAGTTACGTTCTTTTCAATGTAATCACGAATTTTAGAAACCTCATCTTCAGACAAATCTCTGCAACGAGTGTCTGGATTGATTCCTGTTGCTTCGATAATCTGAGTAGCTGTTGTTCTGCCGATACCGTAAATATAGGTAAGACCGATTTCTACTCTTTTATCATTAGGTAAGTCAACACCTGAAATACGTGCCATTTTACAGTTTACCTCCGATTCTTAGTTCAGGATTAGCCCTGACGCTGTTTATGCTTAGGATTTTCACAGATAACCATTACTTTTCCATTACGCTTGATTACTTTGCATTTATCGCAAATTTTCTTAACAGAAGGTCTAACTTTCATTTTGAATATCCTCCTTAAAATTACTTTGAACGCCAAATGATACGACCCTTTGTAAGATCGTATGGAGACATTTCAATTGTTACCTTATCACCGGGAAGAATACGAATGTTATTCATACGAAGCTTTCCGCTGATATGGGCTAAAATAATGTGATTGTTCTGAAGTGATACCTTAAATGTTGTGTTTGGTAAAACCTCAATCACAGTACCTTCAACTTCAATCATATCTGACTTTGACATCATTATACCTCGCTATACTTAAATACGATTAAGATGTTTTGATTTAACTGGAATCACATCGCGGCGTAATCGCCAGCAATTGATTGCAAACATCAGATTTTTGTCATTATTACAGGGCCATTGGATGTTATTGCAATGGTATGCTCAAAATGAGCAGCCAATTTGCCATCTGCCGTAACAACTGTCCAGCCATCTGATAATTGTTTTACCTTATAGGTTCCCTGATTGATCATCGGTTCAATTGCCAATGTCATTCCGGGTAACAGTCTGATACCACGTCCTTCGTGTCCGAAGTTGGGTACGCTTGGATCTTCATGAAGCTTTCTACCCACACCGTGACCTACGAAATCACGAACAACACCATAACCGCGTTCTTCGCAATATTGCTGAACTGCATGACCTATATCGCCGATTCTGTTGCCGGGTACAGCCTGTTCAATACCTTTATAAAGGCTTTCACGGGTTGTATCTATCAGCCGCTTTGCTTCGGGAGAGCAAGTCCCTGCCACAAATGTTGCAGCATTATCGCCGTTATATCCATTTTTTGCAGCACCGAGATCTATGCTTACGATATCACCCTCCTGGATGATACGGTTTGCTTTCGGTATACCGTGGATAACTTCATTATTTATGGAAATACATGCGGTAGCAGGGAAATCATACAGCCCAAGGAAGTTTGGGGTTGCTCCCCTTTTCTTGATTAAATCAAAAGCGATTTTATCAATTTCCTTAGTGGAAACACCGGGCTTAACAGCCTCTCCTGCCACCATTAATGCTTCAGCAGATATTTGGCAGGCTTCTTTCATAAGCTCTAACTCTCTGCTGCTTTTAAGCACTACCATGTTAATCCTCCAATGCTTTAAAAACGAGAGCAGTTGTATCTGCTACTTCTTCCTGACCCTCAACAATAACAAGCTTGCCAAGGTTTGCATAGAAGTCTTTAAGCGGTTCAGTCATTTCATGGTATTCAACCAATCTTGCCTGAACAGTTTCAGGAGCATCGTCTTTACGCTGAACAAGTTCGCCGCCGCAAGCATCACAAACACCATCAACCTGAGGCCTTTTATAAAGCATATGATAAGAATTTGCACACTTTGAGCAAACACGGCGACCGGACATTCTTGCGGTTATTTTTTCATCAGGTACTTCAATATCAAGCACCTTATCGATTGCAATACCCATATCCTCTAAAGCCTGAGCCTGAGGAATTGTGCGTGGGAAACCATCAAGAATGAAACCATTTTCGCAATCTTTTTCTTTTAATCTATCTTTGATAATTCCGATAACAACTTCATCCGGAACAAGCTGGCCAGCTTCCATATAGGATTTAGCCTTAAGTCCCATCTCCGTGCCGTCCTTAAGAGCGGCACGAATGATGTTTCCGGTTGAAACAGCTGGAATACCATACTTTTCAACAATTTTTTCTGCCTGAGTGCCTTTACCTGCACCCGGAGCACCGAGAAGTATTAATTTCATAAAAACTCTGCCTTTCTATTAATCAAGGAAGCCCTTATAATGACGCATCATCATCTGAGATTCAAGCTGACGAGTAGTTTCAAGAGCAACACCGCACATAATGATTACTGAGGTACCGCCCAATGTAATAGACATACCGCCGTCTGTTCCGTCCGCTGTAAGAGGAGGAATTGCTGCATCACAGATAAGTGACCAGATTAATGGGAAGAGTGCAACAACTGCAAGCATAAGAACACCGATAAGAACAAGTCTGCTTATAACTCTAAAGATATATTCAGATGTTGGCTTACCAGGACGAATACCTGGGATTGCACCATTGTTTTTACGAAGGTTATTTGCCATTTCAATAGGATTGTACTGAATTGTACTATAGAAATAAGCAAAGAAGATTATAAGAATGAAATACATTCCTGCGTACCACCAAGAGTCGCTCTGGAAAGCATTAAAGAATTTCTCCCAGCCTGTTCCTTCATACTTACTTGGAGAAAGGAACATCTGAACAGTTGCAGGAAGAGAAAGAATTGAAGACGCAAAGATGATTGGAAGCACACCGCTCATATTTACCTTAATAGGCATATGAGTTGACTGACCGCCATACATCTTACGACCAACTACTCTCTTAGCATACTGAATAGGAAGTCTTCTTTCAGCATTATCCATAAATACGATATAAGCTACCATTAATACGAATAATACCATAACGGTTGGTACGAGAATTCTATAAACAAGTCTACCAGTGCTGAGATACTGGAATAACTGCTTAATTAAAGTTGGGAAACGAGATACGATACCTGCAAAGAGGATGATTGAAATACCGTTGCCGATACCATCAATTGTAATCTGTTCACCGAGCCACATTATGATAGCTGTGCCTGCAGTTAAAACTGCAANNATAACGAACGCCTGNAATACAGCNGCNAAGCCTNTAAANGNANCGCCGTTNNCATCTGTCATAAGGTAGTTNTTTGTNCGAAGGAAGAAATAATAAGCNAGTGANTGAAGAATTGCAAGAAGAACTGTTACATAACGAGTAATTGAAGCAATCTTNTTTCTTCCTTCTTCGCCCTCCTTCTGAAGCCTTTCCAAAGCAGGAATGGCAACAGCAAGGAGCTGCATAATAATTGAAGAGTTGATATACGGGGTGATTGACATAGCGAANATTGTTCCGTATGTGAAAGCACTACCCGTCATAAGACTNAAATAAGTNAAAATTGTATTACCCTTACCGATATCAATTTCATCAACGATATCAAGGAANGGAACAGGAATAACTGAACCNATACGGAANATAAGGATAATAAATGCNGTGAAAAGTATTTTTTTCCTGATTTCAGGAACNTTCCANGCATTAACGAGGGTTTTNATCATTTAAAGCACCTCCGCCTTGCCACCTGCAGCCTCAATTTTTGCTTTAGCTGATTCACTGATTGCAGCNACCTTNACGGTTAATGCCTTAGTNATTTCGCCCTTGCCAAGAACCTTAACACCGTCAAGTTCCTTTTTNATAAGACCGCAAGCCTTAAGGCTTTCAGCATCAACAACAGCNCCNCTTTCAAATCTTTCTTCAAGTGATGAAAGATTAACTACTGCGTACTCTGTTCTGAANATATTGTTAAAACCTCTCTTTGGTAAACGTCTCTGAAGAGGCATCTGACCACCTTCNAAGCCAGCCTGACGGCTGTAACCTGAACGAGCCTTTGCACCCTTATGACCNTTACCNGCAGTTTTNCCTTGACCTGAACCGGCACCACGACCGATTCTCTTAACAGCTTTCTTAGAGCCTTCAGCNGGAGAAAGTTCATGTAATTTCATCTATCTGCACCTCCTCTTAGCCTTCTNCAACTTCAACAAGGTGAGAAATCTTTGCGATTTTACCCTTTGTCTGAGCATTGTCNGGCTGAACTGTTTCGTTGCCTATTTTACGAAGACCAAGTGAGTGGGCGGTGGCAATCTGGTCTTTTTTGCTACCAATTAAGCTNTTAACNAGCTTGATTTTAATATCTGCCATTTTCCACCCTCCTTAACCTAAAATTTCTTTTGTTGACTTNCCGCGAATNGCAGCTACTTCATCAGCAGTGCGAAGCTGAGCAAGTCCGTTCATTGTTGCTCTTACTACATTGTAAGGATTGTTNGAGCGGATAGCCTTAGCACGGATATCAGCGATACCAACTGTTTCAACAACAGCACGAACAGGACCGCCTGCGATAACTCCTGTACCTTTTGGAGCCGGCATAAGTAAAACTTCGCCTGCACCGAACTTACCCTTAACCTCATGAGGAATTGTTTTTCCTCTTAATGCAACTTTGATACAATTCTTTCTTGCATCTTCGATACCCTTNCGGATAGCATCAGGAACTTCACCTGACTTACCAACGCCGAAGCCTACAAGACCATTTCCGTCACCAACAACAACNAGAGCTGAGAACTTATAAATTCTACCACCCTTNACTGTTTTGGAAACACGGTTAATGGTAACTACTTTTTCTTCAAGTTCCATTGAAGATGTGTCAATCTTTGCCATAAAGTATTTCCCTCCTTCGTTAGAACTCAAGTCCGCCTTCACGAGCGCCGTCTGCTAATGCAGCAACACGTCCGTGATAAACGTAACCGCCACGGTCAAATACGCANTTTTCAATGCCCTTTGCCTTAGCTCTNTCTGCTAATGTTTTNCCNACAGCCTTAGCTGCTTCTGTATTTCCGCCATACTGTGCGAAGTCTTTNTCNGTTGTTGATGCCTGAGCGATTGTAACGCCTGCAACATCATCAATAAGCTGAGCATAGATATTGCTGAGGGAGCGATATACATTAAGTCTTGGACACTCAGCAGTACCTGAAATCTTTCCACGCACTCTCTTATGACGCTTTTGTCTTGCCTTATTGGCATCCTGTCTTGAAACCATAGTAATTCACTCCTTCCTTTATTTCTTACCTGCTTTTCCTTCTTTACGGCGAATATGCTCTTCAGCATACTTAATGCCCTTGCCCTTATAAGGCTCCGGNGGTCTCTTTTCGCGAACCTGAGCTGCGAACTGACCAACAGCCTGCTTATCAGCACCAGAAATGATNATCTGAGTAGCAGATGGACATTCNACCTTAACTCCNTCNGGAGGAGTCATAATAACCTGATGTGAGAAACCAAGGTTCATAACAAGGTTTGAGCCCTGAAGCTGAACACGGTAACCAACACCATTTACNTCAAGAACTTTCTTGAAGCCGTTTGTTACACCTTCAACCATATTTGCAATAAGAGAACGNGTAAGACCATGAAGTGATCTGTTTTCCTTATTGTCGTNNGGTCTTGAAACNTTTACCTCGCTGCCATCAACACTAACGGTNATATTTGGATGTTTATCCATAGTAAGAGTACCATTTGGTCCTTTTACGGTTACAGTGTTGCCGTTGATTGANAAATCAACNCCGGCAGGAATAGCGATTGGCTTTAAGCCTATACGTGACATCCTAACTGCACCTCCTTACCAAATAAATGCTAATACTTCGCCGCCAACATTCTGCTTGCGAGCTTCTCTGTCTGTCATTATACCTTTTGAAGTNGAAATAATAGCTACGCCGAGACCTTTCATTACCTTAGGCATATCTTCAACATTTGAATAAATACGAAGACCTGGCTTNGANACTCTGCGAAGNCCTGTNATAACCTGTGACTTACCCTCNCCATATTTNAGAGTNGCACGGATAACNCCCTGNTTTCCATCTTCAATTACTTTATATCCTTTGATATATCCTTCATCAACAAGAATCTGAGCAATTGCNTTCTTCATGTTAGACGCAGGAATATCTACTGTATCGTGTTTTGCTGAATTGGCATTACGAATTCTTGTAAGCATATCAGCGATTGGGTCTGTAATATGCATTGATATTTCCTCCTTATAAATTTAGCAATCTCAGTTTCTTACCAAGAAGATTTTGTTACACCCGGAATCTCACCCTTATGAGCAAGTTCACGGAAGCAGATACGGCATACGCCATACTTACGAAGATAAGCATGAGGTCTACCGCAGATCTTACATCTGTTGTAAGCTCTAGTTGAATACTTAGCAGGCTTAGCTGCTTTAACTTTCATTGNTGTTTTAGCCACGATATTCCCTCCTTATCCTGCAAATGGAGCGCCTAATAANGTAAGGAGCTCTCTTGCTTCTTCATCNGTATTTGCTGTTGTAACCATGATAATGTCCATACCNCGAACCTTATCAATCTTATCATAATCNATTTCAGGGAAAATNAACTGTTCNTTGATACCCATAGCATAGTTACCACGGCCATCNAAAGANTTTGGATTAATTCCTCTGAAGTCACGNACTCTTGGAAGAGCAAGATTGAAGAATCTATCAAGGAATTCATACATCTTGTCACCACGAAGAGTTACTTTAACACCGATTGGCATGCCTTCACGAAGTTTGAAGTTAGCAACAGACTTCTTTGCACGGCAGATAACCGGNTTCTGACCTGTAATAATACCAAGGTCATTAACGATAGCATCTACTACCTTTGAATTTTCACGGGCTTCACCGCAACCAACATTAATAACAATCTTGTCAAGCTTTGGGATTTGCATAACAGACTTGTATTCAAACTTTTTCATTAATGCNGGAGCGACTTCGCTCTTATAGGTTTCTTTTAACCTTGCAGCCATTGTTATGTTCCTCCCTTACTTAAAATTCANNNCCGCATTTTTCATTTTTGCANACACGNNTNCCATCTTTATGTCCTACACGANNAGCNTCGNNNCATTTAGGACATACAAGCTGTACNTTTGAAGCNTAAAGAGCTGATTCAACTTCNATAAGTCCGCCCTGATCGCCCATCTTACGAGGTTTAACATGCTTAGTTACCNTGTTAACNTTCTTAACGATAACCTTGCCCTCTTTTGGACTAACAGCGATAACTTCGCCCTTAANGCCCTTTGATTTACCACTGAGAACCANTACGGTATCTCCGGTTTTAACAAACATTTTACTCATAATTCAGCACCTCCATTAAAGTACTTCCGGAGCGAGAGAGAGAATCTTCATATAATCNTTATCACGAAGCTCTCTTGCTACGGGTCCAAAAATACGGGTGCCACGGGGAGTTTTATCTTCCCTGATAATTACGGCAGCATTTTCATCAAAACGAATGTACTGACCGTCGTCACGACGTACACCTTTAGTTGTACGAACGATGACTGCTTTAACAACTTCGCCTTTTTTAACAACGCCNTTTGGAGCAGCCTTTTTTACGCTTGCTACAATAACATCGCCAATGTTGGCATATCTTCTTCCTGAGCCGCCGAGAACACGAATGCAAAGGATTTCTTTAGCACCTGTGTTGTCTGCAACTTTAAGACGACTTTCCTGTTGTATCACAGCATTTTCCTCCTTCGTACTGCAAAATAACACTTTGCATCTTGCAGTTATTATTTTTTTAAACTAATTATTAAAAGCTTGTAATTCGCAATGATTACTTTGCCTTTTCAATGATTTCAACCACACGCCATCTCTTGTCCTTGCTCATTGGGCGAGTTTCCATAATNAGAACCTTATCGCCTACACCGCAAGTNTTTTCTTCATCGTGTGCTTTGTACTTAACTGTACGGTTGATGATTTTGCCATAAAGTGGNTGACGAACCTTGTCTTTAATTGTTACAACAACNGTTTTATCCATTTTATCGCTTGAAACAACACCAACTCTTGTTTTTCTGAGGTTTCTTTCGCTCATAATAAACTACCTCCTATCTTAAGAATTTGAGCCAGCAAGTTCGATTTCGCGTTCAACTGTTTTGATACGAGCGATATCTTTCTTAACTGCTTTTATTCTCATAGGGTTATCGAGCTGATTGATAGCCTGCTGAAAATGAAGATTGAAAAGCTCTTCTTTGAGCTCCTGAAGCTTTGCTGCACGCTGTTCAGCGCTTAAAGCCTTAATTTCTGCTGCTTTCATTACTGCTCTCCTCCCTCTTCTTTAACGATAAATTTACATTTGATAGGAAGCTTGTTTGCTGCAAGACGCATAGCCTCGCGAGCAACAGTTTCATCAACACCGGCGAGCTCAAACATAACTCTGCCCGGCTTAACTACTGCTACCCAGTAGTCAACATTACCTTTACCTTTACCCATACGAGTATCAGCAGGTCTTGCTGTAATTGGCTTGTCGGGGAAAATCTTAATCCAAACCTGACCGCCACGCTTTGTGTAACGGGTCATGGCAACACGGGCAGCCTCTATCTGAGCGGCTGTAATCCATGCAGGCTCTGTTGCCTGAAGACCAAACTGACCGTATGTTACTTTATTTCCTCTTGTAGCTTCACCGGTCATACGACCTCTGTGCTGCTTACGGTGTTTAACACGCTTAGGTAAGAGCATTACTGATTTCCTCCTTCCTTACGATTATCCCTGCGGCGATTGTTATTTGTTCTTCTTCTTGGAGCCTTATTTCTTGACTCACGAAGAACTTCGCCCTGATAAATCCAAACCTTAACACCGATACGGCCATAAGTTGTAGCAGCTTCTGCTGTGCCGTAATCGATATCAGCACGGATTGTCTGAAGTGGGATAGTACCTTCTTTATAAGTTTCAGTACGTGCAATTTCTGCACCGCCGATACGGCCTGAAACCTGAACCTTAATACCACGAGCACCAAGTCTCATTGTATTACGGATTGCCTGCTTAACTGCACGGCGGAATGAAACACGCTTTTCAAGCTGTGTTGCGATGCTCTGAGCAACGAGAATAGAATTAAGGTCTGGCTGCTTGATTTCGATAATGTTAATGAAAACTTCATCAACGTTCTTACCTAATTTCTTAGCACAGATAGCCTTGAGCTTCTCGATTTCAGCACCCTGCTTACCGATAACCATACCAGGTTTTGCGCAATGGATGTTGATTCTAACTCTCTTAGCATCTCTTTCAATTTCTACTTTAGGAACACCTGCGCTCTTAAGAGTGTCAAGAAGATACTCACGAAGATTATGATCATCAATAAGAGTATTTGCAAAGTCACCCTTTTTTGCATACCAGCGGGAGTCCCAGTTTTTGATAACACCGATTCTTAAACCGGTTGGATTACATTTCTGTCCCATCTAACTTTTCCTCCTGCTTAGTCTTCCATTTCCTTAACGGTAATGGTAATGTGTGATGTTCTTTTATTAATTCTGTAAGCTCTGCCCTGAGCTCTTGGCTGAATTCTCTTAAGAGTTGGGCCTGCAGTTACATTGCAGAAACTTACATATAATCTTGATACGTCCATATTATTGTTATTCTCAGCATTTGCCATAGCTGATTTAAGAAGCTTCATAAGAGGCTCTGTTGCAGCTTTTGGTGTGTACTTAAGAATAGCCATTGCCTTATCACAAGGCTGATTTCTGATTAAATCAAGCACAATCTGCACCTTGCGTGGAGATATACGAACGTATGTTGCTTTAGCTGTTGCTTCCATAGTTTAAATCTCCTTTCGCTTATCTTGATGTTTTTGCGCCTGCATGGCCGCGGAATGTTCTTGTTGGAGCAAACTCACCGAGCTTGTGACCAACCATATCCTCTGTTACATATACAGGAACATGTTTTCTTCCGTCGTGAACAGCAAATGTGTGTCCTACGAATTCAGGGAAGATTGTTGAACTTCTTGACCAGGTTTTGATAACCTGCTTGTCGCCCTTTTCGTTAAGAGCCTCAACCTTTTTGTAAAGACTAGCTTCTACATAAGGTCCTTTTTTAGTACTTCTACTCATTTAATCTTCTCCTTTCTTCTTATTTGCCGTTGCGGCGTCTTACGATCATCTTGTTAGACGCTTTTTTCTTATTGCGTGTCTTGTAGCCAAGAGCAGGTTTACCCCAAGGAGTAACAGGTCCCGGTCTACCGATTGGTGATTTACCTTCACCACCACCGTGTGGATGGTCATTCGGGTTCATAACAGAACCACGAACTGTTGGACGCCAGCCCATATTACGCTTACGGCCGGCTTTACCGATTTTAACATTTGCGTGGTCAGTGTTGCCAACAACACCAACTGTTGCCATACATTCACAAGAAACATTACGAAGCTCGCCAGAAGGAAGTCTGAGGAGTGCATAAGGACCTTCAAGAGCCATAAGCTGAGCGCTGTTACCTGCTGAACGAGCAAGCTGAGCACCTCTGCCAGGATAAAGCTCTACATTGTGAACGATTGTACCAACAGGAATGTTCTTAAGAGGAAGAGCATTACCTGCAACAATATCTGCATTAGGGCCTGCAACAACTGTTGCGCCAACCTTAAGACCTTCCGGAGCAATGATGTAGCTCTTTACACCGTCTTCATACTGAATAAGAGCAATATGAGCTGAACGGTTTGGATCGTATTCGATTGTTTTAACCTCTGCAGGAATATCGAATCTCTGTCTCTTGAAATCGATAACACGATATTTTCTTCTGTTTCCGCCACCGCGATGACGAACAGTAATTCTTCCGTAAGAGTTACGGCCTGATTTTTTGCTGAGTGGTTCAAGCAAAGATCTTTCAGGAGCAACTTTTGAGAGGGAAGAATAATCTGTAACCGACATATTTCTTCTTGAAGGAGTAGTCGGCTTATAATTCTTTATTGCCATAATTATTTCTCCTTTCCGGATAACTTTGCGATGAGATGGCACTCATCATACCTCATCATCCGAAATATTCTCATTTTCGCTATACTATTATATATAAGGGTTATGATTACATCATATCGTTGAAGAATTCAATTTCCTTTGAATCTTCTGTAAGGGTAACGATAGCCTTTTTCCAAGATGGAGTGTAGCCACTGTGGATACCCTGACGACGCTCATGACCACGAACATTCATTGTGTTTACCTTGGCAACTTTAACACCAGGGAAAACAGTTTCAATAGCCTTTGCGATTTCAATTTTGTTTGCATCCTTAGCAACCTTGAAGGTATATTTCTTTACCATGATACCAGTCATAGACTCTTCTGTAATGATTGGCTTAAGAATAATATCCTGAGCAGTTTTCATTATGCATATACCTCCTCAATTTTCTTTGCTGCATCCTTAAGTACAACAATGTTGTTGCAGTTAAGAATATCATAAACACAAAGTGTGTTAACTGTAACTACCTTAACGCCCTCAATGTTGCGAGCACTCTTGTAGATTACATCATTGTTTTCAGGAAGAACAAGAAGAACTTTCTTTCCTGTTTTAAGCTTTGTGAAAACATCAACCATAGTTTTTGTCTTGATGCCTTCAAGCTCTAATTTGTTAAGAATCATCATTTCTGATTCAGCAACCTTGCTTGAAAGTGCAGACTTCATAGCAAGTCTCTTAACTTTCTTGTTTAAAGTTACTTTATACTTTCTTGGCTTAGGACCAAGAGCAATACCGCCGTGTGTCCACTGTGGGCTTCTTGTTGAACCCTGACGAGCACGACCTGTACCCTTCTGTCTCCAAGGCTTAGCACCGCCACCTGATACTTCTGAACGAGTGAGAGTTGACTGTGTGCCCTGACGCTGTGCAGCAAGATAGCTGACAACTGCAAGATGCATTGCATTCTTATTTGGTTCAATACCAAATACTGAATCTGCAAGTTCTAATTTTGAAGTCTTACGACCTTCCTGGTTATAAACCTGAACCTGTGCCATTATTTATCTCTCCTTTCGTTAAGCTTTAACTGCGTCTGCGATAACAACAATTCCGCCCTTTGGACCAGGGATAGCACCCTTAATTGCGATAAGATTGTTTTCTGCATCAACCTTAGCAACTGTGAGGTTCTGAATTGTTACTGTTTCGTGACCGTAATGACCTGCCATTTTTCTGCCCTTGAATACTCTTGAAGGACTTGAGCAAGCACCGAGTGAACCCTGATGTCTTGCATTAGGACCAGTACCGTGAGTTTCACGGAGTCTTGAGAAGTTCCAACGCTTGATTGCGCCGGCTGTTCCGTGGCCCTTTGAAGTTCCCTTAACATCCACGATTTCGCCTTCAGCGAATGTGTCTGCCTTGATGATATCGCCAACATTAAGAGCTGAGCAATCTTCAAGACGGAACTCTTTAAGTGTTTTCTTAGGAGCAACGCCGTTCTTATCGAAGTGACCCTTCATTGGCTTATTTACTTTGTTGATTTTAACATCGCCAAAGCCAACCTGAACTGCTTCGTAGCCATCGCTCTCCATTGTCTTCTTCTGGGTAACTACGCATGGACCAGCTTCAACAACTGTTACAGGAATAACTTTTCCTTCAGCAGTGAAAATCTGAGTCATGCCGATTTTCTTACCGATTAGACCTTTTTTCATATTTTTTCCTCCTTGGTTATTGGTTGGTTTCCCAACTTGACCTCGACCGCGTTACGACTCGATTATAATTTAATTTCGATGTCTACGCCAGCCGGGAGCTCAAGACTTGTCAAAGCTTCAACTGTTTTGTTTGAAGGTCTGAGAATGTCAATGAGTCTTTTGTGTGTTCTCTGTTCAAACTGCTCACGGCTATCCTTGTACTTATGAACAGCACGAAGGATTGTGATAACCTCTTTCTCAGTTGGGAGCGGGATAGGACCGCTTACCTGAGCACCGGTGTTCTTTGCAGTTTCAACAATTTTCTCCGCAGCCTGATCAACAAGATTGTGATCATAACCCTTAAGTCTGATGCGGATCTTAACTTTGCTTGCTGCCATTTACTTTTCCTCCTGAAAAATATTGGTGCGATACTTTACCAGCTGTTTCTTACCACCCTGCCGTGTGTTTCAACCCCGCTCTTTTAAAAACCGAATGACGCAATATCATTCGGGCGCAGACTTATCCCCACAGACACAGATGTTCGCAAGTCACCTGCGGGTAGCTGAATACTGGTATGATTTCGCCCGGTTTAAAATCGGACATACTCCGCCGAAATTCCCATTCAGTGCAAGCAAACACACTGAACGCCACCTCCGGCATCAACGCATATCTGGTTGTGCAGAAATAGGCACTCATATATAAAATATATAATTACGCTTTTCCACACGCTTGGCTATTATATTATATATAAAGAGCGTTGTCAAGAGTTTTTTCAATAAAATTTGTAATTTCTTACAATATTTTTCAAAAAAATTCTGTTAAATTGCACAAGGAATGTTAAAGGTTATATTTAGTATGAGTCATCGCTCGTGACGCTACATATTGTATACGCTCTTTTAACCATTAATTTTCATCTAAATAAAACAACTGCCGACTAACAAAGCATCGGCAGTTTAATTATTTTATATCATTATTATACATTATGCACCTTGACGCATTGAGAGTTTGAGCTTATCGGCAATCATTGCGATGAATTCGGAATTTGTCGGCTTACCTCTTTGAGATTGAATTGTATAGCCAAAATAGGAAGAAAGGACGTCCACATCGCCTCTGTCCCAAGCAACCTCAATCGCATGACGGATTGCACGTTCCACTCTGGAAGAGGTTGTATTATACATTTTAGCAACGGTTGGATAAAGGAGTTTCGTTACAGAGCCAAGCATTTCATTATCTTCAACGCAAAGCTTAATTGATGTGCGAAGATAGAGATAACCTTTGATATGTGCAGGAACACCAATTTGACGCATAATATCTGAAATAACAATATCAATATCGTTTTCAGAATATTCAGTTGACAAGCGCTTTTTCTTTTCTGATTTCCAAGATGTAAGACGTTCAATTCTTTTCGCAACAGAATGCGCAGTTACAGGCTTTATAAAATAATAATCGGCTCCTGCGTTTATCATCTGTTCTTCAAACTCAGCATTATCCATTGCTGAAATCAGAAGAACAAGCGGCTTTTCAGCAAGCGAAGCTGTAATATGTTCAAGCACATCTACACCATCAGCATTTGACATAAACACATCCATTAATACAGCATCAAAGTGCTGTGTATCAAGAAGCGACATTACACGCATACCATCTTTCCCTGTAAGCACAACATCAAAACCTGCTGCTTCCAACTCTTTCTTACATTCTTTGCCGAAAGATGCAGAATCATCGGCAATAAGTACTCTTAAATTATTTTTCATACTAAAAACCTCCCAAAGTGACTTTGTTTCACGATTTTACCATATAAGTTAAACTTTTGCAAGAGGTTTTTCAAAATTTCTTGTGATTTTTTTTCCCATCTGTTTTTTGTGATAATTCTTGATAAATTCTACGATTTTTTGATAAATTTCAATCTTTGATAAATAAATAATAAAAAAGACATTGTGAATAATATTACAACATATTTTTACAAATTAGCTTCGTTTTTGACAGCTTAACCTAATATTCACTTTCTTCCAGCATTGTTTGAGAAAATATAGCATACCCTTTTAGAGGATTATTGACAATAACATGCGTTATAGCGCCGATAAGCTTTCCATTCTGAATAATAGGTGTACCACTCATACCCTGAATAATGCCGCCTGTTTTTTCAATCAGCTTATCATCGGTTATTTTAATTATCATATTTTTCACTTCATCATTAAAAGAAATTTTAACTATTTCCGCCGAATACACCTGAGGACCCTCATCATCAACAGTGCATATTATCTGGGCAAAACCCTTTTCTACTTCCTGAGGAGAAGCGATTTCATATTCAGAATAAGCAGACAAATCTATTTTTTCACTATACTTTCCATAAATACCCATATTTGTATTTTTATAAAGACTGCCTATTGATTTGTTTAAAAAATCGCAGCACAAAGAACCTGTTTCGTTTGAACTTGATTTTATAACAGAGGTTACCGTTGTTTCCACAGCCTCTCCATTTAAAATGGGCATAATTTCTCCTGTATCCACATCCGTTATAGGATGGCCAAGAGCCGCCACAGTTCCCATTTCCTTATTAAAGAAGGTTACCGTGCCTATACCTGCCGTTGAATCACGAACCCACATACCCGCTTTATAACAGCCTTCATTATCAAGATAAACAGGACTTAGCTGAAATGTTTTATATTCTTCTCCGCGTTTAATGGAAATAATATAGTCTTTGCCATTATTATCATTTAAAATGTTTTCAACCTCATCAGAGGAATACACCTTTTGATTATTTATTGAAACAATAACATCACCAACCT
>JAAVHU010000035.1 GCA_014799585.1 Clostridiales bacterium | reverse complement strand
CGTTTCTCGCATAACAGTTAATATTGCTCCTGCTGATTTAAAAAAGGAAGGCCCTATTTATGATTTGCCCATAGCTGTTGCCATTCTGAAAGCAACGGGGCAGATAAAGGCGGATATAAGTGATTATGCCTTTGTCGACGAGTTGTCACTTGATGGTGAAGTAAGAGGCTGTAATGGTATTCTTCCGATGCTCCTTAAAGCAAGAGAAGAACATATCGGTTCTGTTTTTGTTCCTGCTGAGAATAAGACGGAAGCAAGCGTTGTGAATGGGATAGATGTTTTTCCCGTTAAAAATATATATGAAATTTTAAGGCATTTAAGCAGTGAAGATTTAATTTCTCCCTGTTATCAGGGCGTTGAACAGTTGAATACTGAGGATGAAATGCTTGATTTTGAAGATGTTAAGGGGCAGAAGAATGCAAAGCGTGCTTTGGAAATAGCCGCAGCAGGCGGTCATAATTGTATTATGATAGGCCCNCCGGGAACNGGTAAATCCATGCTTGCAAAAAGATTGCCGTCTATTTTGCCTGAAATGACNTTTGATGAACAGCTTGAAACAACAAANCTNTATTCTATNGCAGGTGAGCTTTCAAGCGGTGTTCAGCTTATAACAAANCGTCCGTTCAGAAGCCCGCATCATACAATTTCTGCACAGGGGCTTGCAGGCGGCGGACATCATTTAAGACCCGGNGAAATCAGCCTTGCNCATAACGGGGTTATGTTTATGGATGAATTCCCNGAGTTTGACAGACGCTCAAAGGAATCTCTCCGTCANCCTCTTGAGGATGGAAAGATTACGATTACANGAACNGGCGGNTCNGTTTCNTATCCNTCAAATCTTATGGTGGTTGCGGCNATGAATCCCTGCCCCTGCGGATATTACGGTCACCCAACAAGAGAGTGCACCTGCACCGAAGCNGCANGAAAAAGATANAGGGATAANGTAAGCGGACCTATTTTAGACAGAATNGATTTACATATTGAGGTNGAGCCTGTTGATTATGAAAAGCTTTCNTCAANAAATAAAGAGGAANCCTCTGCCGATATCCGAAAAAGNGTGAANAGNGCAAGGGAAATTCAGCGTAAGCGTTTTGCAGGAACNGATATTTCCTGCAATGCAAAAATGAGTCCGAAGATTACAAAGGNATACTGCGTTTTATCTGAGGAAGCATCAAATCTGCTNAAGNTNAGCTTTGATAANCTTGGCTTGTCTGCAAGAGCATATGATAAAATTNTNAGAATNGCACGAACCATTGCTGATTTGGAGGAAAGTGAAAATATAGAGCTTTCNCANNTTGCNGAAGCAATNCANTTCAGAAGNTTAGACAGAAAGTATTGGAGTGATTAGGATGACAGATACAATTAAAAANACGATGGAAAATCTTGAAAGAAACGGCATAAAGCCNTTCTTTGTTGAAACAAANGAAGAGGTTGTNCCTCTTGTAAAAACGCTTGTTCCNGNGGGAAGCTCNGTTTCAAACGGNGGAAGCGTAACNCTGAATGAAACAGGTGTGTTTGCTCTGCTTGAAAGCGGNTGTTATGATTTTATAGACCGNCGTGGNCTTGAGGGTGAGGAATTNAGAAATTGNTATACNAAAGCCTTTGGNTGTGATGCATATTTCTGNTCTTCAAATGCTGTTACCGAAAANGGNGAGCTTTATAATGTAGACGGAAATTCAAATCGTGTTGCCTGCATTGTTTTCGGACCAAGGCAGGTTATTATGGTTGTTGGNGTTAATAAAATTGTGCCNGATATCAATGCGGCAATAAAAAGNGTAAAGGAATGTGCNGCNCCNCCNAATACACAGCGTTTNAACTGNAAAACNCCNTGNGCNGTAACAGGNCATTGCNTAAGCCTTGATNCNGANAATCCNCTTATGTGTGANGGCTGTAAAAGNCCTCAGCGTATCTGCTGTAATTATGTTGTAACTGCNCAGCAAAGGCATAAGGACAGAATAAAAGTNATTATCGTTAATGAAGAATTGGGNTATTAATTGACAAATCTATACAATAGTATTAGAATATTCAAAAATAATTTAAGAGGCGAANAAATGTTAAGTATAGATAAAGTNTATAAAGCATCACGTGTTTTAAAAGAAGTTATCCGTGAAACGGATATGATACTTGCACCGAATATCAGACAGGGCACAAATATTTATCTGAAAACNGAAAACCTTCAGGTAACAGGNTCATTNAAAATCAGNGGNTCTTATTTCAANATAAGCCAGCTTAGTGATGAGGAAAAAGCAAANGGCGTTATTGCCTGCTCAGCNGGAAACCACGCNCAGGGTGTTGCTCTTGCTGCAACAAAAAGNGGNATNAAAAGTCTTATNTGCCTTCCTGACGGAGCACCGATTTCAAAGGTTGANGCAACNAANCGTTANGGTGCAGATGTATGCCTNGTTAAAGGTGTTTATGATGATGCNTATAATAAGGCATTAGAGCTGAAGNATGAGCTTGGATACAGCTTTATTCATCCTTTTAATGATCCTGATGTTATTGCAGGTCAGGGAACNATCGGNCTTGAAATATTAGATCAGCTTCCNGATGTTGATGCAGTTGTTGTTCCTATCGGCGGCGGCGGNCTTATNGCAGGNGTTGCCTATACAATAAAGCAGATTAATCCGAACTGTAAGGTTTACGGTGTNCAGGCNGCAGGTGCNCCAAGTATGGAAAAATCTATACTTGATGATGAAATTGAAACNCTTTCCAAGGTGCAGACGATTGCNGATGGNATTGCTGTTAAAACACCGGGTGANTTAACCTTTGATCTTGTTAAGCAGTATGTTGANGGAATTTATACNGTTACCGATGATGAAATTGCTCTTGCTATTTTAACNCTTTTNGANCAGCAGAANCTGATATCAGAGGGTGCAGGTGCTGTNCCTGTTGCAGCAGTGCTTGCAGGCAAAATTCCGNATATAGAGGGNAAAAATGTTTGCTGTCTTGTTTCAGGCGGTAATATTGATGTTACNATTCTTTCAAGAGTNATTGAACGNGGTCTTAAAATGAGCGGAAGAAAGGCGAATATTACAATTGCTCTTTCNGATAAACCNGGTCAGCTTTCCGATGTTTCAAANATTATTGCNGAAANAGGNGCTAATGTTACAAGCGTAAGCTATGACAGCACNGATCTTGATATGAANATAACAGACTGCTATCTTAAAATNGCNGTTGAAACAAGGGATTATGCACATATTGTTGCGATTAANCANGCNCTTAAGGATGCAGGCTTCGAGGTTTGNGATTAANNGAATNAGTATTAAANAANAAGGAGATATNATTATGGAATATGTATCAACAACAAATGCACCGGGTGCTATCGGACCATACAGTCAGGCAGTTAAGGCAAACGGNATGCTTTTTACAAGCGGTCANATTGCNATNAATCCTGCAACAAATANTGTTGAAGCAAAAACAATTGAAGAGCAGACAACACAGGTTTGCGAAAANCTTAAAG
Source organism: Clostridiales bacterium (assembly GCA_014799585.1). Classification (GTDB taxonomy): domain Bacteria; phylum Bacillota; class Clostridia; order Oscillospirales; family Acutalibacteraceae; genus Eubacterium_R. The sequence goes on along the minus strand of JAAVHU010000035.1, from coordinate 35,599 downwards.
CTGTTTGNGAAGCAGCAGGCACAAGCCTTGAAAANGTNGTTAAAACAACCTGCTTNCTTGCAGATATAAATGATTTTGCGGCNTTTAATGAGATTTANGGAAAGTATTTTACATCAAAGCCTGCAAGAAGCTGTGTTGCAGTTAAGGATCTTCCAAAGGGTGTTCTTTGNGAAGTTGAAGTGATTGCNGAATTATAATTTTTTCTTCCTCCCATAAGGGAGGAAGATTTGCTTTTATTAAANAGCANAAANTATTNATGAAATGAGAAAATACTATGGATAAAAANAACGATGGCAAAGCAGGTCACAGAAGCAGAATGANGNATTCATATATGGAAAGAGGAAGCNGCTCGCTTGAAGATTATCAAATGCTTGAAATGCTCCTGTTCTATCCNATAAAGCGTAANGATGTTAAGCCGATTGCAAAAAATCTTTTAGCTGATTTCGGNTCTTTTGAAAATGTTTTATCTGCTTCAAAAGAACAGCTTGTTAACACAGAGGGTNTNGGCGAGCATACCGCCGCATTTCTTAATCTGATATATGATGTTACAAAAAGAATGAGAGATAATAAATGCAAANGCNTTGAAGNAATNGAAAANCTTGATGATGCGGTTGANTATTTTAAAGAGATGTTTCAGTTTGAAAACAAAAGCGAAAAGTTTGCNGTTATGATGCTTGATAATTCCAATAGAATCNTCAATTGCCGTTTTGTTTCNGAGGGCAGTGTNAATNCAATGNCNGTCAGNNTNAGAAANCTTNTTGAATTGGTGNTTAGCTTTAATGCCGTAAGCGTTATTNTTGCNCATAATCATCCGCACGGTGTTGCNTANCCGTCTGCNGAGGATNTTGATTTTACNCTTAAATTAAGAGAAATGTTTTCAAATCTTGGNNTTTATCTTGCAGATCANNTTNTTCTTAGNGATGATGATATTTTCTCNATGCATTCTGATTTGAANTTTGTTNATTATTTTGAAAAAGATTCGTGATTATTGCCAATGTTCACAAAANTTTNAAAATCAGTTATTCATAAATTGTTGACATTATATTAATAAAAGTGTTACAATGTGTGAGNNACTACTTACTGCTTTATAGNTTTTGCTTNAAGGGGTAGAATTCGTATTGCAGATTATAAAGACAGGAGAAATTGAAAATGCCAAAAAGAAAAAGCGTTGATTTNAAAAATTCAACCACAAAAGAAATCATTGCATTTTCTTTGCTGCCGTTTGGTCTTTTAACNATNCAAACACTTATTAATACAGCATTGAATTTGTACTTAACCGATGTTCTTGGTTTAACACTTGCTATGACATCTGTTGTGCTTTCAGCAACAAAAATCTGGGATGCTGTCAATGATCCTATGATGGGTATGATTGTTGATAAAACAAGAACNAAAAAAGGTAAATGCAGACCTTACATATTATGGATGGTTGTTCCNGCTTGTCTTGCAACAGCTATGCTTTTCTTCCCTGTAAACTTCGGTCAAANGGGTAATTTCATCTATGTAATTATTGCATATATCGTTTATTACACATTCTATACCGCTCTTGATATTCCTTATCAGGGCCTTAACACACTTGTTTTNCCNGAAGATAAGGTTNGAGTTAAAGCTGTTTCTATTTCTAATACAGTTGGCTCTATCGGAACAATTCTTCCNTCCGTTCTTTTCTTCACAATCGCAGGCTTGTGGGGAACNGGTAANGNAAANGAAAAGAAGGGTTATTTCTGGAGTGCTGTTATNTTTGCTGTAATGGCAGGTATTCCAATCGTTATTTCCTATTTCGGTGTTAAGGAAAAGGTTTATATTCCGCCTAAGAAATCAAATTATTTCAAAGGNCTTAAAATTGTATTCTCAGACAGTAAAATGAGAGTGCTTACNGTTTGTGCTTTCTTTACCGCTATTGTAAATCTTGGTGCTATCTTCCTTCCNTACTTTGCAAAATGGAACTGCATCGGTGTTATTCCTATGGATCAGCTTTGTGCNTGGATTCAGGATAAAACAGGCATTGCTATTTCATTAACAAATGAAGGTCTTTTAACACCTGTTCTTCAGATCGGAAGCGGTATTTCNTATATGCTTTCNATGGTTCTTATTCCTCCTCTTCTTAAGAAGATGGATAAGAAAACACTTTGGATTTGGATGAGCTTCATNGGTGCAATTGCTGATATTNTTACATTCATTGTTGGTGTTTGGATTGTTCCTTACAACACAGTTCCNGGTGTTATTCTTTACACTGTTCTNAGATTCTTCACAAACTTCCCTGTTGGTATGAGNCTTGTTCTTCTTATTGCAATGTTCTCAGATACAGTTGATGATATTGAAATGAGATCAAAGGAAAGACTTGAGGGNACAGTATTCTCATTCAGAAGCCTTGTTAANAAAGTTTCNATTGCAGTATTCAATGTTGTAATGCTCAATATTGTAAACTTTGNNGGTTATGAAGCNNCAAAGATGGCTGCTATTTCACAGGATTACACAGTTCCGCTTATNACTTCAACAACGCAGGCAAGTGTTGTTGACGGCACGAACTATACAACAGTTCTTAATGTAATCTTCTTTATGCTTACAGGNCTTGGTGCAATCGGTCTTATCTGCCAGGCAATTCCTATGTTCTTCTATAAATTTGATGAAAAAGGACAGGAAGAAAAGCTTAAGAAATTCAGAGAAGAAAAAGAAAAAGAATATCAGGCAGAGCTTGATAATGCTATGAATGCATAAACATAAAAAATTAAAGGAGAACCGAAAGGTTCTCCTTTTTTTTGTTGTTCAGATTTATGCTTTTTGNTATTTTTCTGCCTGCAAATTAAACATATATGCGTATTTTCCGTTTTTGTGCATCAGTTCNTTATGCGTTCCGCTTTCAACNATTTCTCCGTTTTCCATAACGTAAATTCTGTCTGCATTTCGTGTTGTTGAAAGTCTGTGGGAAATAAAGATAACGGTNTTNTTTTCTGCTGCNTCCATCATTGCCTTGTTCAGATTATATTCGGCAACAGGGTCAAGGTTTGCAGATGGNTCATCCATTATAACNTAAGGGCAGTTTTTATAAAANGCTCTTGAAACGGCAACCTTTTGTGCTTCTCCGCCNGAAAGCATTGTGCCCTCATCATCAAATTCACGAAGAAGCTCNGTGTGAATTCCGTTTTTCATTTCCTTTGTGAAGCCTGCGTGTTTTAATGCAGATTTTGTTTCNTCTTCNTTCGGGTTAATATCAAGTGCAACGTTTTCTCCAAGCGAAGCNGAGAAAATCTGAAAATCCTGAAAAACGGCTGAAAAGCGGTTTCTGTGGGAAGAAACNGTTTCGTCCTTTATGTTTCTTCCGCCTATAAGAATTTCGCCGTCTGTTACATCATAAAGACGNAGNAAAAGGTTTGTAAGCGTTGTTTTTCCTGCTCCGTTGTAGCCAACAAGTGCAATTTTTTCTTTCGGCNTTAAGGTTAAGCTGATGTTTTTCAGNGTTGGTTCGCTGTTTCCNGGATAGGTAAAGGAAACGTTTTTNAGCTCAATTTCCTCNGCAACGCTGTTGTCTGCAATGTGTTCTCCGTCTTTGATTCTGCTTTGCTCTTTAAGGAATTCTCTGTATTTTTCAATCATTCNGGATTGCTCTGAAAAATTCCTTGTAANNTGAATNGTTAAAAAGGCAAACGCACTTGCAATGTTTGCTGCNCCGTTAAAGGTTGCAACAAAATCGCCTGTTGAAAGCGTGTGTGTTTTCAGCACNCAGTATCCAAGATAAANCGGAAGAATAAACATAAAGCCNATGATATGAACACCGCTTTCCTGAAAGAAATAGATAGTNTCTATNTTTTTAACATATTTTCTTTGGTTATCTATAACATCGTCTGCCGCATCATTGTATCTTTCAATCAGCAGTGATTTGATGCCGTTCATTCTAACCTCTTTNGCATAATCCTGCAGATAAAAAACTCTTGCAAAATAATCNGCTCTGCGGTGAAGTCTGTTGTTATCTATTCTTCGTTGTGATTGAAGTGTGCCAATNTTTTTGCCTATTGGTGTGAATATAANAATGGTTACNANTATAATCAAAAGNCATATNGGNTCAAGNGTAAAAATAATCGNACCTATTGTAATCAGAGAAACNAGCTCGTTAACATATCCGCTAACCATATTCAGCATTCCTTTAAAATTTCCTGCTGAGGCTTCCATAGCCAAAATAAAGCTGTTGTAAAAATGCGGATTGTCGTAGGATTCAAGGTCAAGCTGTTTTGCCTTTTCATAAAANTTTGTGCTNAATCCNTTTTGCGTTTTTTCATTNGCAACATTCCAGTAAAATTCTCTGTAAAGCCAGTTCAGTGTTTGGCTAATGATAATGATTAATGCAATTACGATAACGGCATAAACGATTTTTATTTTATCATCATTGTTTGTTACAACATCTATAACATATTTAACACCAAGAACGGCAATGAGCCTTACAGGAAGGTTAAGCGTAATCCTCGACACGCAATCACCGATTACAAGAAGAGGGGAGATTTTAAAAAGTATTCCAAGAAAGAAAAAGATATTTGAAAAGGTTGAATGCTCAGTTTTCTTCATAATCTTCGCCCTCCTTTTTATTGTAGCTTGATGCNTGCAGGGCAAACATTTTTGCNTANTCTCNNCCNTTTGCCATCAGCTCTTTGTGGCTTCCGCTTTCAAGAACAGTGCCGTTTCCAAGCACAAAAATATTGTCTGAAAGCACAGCNCTTGAAAGNCTGTGTGATATGTAAATAACNGTTTTGTNCTTNGTTGCAAGAATCAGNTTTTCNTACATTTTGTATTCTGCAATCGGGTCAAGAGCAGANGACGGTTCGTCAAGAATTGCAACATCAAAACTGCTTGCAAACATTCTTGCAACGGCTGTTTTCTGTGCTTCNCCGCCNGAAAGCCCTGCNCCGTTTTCGTCAAACTCTCTTGTTAAAACAGTGTCTGCTCCGTCTTTNAGTGTTTGAATTTTATCGTAAACTCCGCTTTGCTTNAGTGCTTTTTCNGNAATCTGTTTATCTTCATCACTGCANTTTCTGCACATAACATTTTCGTTTACGGAAAGTGCAAAGGTTTTGTAATCCTGAAAAACAGTTGCAAATTTCAGTCTTAANCTTTCAAGATTGTATTCCTTAATGTTAATNCCGTTATAAAGNATTTCNCCGTNNGTNACGTCATAAAAGCGAAGCANAAGNTTAACAAANGTTGTTTTTCCNGCNCCGTTNACNCCAACAANNGCAACGGTTTCGCCCTTGNTTATTTTNAGGTTAACATTCTGCAACGAATATTTTTCNGCAGATGGATATTTGAAATAAACATTTTTAAATTCAATGCTNTCAAATTCCTCAGGCTCTTTTTCGCCTGAAACAACGGNTGATTNNTATTCAAAGAATTCACGAAGATTTTGAAANTANAGTGCAACGGCTGAAAGNTCNGNAAATNNNTNNGNCATCATNNCCTGTTGTTGNACGAACAGAATTGATGGAGGAAAGCACAACGGAAAAGCCNGAAACNGTAAGNGCACTTGTGTAAATAAACTGATAGCCTGCAAAGGCNTAAGTGCCGATAATCGGGATAAANTCACCAAAAAGCGAGCTGACCATACTGAAAAGAAACAGNTTTATTCCGTAGCTTTTAAGAATTTCAACATTNGAGCTGATTGCTCTGTTGTATCTGCCGATGATAACGGAAAAGATATTTGANGTTCNGATATCCTTTGAATAATCTCTTAAAAAAACAGTTCTNTGNGTGTATGCCTTTATTCTGTTNTTTGTTGTCATTTTAAAATCTCTTTTATAAACAACCTTGCTTTTTGCAACCTCAATTAAAAACACAAANGCTATCGGCAAAAGAAAAAGAAGATANGTAACATTAATGGATGCAACAATGCCTATAACAGAGAAAAATGCAATAATGTTGCTGATAACAGAGGAAACGGCATATGCATATGCAGAAAAATAGCCGCTTGTTAAAATCTCTGTTGCTCTTTGATATTTGTCGTAAAAAACAGGATCTTCNTAACAGCTTATATCNACCTCTGCCGCTTTTTTNAACATTCGGTTGTTCAGCTCTTTAAACATTTTCTTTTCGCCNACAAGTGTTTTGTAATCACTGTAAACNGATATNAATTCATAAANNAATCCGCATANAAGAAAAAGAACAAGATTTTTAANGTAGTAGGTAAAATCCATNTTNTTTTCNATAATTCCCAAAAGCACNTTTAANAACANTACACCTCTNAAGAAGTTTTGAAAAAGAGTGTAGCNNAATAAATCAATAATNTGCCATACCATATATGTTTTNCTGCATGAATANAGGGTTTTAAACGCATAAATGATGTTTTTCCATATCGGAACCTTGATGTCANTTNTAACAGGAACCCATCCCATATTTTTTCACTCCTTTANNTTATGTAATTAATTTATATATCTTTAGGGGGATAGCTTTTAGGGGGATTNATAAGTATATCATAAATAAAAAACNATGGCAANAACAAGAANAATTCAGAATNGTGGNTTGTTTTTTATCGNCTATTATTTGACATAGATTTGACATAAAACAAATATGTTCTTAAAGAAACTNCTATAATCTAAGAAACATAATTGATAAAAGNGATTAATAAGTTTTTTTATAGGAAGAATAGTCAAACAACAGTAGAACCTAATTTTGTTTACTCTTGTTTGGCTAAAGAGGTAGAAAAATGAATGTTTTCTCAGTGATTTCACTGCTTGGNGGTATTGCCCTTTTCCTTTACGGNATGAGNTTTATGGGNGATCAGCTTGAAAAACTTTCGGGCGGTAAACTTGAACAGATCCTTGAAAAGATGACAGATAAAACATATAAGGGTGTTCTTTTGGGCGCAGTTGTAACGGCTGTTATTCAGTCCTCTTCTGCCGTAACGGTAATGGTTGTTGGTTTTGTTAATTCAGGAATTATGCAACTTTCACGTGCAATCGGCGTTATTATGGGTGCGAATATCGGCACAACGGTTACAGGCTGGATTTTGTCTTTAACACAGATAAACGGCGAAAGTTTTATTATCAGTCTTTTGAAGCCGTCCTCTTTTACGCCTGTTCTTGCAATTATTAGCGTGTTTGTTTTAATGTTCAGCAAGAAGGAAAAAAGAAAGAATATAGGCGGAATTGCTATGGGCTTTTCCATTCTTATGATGGGTATGACGCTTATGAGCGATTCAATGTCCGGTCTTGCTGATGATGAAAACTTTACATCTCTTATGTTAACATTCAGCAATCCTGCTGTGGGTATTATTGCAGGCACACTTCTTGCGGCTGTTGTTCAGTCCTCAAGTGCTTCTATCGGTATTCTGCAGGCGCTTGCACTTTCAGGCGGAGTCAGCTTTGGTGCCGCTATTCCGATTATCCTTGGCCAGAATATCGGGTCCTGCGTTCCTGTTCTTATTTCTTCTGTTGGAACAGGCAAAAATGCAAAGCGTGCGGCATTTATATATCTTTATTTCAATATTATAGGCGTTGTGGTAACAGGTGCGTTATTCTACGGCGTGGATTACTTTGTTAATTTTGCTTTTATGGAAAGTCCGATTTCTTCGGTTCAGATTGCGATTTTGAATACTGCATTTAAAGTGTTCTCAACCGTTATTCTTCTTCCGTTTACAAAGCAGCTTGAAGCAATTGCAGTTAAAACAATCAAAGGCGAAAAGGGCGAAAAGGAAGAAAAGAAAAAGCAGCCGCTTATTGATGACAGATTACTTATCAGCCCTTCATTTGCAGTTGAAAAATGCCGTGAGGTAACAATCAAAATGGCAGATATGGTTGAGGAAACCGCTCTTTGTGCGCTTTCGGTTGTTAAAAACTATACAGATGAAAAGGCAGAACTGATTACCAAGAATGAAAAGAAATCCGATAAATATGAGGATCTTCTGGAAACCTATCTTATTAAAATAAGTAAAATGGACATCAGCGATGTAGACAGTAAGAATATCTTTATGTTGCATCACGCTGTTGAAAATTTTGAACAGATAAGTGATTACAGCGAGGATATTTTAATTGCAAGGCAAACAATGAATAAAAAGGAAGTTAATCTTTCCGATCAGGCAAAGTATGAGCTTTCTGTTATGATTGCTGCTGCAACAAAAATTGTTTCTGTTACAAACAAGGCATTCAAGCTCAATGATTTAAACCTTGCAAGAAAGGTTCAACCGCTTGAGGATGTTATTGATAAACTGAAAAAAGAACTTAAATACAGNCATATGCAAAGAATTGATGAGGGTGAATGCACGGTNGANCAGGGTCTTCCTTATCTTGATATTGTAAGTGCGATTGAACATATAGCAGATCACTGCTGTGANCTTGCCCTTTCNATGATTGAAATTAAGAGCGGTGACTATAATGTNCATTCCTATGTTCGTGATGTNAAAGAAAATGATGAGAATTTCATAGAAAAACTTGATTCTTATCTTGAAAAATACTCTCTAAACTGATTTAATATAAGCAAGTGAAAATAATAATNATTTCAATTATTCTCACTTGCTTANNTACTTTTCGGAGGTAAGNNTATGGCTTTNATTTANATTCTCGAAGANGATGAAAGCGTAAGAGANCTNGAAATGTATGCCGTTTCGGGAAANGGTTATGAGGTTGAAGGNTTCGCTGAACCCAAAAGNTTTTATNCNGCTCTTGAAAAAAGAAAACCCGATTTGCTTGTTGTTGATGTTATGCTTCCNGTTGAAGACGGNCTTTCCATTACAAAAAAGCTCAGAAATAATGCTGAATACAGAGATATGCCNATTATTATGGTTACTGCCAAGGANTCTGAAATGGATTATGTTAANGGTCTGGATTGCGGAGCTGATGATTATATNACAAAGCCNTTTTCTGTTATGATTTTTCTTTCACGNATCAAGGCACTTCTTCGCCGAACNCAGAAAAAGGATAGCAGAACNGTTTATGAATATGAAACGATAAGCCTTGATGATAAAAANCANANGGTTTATTCCTGCGGCAATGAAATTGATTTAACGTTTAAGGAATTTGAAACNTTNAAATATCTNATGCTGAATAAAGGCATTGCNGTTACAAGAGAACAGCTTTTGAATACCGTTTGGGGATATAACAGTGANAGTGAAACNAGAACGGTAGACAGTCATATACTTACGCTCAGAAAAAAGCTTGGTGAAAGCGGAAGNTTNATNGAAACNATAAGGAATGTGGGGTATAAGCTTGGAAAATAGTTTAGTAAGCAAAATTTTTTCAAAAACAATGTTTGCNTCTTTATGTTCATCNNTTATGACAGTGCTGATTATATGCACTGTTTTTGTTGCAACAAAAGAGGTTAANCTNCANNAGGTGCTTCATCTTCTTGGAAAATACAGNTTTCAGTTTTTNATTCTTCTTTTTGTNATAACNGCTATTGCNCTTATCACNGCACGNGTGTTAACAAAAAAAATCGTTAAGCCTATTGAAAAAATGGGNGAGGATTTAAAGCATATTGATGAAAACTGCCCTTATGATGAGTTTAAGCCGNTTACNGAAAAAATNAAAACACAGCTTGANAAAAAGGCAAGATTGGAAAAACTTACAAANCAGTTTACTGCAAATCTTTCCCACGAATTAAAAACACCGCTTACGGCAATTTCGGGCTATGGTGAAATTCTTGAAAACACNCAGGTCAGCCANGAGGATGCCGNACGCTTCGGTGGAATTATTTATAAGGAATCGCAAAGATTAATCAATTTAACCCANGATATTATTCAGCTTTCTCAGCTTGAGGAATATGATTTTAAACCNATTATAGATACGGTTGATTTGAATGAAATTGCNGTTTCCTGTGCTGANGCTCTTTCTGTTGAGGCNCAGAAAAGAAATNTCAATATTTCTGTCAGCGGAGAAGNAGCATTTNTNCGTGCTTCAAAATCTCTTCTTGAAGAGCTTGTTTATAATCTTGTTGAAAATGCAATAAGGTATAATGTAGACGGCGGTGCAGTATATGTAAATATAGAGAATAAAGAAAATGNAATTACANTGNTTGTTCGTGATACNGGAATCGGAATTCCNGAAAGTGCACAANGNCGAATTTTTGAAAGNTTTTTCCGNGTGGATAAATCNCGCTCNAAGCAAACAGGCGGAACAGGGCTNGGNCTTGCAATTGTTAANCACAGTGCAGAATATCTTGGNGGTTCGGTNAANCTTCAAAGTGAAGANAATAAAGGNACNNCAGTAACTGTTTTTCTTCCTAAAAAATAAANTTGTTGCNNANNNNTTNTCNNTGTGGTAAAATNGAAAAGTTGTTAGGGAGGGATTTACTTGTCTATAAAACAGGGNGANTATTTAAAAGAACTTAGANTTAAAAATAATTTAAGTCAGGAAAANCTTGGCGAAGCACTTGGTCTTTCAAGGCAGTCTGTTTCAAAATGGGAACAGGGATATGCAATGCCTGATACCGAAAATCTTTTAAAACTTTCTGAGCTTTACGGTGTGTCTGTTGATACTATTTTAAAATGCGGCGAAATAGAAGAAGGCAATAATGAAATTGCAGAAACAGAAATTAAAACACCTGATGATGTTGTTTCAGACAGCAATGAAAAAAAGCAGGAAGCTAAAATCATTTTTGTAGAAAAGCAGGAACATAGGGAACCAAAGAAGCATAAAAAAAGAGGTTGGTTTTTCATTTCTTATCCGATTTGGATGGTGGCTTTATACGCTGTTATCGGTTCGTGCTTTGGTGTAAAAGGTTGGATAACCGGCTGGATTGTGCTTTTAACCATTCCGCTTTTTTATACGGGGATTATTGCTTTTGAAAAGAAAAAGCCTGTTATCTTCTGCTATCCTGTTTTAGTGACGATTATTTACCTTTTGTGTGGATTTTTTGCCCATCTGTGGCATCCAATGTGGATACTGTTTTTAACAATTCCAATCTTTTATATTGTTTGTGTAACAAGAAAAATTAAATAATCAAAAAGAATAAAACGCTCGTTTTTGGCTTAAAATGGGCGTTTTTTTATGTCAACCAAAGGTTGACGGCTATGTAAATCAAAGTTGATTGAGATTTGTGGGAGAAAGTATTATCATACAGGCAAATGAAAAATTTGCCACTAAAGGAGAAATGAAAAATGGCTATATATAAAAAAGAATATTTTGGAATTGCAAGAAAAATTGTATCAAATATGACCACTGAAAGCTGGGAACAGATTCCTCACGCAACATTTGGTTATGAGGCTGATGTAACTGAATTTCTTAAAGAACTTAAAAAGGTTAATGAAGATGTAAAAGAAAAAGTAACAATTAATACTGCAGTTATGAAAGTGATTTGTGAAGGTTTGAAAGCAGCACCTAAAATGAACTGCACGCTTGATTTCAAAAGAAAGCGTGTAAGAGGTACTTTGAATTATCACGATAACATTGATGTATCTATGCCGGTTATTTTAAAATCCGGTTTGATGATGACAGTTAATCTTAAAGATATCGGAAACAAATCTTTATCAGAAATGACTGCTCAAGTTAATGATACTGTTCGCCGTGCAAACAATTCCAATATGGATGAAACAATGTATCAGGTGTCTCTTAATTACACACTTGAAGGTCTTAGGAAAGGAAATATTATCGGCGCTGTTAATAAGCTACTCGGTTCTAAAGTTCCCGGTCCTCATAAAGTAACAAATCTTAAGGGCAAAGCTAAAAAAGAATATTATGCCATTCCTGAAACAGAGCGTTTAACAAGGCATGATATTGAACAGGGAACAACTACAATTACAAATCTTGGTTCGGTTTACAGANAGCATAAGGGAATGNGCTTCCTTATNGAAATNATTCCNCCGCAGACNACTGCNTTTNCAATTGATGCTNTTCANAGANNNCCTGTTGTANNGNTTGATGAAAANGGAAANGAAAAAATTGAAATNCGTTCTATTNTNCCGATTACANTTGCAATNGATCANCGNNCACTTGATTANGGNGATTGCNTTCCNTTCTTTGANAANCTTGATGANGTTTTNGNNAATCCNTCNNTNATTCAGAATTGGAAATAATAACTGAATAATAAAATGTAAGGGGGGCAGCCAATGGTTGCCCCCTCTNAATATGCAATAAGAAACGGGAGGGCANTTGCCCTCCCNTTTAAATATTNATATGTATTAACCATTAAGAATTTCAAAGTTTTCTTTNTTTGATTTNTAAAGATTCTGGAATACNTTGAAGTTTCTGTCGTAAACAGCTNTNTGCTCAGNNTTTGGATAATAATGCTTTTTAGCAGGAATAAGTGTTTTAACATGNTCAAGTGATGGAATAAGATTAAGACCNACTGCAATACATGCTGCTGCACCAACTGCACCAACATTCTGCGGGCTGTCNACAACCTCAATCTCACGCTGNAAAACGTCTGAAAGAATNTGGCAGGTAACNTCNCCTAAAGCACCGCCGCCGCAGAAACGAATAACCTTTGAAATCTGAACNTCTTTTTTGATNTCCTGTCTTTCAAGCATCCATCTCATATGGAAGCAGATNCCNTCAACNACGGCTCTGATCATTTCTGTTTTGCCTGTGTCAATCTTAATNTTGAAGAACATACCTGCNGCNTTNGGATCTTCAAACGGACAACGGTTGCCGTGAAGCCAAGGNGTAAAGATTGTTCCGTTNGAACCTGCAGGGATTGTATCTATAACCTGCTCCATATAATCNTAAAGGTTNAAGTTNAGNGCCTCAACAGCATCTGAAACGCTCTTNTTGTGAAGATAAACTCNGATATCNTCAAGAGCAAGATGGTCTTTAACCCATTCAACGCATTTGTTTGATGTTTCAAGNTCACCGAAATAATTGAATTTTCCCGGATTTGCACCAACGATAGCNGCCATCATTGCACTTGCGTCAACAACCTGNTTNTCAACAACTGTNCCAACCCANCCTGATGTTCCGCTGTAAATATGTGTATCNCCAACTGCAACTGNNCCTGCNCCAACNCCGATAAGNGAAGCATCTCCGCCGCCGCCGAAAACAGCAGTTCCTGCAGCAAGGCCAAGCTCNTTAGCAGCACTTTCTGTAACCTCGCCAACCTTTTCNGTNCANTTCTTGATTACAGGNAAGTGCTTCATATCAACGCCAACCATATCGCAGATNGGTTTGCACCAGCCCTCNTGGCCCTTTCTTGTATCGTAAAGAAGCGTAGCAAAAGCACTGTCTTCNGTCATAACNAACTCACCGCTTGCACGGCAGATNAGATATTCCTTAACATCAAGCCATTTGTAAACCNTTGCAAAAANCTCAGGCTCGTGNGCTTCAACCCATTTATATTTCCAGATAGGATCTTTAACGGAGGAACTAACAGCACCTGTGTATTTAAGATATTTAAGAAGNTTTGAAACCTCTGCACCTGCAATCTGAACGCCGTGTGCAATACCGATTTTAAGCTCTTCTCTTGCACGCTGATCCATATAGCTCATAGGATGGCGAACGCAGTTGCCCTCTTTGTCAACAAGAACAAGGCCCTGCATCTGAGAACAGAATGAAATACCCTCAATCTGNTCTTTGCTTACATAAGGCACCTTTTCAAAAACGCTCTTGGTTGTAACGCACATTGCATCCCACCATTCGTCTGCATGCTGTTCAGCACCGCCCTTAACGCCTGTTTCATCGTCAACATAAAGNTTGTAGCCAAGTGTTGCAGAACCAAGAATTTTGATTTCCTCATCAATTTCNATAAGGCAGGTTTTAATTCCTGTTGTGCCGATGTCGTAAGTAATAACGTATTTACCCATTATTTTTCCTCCGTGTTAATCACTTTTCTATTTTTCAAAAGTAAATGCAGATTCTATAAATTTTAAAAGCTGATTTACAATTTCATCATCATTAAGCTCGTCTGTATCAACGCCTGTATATATCTTTAATCTTTCCTTATAGTATTCNCAGGTAAAGGAAAACTGAAGCGTTGTNAGCAGATTATCAAGAAAGAAAGCAAAAAGCCTTGGATCAAGATCCTGCCTTACATCTCCGCAGGCAAGNGCCTGTGCAATAGATGTTATATATTTTCGGCTTGTTATGCTTTCAATTTCTCTTGCNAGCATAACGGCACGNTCGCTTTCTTTTTCAGCGGTTATTTCATTATATAGTTTTATATACTTTATATTCTTCTTTGAAAGCTCGCAGGTTGCACGNAGAAGNTTTTCAGCNTTAACAAGNAACTTGTCTTTGCTTATCATAATTTCNTCAACAGCNTTNTCAAGGATTGTCATTCCNCTTGTTATGCAGGTTAAAAACAAATCTTCTTTTGTNGCAAAGTATTTATACATCANNCCNATGCTGATTCCTGCATTGTGGGCAATCACNTTGATNTTTGCGTTTTCATATCCCTTTGAAGAGAATTCATCTATCCCAACTTCAAGNATATGNTCNNTGCGTTCTTCGGGNATTTTTTCAAAGGCTTCTTTATAATGTTTTATCATTTTTTNAAATTTTGTAGCATTGCACAAAAGACTTTTTTTATTTTTATGCAAGTGCAACAAATCCCTCTCTTATTGCTTNAACATAGTGTAAATATAGTAACACAAAATTCAAATTACTGCAATAATTAGTAACAAATTTAAACAAAAAATATAAAATAAGCGTTTGACAAATCGTTAAAAAGTGATATACTTAATATGTAAATANAGTGAGNNGTGGCTCACNNNNAATATAATAAGTGAAACTACACTTAAAAATTAAGGAGGAAAAATTTATGGATACAAGATTCGCTATTACAGAGTATCCTGATGCAGCTATTCTTACTTCACAGCTTGATGCGCTCATCAAAAAACCAATTTATTCAATCAGCAGAGAAGCTCTTAAAGAGTATGANGAAGAGTATTTCGCAAAGAAATGCNAGAAATCTAAAGAGCAGATTGAAGAAGCAAAGAATATCATTCCNGGCGGTGTTCAGCATAACCTTGCTTTCAACTATCCTTTCCCAATCGTTATGGTAAAGGCTAAGGGCAATAAGCTTTATGATNTTGACGGNAATGANTATTNNGACTTCCTTCAGGCAGGCGGNCCAACAATCATCGGTTCAAATGATGATGTAGTTAAAGAAAAGGTTAANGANCTCCTTGATGACTGCGGTCCTTCAACAGGTCTTTTCCATCCTTATGAATATAAGCTTGCTAAGAAGATTTCAGAATGCGTTCCTTCAGTAGAAATGTTCCGTATGCTCGGTTCAGGTACTGAGGCTTGTATGTGTGCTGTTCGTGTTGCTCGTCTTGCAACAGGCCANAAGAACNTNATCAAAATGGGTGGTGCTTACCACGGTTGGTCAGATCAGCTTGCTTGGGGTATGCGTGTTCCTGGNACTCTTAACCTTCAGTCACACGGTGTTCCTATGTTCGTATTNAAGCACACACAGGAATTCTTCCCAAATGATCTTAAATCTCTTGAAAAGAANCTTATNCTTAATAANTTCCGNGGCGGCACAGCTGCTGTATTCATTGAGCCAATCGGTCCNGAATCAGCAACTCGNCCNGTAGATAAAGACTTCCCTAAGGGTGTTCAGGCTCTTTGCCGTAAGTATGGTGCTCTTCTTGTTTGNGATGAAGTTGTATCAGGNTTCCGTATNGGTCTTTCAGGTGCTCAGGGTTANTATGGTATTGATCCTGATATCTCAATCTTTGGTAANATNATCGCTGGNGGTTATCCTGGNGCAGGCGGTATCGGCGGTCACAANGAAGTTATGAAATATCTTGGNGCAGGTCTTGATAAGGCTGAAGGCAAGAAGATTCATAAGGCTATGTGCGGCGGTACAATGGCTGCTACTCCTATTTCATGCTGTGCTGGTTATACAGTAATCTGCGAAATCGAAAAGAGAAANGCTTGNCAGGTTGCNGGNCAGATGGCTGATCGCCTTGTTAAGGGTCTTAATGAATCAATCAAAAAGTATGATCTTCCATTCGTTTGCTACAATATNGGTTCTGTTTGCCACCTTCACACTGTNGCAACAATGCACTTCAAGNTTAACTGGAAGAAGCCATGGACTATTCCAAGCNNACTTAAGCAGACNNNTATNCGTCAGANNGANATGCAGTATATGGGTGCTGCTTATATGGCAGAAGGTCTTGTTACNCTTGCTGGTTCTCGTCTTTACACTTCAAGTGCTTACACTGAAGANGATATTGATGAATGCATCANNAGATTTGACAGAGTACTTTCAAAGTGCGTAAAGATTGATTATTAATCAATGANAACAAGGGAGTGGGNTTTTCCTACTCCCTTTGNTTGGTTTTTAGAATAATATGTATTTAAGGAGATAATTATGGCTTACGAAATTGAAGAAGCTAAAAGAATAGTTGTTGAAGCAGGCAAAAAGCTTATTGAAACAGGCCTTATTGCCCGCACATGGGGCAACGTTTCTGCCCGTATTTCAGATACTCAGTTTGTTATCACNCCATCAGGCAGAGCTTATGAGGATTTAACACCTGAGGAAATCGTTGTTGTTAATATTGAAGATTGCGAATATGAGGGNGANATTAAGCCTTCATCNGAAAAGGGCGTTCACGCTGCTGCTTACAGACATCATCCTGAGGTTGATTTTGTTATTCATACACATCAGAANGCAGCAACAATCGTTAGCATAACAGGTATGGAAATCAGAAATGTTTATGCTGANTATAAGGATGTTCTTGGTGAAAGAGTGCCAACTGCTGATTACGCTATGTCAACAACAAATTCACTTCGCAAAAAGGTAGAAAACTGCATTGTTCTTAATCCGGATTGCTATGCGATTATGCTTATGCACCACGGCACACTTTGCATGGGTAAATCCTATGATGAGGCTTTCGATATTGCCGAAACACTTGAAAAGTGCTGTGAAAGAGTAATCAAGGATAACTATATGCGTCATTCTTGGGCAAAATCATATTCTGATGATGATAAGAGAAATTATTTCCTCAGAAAGAAAGAATCAGGTGAAATGCCTGAAGCTATCTGTGATCTTGGCTCATCTGTAAGAAATGAAAATATGTTTACACTTACTGTTGGTGATACAACAGTTGATGTTGATATTGAAACAGGCCTTGGTATTAACGGCATTGCACCTAAATGTGCTAAAATTCACAGAGAAATTTATCTTCAGGAAAAATGCTCAATGATTAAGCATTTGGCAACACCTGATGTTATTGCTGTTTCCTGCACAGGCGAGCCTATGATTCCTATGATTGATGATTTTGCTCAGATCGTTGGTCTTGATGTAAAATGCAGTCCTTGGATTGATGGCGATACAGATGATTGTGCAAAGAATATCGCAAAGGCTATCAAGGGCAGAAATGCTGTTCTTATTCAGGGCAATGGTGCTCTTGTAACAGGTAATAGTGACGGCGATATGCAGGCTCTTGAAATTATTATGGATAAGGGTTGTGCTGCTGTTGTTGATGTAAGCATTTTTAATAGAGCACATTATGTTCCTAAAATGGAATGTTTCCTTATGAGAACTGTTTATCTTGCTAAATATTCAAAGCAGATTGATAAAAAATAAATATGAATGATTAAAGCCTTTCCAACGGAAAGGCTTTTTATTTGCCTCCCTCGTCAGAGGGAGCCATTGTTTTTATTGACGTAAAATTTTAGATATGTTATTATAGGTTTGCCAAATAATCTAATTAAATAGAGAAACTATATAACAGAGAGCGTTTTGTTAAAAACGCTTAGCTCTGTAATATTTTGTTATATGGTTTCCATATTTAGATTGTTTGGCGACAGTTGGAGCAAGCGTTTTATTGCGTAGCTTCGGCTGCGCATTTTTTAATTTAAGGAGAAGAATGATGGCTGTTGAAGATATTGAGGAATGTGAAGAAAAAACATCAGTAGGCGGTAAAATGGCTTATTGCAGAACATTTTCTAATCTTTCACTTGAAGAAATGAGCAAATATTTCGGTATTGAAGCAAGTCTATTGAAAGAATATGAGCAGGATATTACAGAGCCGTCTTTGCAATTTTTATTTCGTTTTTCAAAGGCTTTTGATATTCCTATGGAAAAATTCGTTGATGATTCATATGATTTTTATGATTTTGCTCTTGATTATGATCAATTTCATTTTTACAAATTTATAGGCTTATATAGATTTCAAGAAAAATTAGGAAAATGTTTCAATAGCGAAAAATTAATTATTTTTTAAGATTTACGAAATTGACATTTTTGTTAAAATATGGTATAATCAAAATACCTTATGAGGGAGTAATTCCGTGTTGATAAGCACGAACTAAGTCAACATCGTGCCTTGGCAGAAAAGTTATAGGCTGGTTTAGTTTTAAAGAATGAGACTCGTATGTAGTAGAAATACTATATATGAGTCTTTTTTGTATATAGTATTAAAATCTTTTTTATGAAAGGGGTTTAAAATATGAAGGAATATTTGAATTCGATTGAAGAGGTTATTAAGGAAAATAACACCTCTGCAAACGGTCTTTCTTCAGACGAGGCGAAAACCCGCCTTGAACAAAACGGCAAAAACAAATTGGAAGAGGGCAAAAAGGAAAGCCTTTTCCACCGCTTCATTATGCAACTTGTGGATCCTATGATTATCATTCTGATTATTGCTGCCGTTATTTCAGCAATCACTTCGGTTTATAACAAGGAATTTCCGTCTGATGTTTTCATCATTATGTTTGTTGTTATTCTGAATGCAATTCTTGGTGTTGCTCAGGAATCCAAGGCTGAAAAAGCGATTGAAGCCCTGCAGGAAATTGCCGCCGCAACAAGCCATGTAATCCGAAACGGAAAATTAGAAACTGTTCATTCAGAAGATTTGGTAACAGGTGATATTATTGTGCTTGAAGCGGGAGACAGTGTGCCTGCTGATTGCCGAATTATCGAATGTGCTTCTATGAAAATTGAAGAAGCCGCTTTAACAGGTGAATCTGTTCCTGTTAATAAAATTGTTGATGTTATTGACCCTGAGAGTTCTGATGATGTTCCGCTTGGGGACAGAAAAAACATGTGCTATATGGGTTCAAATGTTGTTTACGGCAGAGGTAAGGCTGTTGTTGTTGCAACAGGTATGGATACCGAAATGGGCAAAATTGCTGATGCACTGAATGATTCTAAAGACGGTGATACACCGCTTCAGATTAAACTCAATCAACTTTCAAAGATACTTTCATTCCTTGTTCTCGGAATCTGTGTATTTATCTTTGCACTTGATGTTATCCGCAATGCCGTTACAGGAGCAGGCGTAACCTTTGAGGGTATGCTCGGCACATTTATGGTTGCTGTTTCCCTTGCTGTTGCCGCAATTCCTGAGGGACTTGCCGCTGTTGTTACCATCGTTCTTTCAATCGGTGTAACAAAAATGAGTAAGCGAAATGCTGTTATCAGAAAGCTTACTGCTGTTGAAACACTTGGCTGTACGCAGGTTATCTGCTCTGATAAAACAGGCACATTAACGCAGAATAAAATGACAGTTGTTGATTTCAAGGGTGATAATGAAAAGCTGATCGCGCAGGCAATGGCTCTTTGCTCTGATGCAACAATAGAGGACGGTGTGGTTAAAGGTGAACCAACGGAAGCTGCACTTGTTGAATGGGCAAACAAACTTGAAATGCCGAAATCAACACTTGTTGAAGATTTCCCAAGAGTTGCCGAAGCTCCGTTTGACTCTATGAGAAAAATGATGTCAACCGTTCATTCGTCTGTAAAAAAAGGCTTTGTTCAGTATACAAAGGGTGCGCCAGATGTTGTGCTTGACCATTGCACAAAAGCATATATTGACGGCAAAAAGGTTGATATGACTGACGAGATAAGAAAAGACATTCTTGCTCTGAATAAGGAAATGGCAGATCAGGCACTTCGTGTGCTTTGCGTTGCAATGAAATCTTATGATGAAATTCCTGAAAGCGAAGAGGCTGATTTCCTTGAACAAGAGCTTTGCTATCTTGGTCTTGCAGGTATGATAGATCCTGTTCGCCCTGAGGTTGTGGATGCTATTGCAGAATGCAGAAGTGCAGGTATCCGTCCTGTTATGATTACAGGTGACCATAAGGATACTGCTGTTGCTATTGCAAAACAGCTTGGTATTGTTGAAGATGCAAGCGGTGCAATTACAGGTGCCGAGCTTAATAGTATTTCTGATGAAGAACTGAATGAAAGCATTGAAAAATACAGCGTTTATGCCCGTGTTCAGCCTGAGCATAAGGTTAGAATTGTTAAGGCTTGGCGAAGCAAGGGTATGGTTACCGCTATGACGGGTGACGGTGTTAATGATGCGCCGTCCATCAAGAGTGCTGATATCGGTATCGGTATGGGTATAACAGGTACAGATGTAACAAAAAATGTTGCTGATATGGTGCTTGCTGATGATAACTTTGCAACAATCGTTTCTGCAATTGAAGAGGGCAGAAGAATTTACGATAATATCCGTAAATCCATTCAGTTCCTGCTTTCCTCAAATCTTTCAGAAGTTTTAACCATTTTCTTTGCAACACTCTTTGGTGCAATCGTTCTTGAGCCTGTTCATCTTCTTTGGATAAATCTTATAACAGACTGTTTCCCTGCACTTGCTCTTGGTATGGAAAAGGGTGAGAACAACATTATGCAGCGTGCACCAAGAAGCAGTAAGGACGGCATATTTGCAAACGGTATGGGCATTGATGTTGCTTGGCAGGGTATTATGGTAACGATTGTAACACTTGCGGCTTATGTGCTTGGTTTGATTATGACACCTGAGGGCAATGCTCTTTTAAATCAGAGCGGTATGACATTCTGGAGCTTCCTTAAAGAAGCAGGTGCTTCTACGTTCATTCACCAGAATGGTATGACAATGGCATTCTTAACGCTTTCAATGGCTGAAATTTTCCATTCCTTCAATATGCGTTCAAGAAGAACATCTATCTTCAAAATGGGCAGTATGAATATGTATTTGATTGGTGCAATGGTGCTTAGCTTAATTCTTTCAACAGCTGTTATCTATGTTCCGTTCCTTTCAAACTTATTTGATTTTGCTCCTATTTCACTTGCTGAATATGCAGTTTCAATGGTGCTTGCACTTTCTGTTATTCCTATTGTTGAAATTGTTAAAGCAATTCAGAGAAAAGTTGAAAAATAAAATCTTATAATTAAGCCTTCCCTTTAATGGGAAGGCTTTTTGTTTGCCTAAAAAAAATTTCTTTATATTTAAAATTACATATGCTATTATATTAATGGTGATTTATGTTGAATATTCAAAAAAATGATAAAATTGAATTATATATAGATGCTGTAACCTCAGAGGGAAGCGGAATAGGCAGATACAACGGCTTTGCTGTTTTTGTTCGCGGCACTGTTCCCGAAGATAAAATAACCGCACATATTATTAAGGTTTCTAAAAATTATGCAATAGGCATTATTGATGAAATTTTAGAGCCGTCCCCTCAAAGAATTGAAAGTGATTGCTCTGTTTCAAAAAAGTGCGGCGGCTGTTCGTTTCGTGATATGACCTATGATGAAGAGCTTAAATGTAAGCTTTCAAGAGTGCAGGATGCAGTCAGCCGAATCGGGCATATTGATTTTAAGGTTGAAAAAATTGTTGGTGCTGGTGAAATTAATCATTATCGCAATAAGGCACAGTATCCTGTTTGCATAGAAAACAGCAGTTTAACAGCAGGCTTTTATGCTTATAAAAGCCACAGGATTATTCCGTGCAGGGATTGTCTTTTGCAGCCTGCTGAGTTTGAAAAGGGCATTGAAGCCTTTGAAAAATGGGTTGCAAAAAATAGTATAACCTCGTTTGATGAGCGAACAGGAAAAGGTCTTTTAAGGCATATTTATTTTCGTAAAGCCTTTGGCACAGGCGAGATTATGGCTTGTGCCGTGATTAACGGAAATGATATTCCTGATAAGGATTATCTTGTTTGTGCGCTTCAAAATGCATTTGAAAATCTTAAAAGCGTTGTTATAAATATCAACAGAGAAAATACAAATGTTATCTTAGGTGATAAGACTAAAACAATATGGGGCAGTGATAAAATAACAGATATTCTGCTTGGCAAGAAATTTGTTATTTCTCCTCAAAGTTTTTATCAGGTAAATCATAATCAATGTGAAAAGCTGTATTCTCTTGTTGCTGAATATGCAGATTTGCAGGGCAGTGAAACTGTTGTTGATATGTATTGCGGAGCAGGCACAATCGGGCTTACGCTTGCCGATAAGTGCAAAAATCTTGTTGGTATTGAAATTGTGCCGTCTGCAATCGAAAATGCAAAGGAAAACGCAAAATTAAACGATGTGGATAATGCTGATTTTATCTGTGCAGATGCGTTTGAAGGTGCAAAGGAAGTTGAAAAAATGGGCTTAAAGCCTGATTTGGTAATTGTTGATCCACCGCGAAAGGGCTGTCAGAAAGAGCTGTTTGATGTTATTGAGAATATGGGTGCAAAGCGTATTGTTTATGTTTCGTGCGATAGTGCAACCCTTGCGCGTGATCTTGCAGTTTTGAATGAAAAAGGCTATGTTCTTAAAAACCTTACAGCCGTAGATATGTTCCCCCGCACACCTCATGTTGAATGTGTAGCAGAAATTGTTAAGGAATAATTTTTGCATGTAAGTTATGAATTGAGAAAGGATGTTGAATATGGAAAAAACAGCTATGAAAAGGAATTATGGTATTGATTTATTAAGAATCGTATGTATGATTATGGTTCCTGTGTTGCATGTTTTGGGGCACGGCGGGCTTCTTGGAGGCTCTGAATTTCTTTCCATAAAATATGAGCTTATATGGTTTTTAGAAGCTGCTGCATTTTGTGCGGTAAACTGTTATGCTCTTATTTCAGGCTATGTATGTTATGGTGCAAAAAACAGATATACGAATCTTATGATGGTATATTTGCAGGTGTTTTTCTATATTGCATCTGTAAGCATATTATACGCTATATTAAGACCGGGTAAATTAGATATTTCAGACACTGTGAAACAAGCGTTTTTCTCTTTCGCACTTGGCCCGTATTGGTATGTAAGAGCATATTTTTGTATGTTTTTCTTTATTCCGTTTTTAAATCTTGTATTAGATAAATTTGATAAGGTAACAATGCAGAAGCTCCTGTTTGTAACCTTTATAGTTTGCTCTTTTCTTCCAACCGCTTTCCGTGCGGATATAGCACGCCTTGACAGGGGATACACTTTCCTTTGGCTGGTAATTATGTATCTTGTGGGAGCATATATCAGAAGATACGGCTTATGGGATAATATGAAAAATTGGAAAAATCTGTTGGGATATTTCTTGTGTGTATTGATTAGTTGGGGCGTAAAACTTATTATGGATTTAGTTCAGGATAGTTCATCGCCTAATAAAATAGACTCAACCTTTTTAATTCGTTATACTTCTCCTACCATTGTTTTTTGTGCATTGTTTTTGTTTATGTTTTTCTTGAATATTAAGATAAAACCGCAAATGGTTAAATTTATAAAATTCTTTGCACCTGCATCCTTTGGTGTGTATTTATTGCATGAAGAACCTTTGATTCGTGAAAAATTGATAACAGGAACATTTACTGTCTATTTGAATTTGCCGGCATGGTTGATGGTTTTAGCTGTTTTAGGCACAGCCGTGTTGATTTGGTTTGGTGGCTCTTTGGTAGACCGAGTACGTATTTTCTTTTTTGATTTATTTAAAATTAAGCGTTGCTGTATCTGGATAGAAGACAGCATTAGCAGAATCTTCAATAAAAGTTCGAAAAATCTGAACAGTAGGAAGCATTAAGGGATAATTACAATATGGAGAATATGAAAACTTTTGCTGTTATAGATACGGAAACAAATTGGTGCGATGAAGTTATGTCTATCGGTGTTGTTGTTGCAGATTGTGAAACCTTTGAGCCTGTTGCCACGAAATATTATATTCTTACGCAGGAATGTATGATTGGCGGAATGTTTTCATCTGTGTTGCAGATAAACGGAAATCCGCCTGCCATTGAATGTAATCGTGATGAAGCAATAAATGATTTGCTTGGTCTTTTTGATAAGAATAGTGTGCAGTCCATTTTTGCGTATAATGCAAAGTTTGATTACGGGCATCTTAATGAATTATCAGGGTTTAAGTGGTACGATATCATAAAGGTTGCGGCATATAAGCAGTATAATTCTAAAATCCCATTGAATGCCGAATGCTGTAAAACTGGCAGATTGAAGCGTAATTTCGGCGTTGAGCCGATGATGAGAATGTTAACAGGTGATTATAGTTATTTTGAAACACATAATGCCCTCTTTGATGCACTTGATGAACTCAGAATAATGCAGTTGTTAGATTTGCCGCTTGATACATATGCTTGTGCAATTATAAATTCTAAAGAGGAAATAAAATGTTAAAGTAAGTTAGTTTTTTAGGAGTGATATTATGGCTGTTTGGTATGAAGTTGAAAAAACTGAAAAAGGCATTGAAAACTTTTTAGAAAGTAATTGGGTTTTTCATGATTTTACACTTGAAAGAATTGAATATATCACTGAAAAAGACTTAGTGGAAATATTTTTGAGATATGATACTATGGACTAAGGGGTGCTTTTGCGGTTTTCTCATATACACAATATGCATATAGACACAAACAGAGATTATGATTTTGAATTGATAGGAAGTGTAGCATTGCTTCTTGAAAACAATTCTGTTATATGGCTTAGTGATGATAGTTGGGGAAAGCAGAGCAAAGAGCATTTAGAAGAAATAAAACAATATACCACTTGGGTTGAGGCAGAAAGAATTTTTTGGGCAATTACAGATGCAGACGGAAATCCTGTTGAAATGCCTTCGGAACGTATAAATCAAGTGTGGATTTCGTATGGAAAACGAGAAGAAAAGCATTTTGATTTGAAAGCGTTTAATGGGGATTGGAATGACGTTTTTAGCCGCCGCACTTGGTAAAGAGTGCGGTTTTGCTTTGTCTTGATTTTTTTGCCTTTATTTAATATAATAAAGAATAATATATAAATTAGTTATATAACGGAGGAAGCACACTTGGCTGTTAACAAAAATAACATCAGAAATTTTTCAATTATTGCACATATAGATCACGGCAAATCAACGCTTGCAGACAGACTTTTGGAGCTTACACAGTCTGTTGAAAAAAGAGATATGCAGGCTCAGATTCTTGATGATATGGATTTAGAGCGTGAACGTGGAATTACAATAAAAGCACACGCGGTAAAACTTGATTACACTGCAAAAAACGGAGAGAATTATGTTTTCAATCTTATAGATACTCCGGGTCATGTTGACTTTAATTATGAGGTTTCACGTTCTCTTGCTGCCTGCGAGGGTGCAATCCTTATTGTTGATGCCTCACAGGGTGTTGAGGCGCAGACGCTTGCAAACACGTATCTTGCTCTTGATCACGATCTTGATATTCTTCCTGTTATAAATAAAATAGATTTACCTGCGGCAGATCCCGAAAGAGTTGCCAATGAGGTTGAAGATGTTGTTGGTATTCCTTGCCTTGAAGCACCAAGGGTTTCAGCTAAAACAGGTGAAAATGTGGGCGATGTGCTTGAATATATCGTTAATGAAATCCGTCCTCCGCAGGCAGATGATGATAAACCGCTTAAAGCATTGATTTTTGATTCTATCTATGATTCATACAGAGGCGTTATCGTTTACGTTCGTGTTATGGAAGGTAAAATCAAAGCGGGCGACACAATGCGAATGATGTCCACAGGAGCAGAATTTACTGTTGTTGAGGTTGGATATATGCGTGCAACCTCTATGGAAAAGGCAAACGAATTAACCTCAGGTGAGGTTGGCTATATAACAGCTTCTATCAAAACGGTTCACGATGCACTTGTTGGTGATACGGTTACTACTGCTGAAAATCCTGCACCCGAAGCTCTGCCGGGATACAGAAAGGTTAATCCTATGGTATTCTGCGGTGTTTATCCTGCAGATGGTGCTGACTATGAGGCACTTCGTGATGCACTTGAAAAGCTGCAGCTTAATGACGCTTCTCTTTCTTATGAGCCTGAAACCTCAGGTGCACTCGGCTTTGGTTTCCGCTGTGGTTTCCTGGGCTTGCTTCATCTTGAGATTATTCAGGAAAGGCTTGAAAGAGAATATAATTTAGACCTTGTAACTACCGTTCCGAGTGTTGTTTATAAAATTCATATGTCTGACGGCACAATGATGGAAATTGATAATCCAACCAATTATCCCGATCCTGCAAATATTGATTACTGCGAAGAACCGTTCTGTGATGCGCATATTTATGCGCCAAGTGAATTTGTTGGCACGGTTATGGATATGTGTCAGGACAGAAGAGGCATTTTCAAAACAATGAATTATATCACGCCTGAAAGAGTGGATATCAATTATGAGCTTCCGTTGAATGAAATTATTTATGATTTCTTTGATGCACTTAAATCACGAACAAGGGGCTATGCTTCCTTTGATTATGAAGTTGCAGATTACAGACAGAGCAAACTTGTTAAGGTGGATGTAATGCTCAACGGTGATATTATAGATGCGCTTTCGTTTATTATTCACACAGATAAGGCATATCCGAGAGCAAGAAAAATTGCTGAAAAACTGAAAGAACATATTCCGCGTCATCTTTTTGAAATTCCGATTCAGGTTGCAATCGGCGGTAAGGTTATTGCAAGAGAAACGGTTAAAGCGCTTCGTAAAGATGTGCTTGCAAAGTGTTACGGCGGTGACGTTACACGAAAGAAAAAGCTTCTTGAAAAGCAAAAAGAGGGTAAAAAGCGTATGCGTCAGTTCGGCTCAGTAGAAGTGCCGCAGGAAGCATTTATGGCTGTATTAAAACTTTCGTCTGATGACGAATAGTTTTAATACAGACGGCTCTCTAAAAATCGCAAGATTTTTAGGAAAATGCTCCGGTGGAGCATTTGATAGAGTCGTGATTTGGTGTGAAAACGCATTAAGAAGATTACCACCGAAAGAAGTGTGTAAAAAATTATTTCGTCTGATGACGAATAAAATTTAGGAAAACATATGTATATTTTTGAAAGACTATCAGATGAAGTTCATATTGCAACAAGCAGGGAGCATACCTTTGGAACAGACGCATTACTTCTTTCCTATTTCGCAAAGCCGAAAGCAAAGGATATTGCAATAGATATGGGAACAGGGTGCGGCATTATCCCCCTTTTGTGGCTGAGAAAGGAATATCCAAAAACGGTTCACTGCCTTGATATTCAGGAAAATGCTTATGAACAGGTGAAGTGCAGTATTGAGCATAACGAATTTGAGGAAAGGCTTATTCCGCATCTTTGCGATTTGCGTGAAATTAATGAGCATTTTACGGCTGAAAGTTTTACGCTTGTAACTATGAATCCTCCATATAAGCCGGTTGGAACAGGAATTGAGTCACTTGGAGAAAGTGCAAAAATTGCCCGCCACGAGGTTTGCTGCAATATTGAAGATGCAGTGAAAGCGGCGGCTTACCTTCTGAAATACGGCGGCAGATTTTGTATGTGCCACCGCCCTGAAAGGCTTGTTGATGCAATAAGCATAATGAGAGATTACAGCTTAGAGCCGAAAAGGCTTCGCTTTGTTGTGGATAAAAACGGGGAAGAGCCGTTTTTGTTTCTCATTGAGGGAAAGAAAAATTCAAAGCCGTTTTTAAGAGTTGAACCAACGCTTTCAATCAAAAAAGAAAACGGAAAATTTACGGATGAAATGTTAGAAGTTTACGGCTCTTTTGCCGATGGGTATGATAAATGAGTGGAAAATTATTTGTTGTAGGCACGCCGATAGGCAATCTGTCTGATTTCTCTCCGCGTGCTGTTAATACGCTTGAAGCAGTTGATTTTATTGCTGCTGAGGATACAAGAGTAACCTTAAAACTGCTTAATCATTTCGGAATAAAGAAAGAAATGGTAAGCTATTATGAACATAATAAACGTGAACGCGGCGAAATCATCTGTGCTCGTATTCAACAGGGCGAGGATTGCGCAATCGTAACAGATGCGGGTATGCCCGCCATTTCAGATCCGGGAGAGGATTTGGTTGCTCTTTGCCACGAACTTGGCATACAGGTTGTTTCTGTTCCGGGGCCAACCGCTTTTGCAACTGCACTTGCAATATCGGGAATGGAAACAGGAAGATTTACCTTTGAAGGGTTTTTAAGCGTTTCAAAAAAATCCCGCTTTGAGCATCTTGAAGAGATAAAAGACGAAAAAAGAACAATTATTTTTTATGAAGCTCCGCATAAGCTTTCAAATACTTTAAAGGATTTATATGCAACGCTCGGTGATAGGAGGCTTGCCATAGTTCGTGAAATAACAAAAATTCACGAAGAGGTTATCAATACAACGCTTAAGGAAGCAAATGCGCTTTATGGAAACGGCTCTCTTAGGGGAGAGATTGTGCTTATCATAGAGGGCAAAAAGGAAGAAAAAGCTGCTGAAATAACGCTTGAAGATGCTGTTTTGCAGGCAAAAGAGCTTGTTGAAAAAGGCTTAAGTATGAATATGGCTGCTAAAGAAATTGCTTCCAAAACGCCGTTTAAAAAAGGCGATATATATAAGGCATTGTTATGATTTGCAGTATTTGTCCAAGAAAATGTAATGTTGAACGAGAAAATGCAAACGGATTTTGCAGAACCTCTGAAAAGTTTGAAATTGCAAGGGCGGCTCTGCATTTTTGGGAAGAGCCTTGCATAAGCGGAAAAAACGGCAGCGGAGCAGTGTTTTTCAGCGGATGCAATTTAAAATGTGTATATTGCCAGAATTATGAAATCAGCAGGGATAATAAAGGCGTTGAAGTAAGCCGTGAAAGGCTGATAGGAATATTTGAAAACCTTGTATCGCAGGGTGCTGAAAATATCAATCTTGTTAATCCAACACATTATGCAACGATGATAGCTGATGTGCTGAAAGTCTGGAAAAGTCCTGTGCCGATTGTTTATAATTCAAGCGGATATGAAAGCGTGGAAACGCTTAAAATACTTGACGGCCTTGTGGATATTTATCTGCCCGATTTTAAGTATATCAGAAATGATAAAGCGTTAAGATACAGCAGTGCATCTGACTATCCCGAAACGGTTAAAAAGGCGCTTGCTGAGATGTACAGGCAAACAGGAAATGCAATGTTTGATGATGGTATGATGAAAAAAGGCATGATTATCCGCCATCTTATTCTGCCGCAAAATACGAATTCTTCGCTTGAAATTATAGATTATGTTTCGGATAATTTTGAAAATGCTTATTTAAGCCTTATGGCACAATATGTGCCTTGCACAAATCTTGAAGATTATAAAGAGATAAACCGAACAATTACAAAGCGTGAATATGATAAGGTTGTTGATTATGCTTTGTCAAAGGGCCTTGAAAAGATATTTATTCAGGAGCTTTCTTCGGCAGATGATAAATATATTCCGCCGTTTGATTTCAGCGGTGTTATATGATACAATCAAGTTAAATAATAATTATACAAGTGTAAAAATTTAAGGGGTGTTTTTATGAAAGTTAAAGCGTATAATTTTAAATCGGCAACAGGTGTATGCACGATTCACGGCTGTGAATATACACCGGATAATGATGATGTTAAAGCAGTTATCGTGCTTCATCACGGAATGGCTGAGCATCAGGAAAGATACCATGATTTTATTGAATTTCTCACTTCAAACGGCATTGCTGTTTTTATGCACGATATGGCAAATCACGGAAAATCCAATCAGAATGCTGAGGAAATGGGTTATTTTGGTGAAAAGAACGGCTATAAGTTCCTTGTTAAAGATTTAAAAACAACGTTTGACAGGGCAAAGGCGGCTTATCCTGATAAAAAGATTGTTGCAATGGGGCATTCAATGGGCTCTTTTATTACAAGGTGTTTTACCGCTTGGTATGCAGATGCAGGCTTTTCGGGTGCTATATATATGGGTACGGGCGGTTCAAACCCTGCTGCCGCAGCAGGCGATATTTTGTCTGCTGGTCTTGCTAAAATTCAGGGTGCAAAGCATAAATCCAAGTTTATTGATAAACTTACCTTTGGCTCATATAACAAAAAGTTTGAGGGCAGAACGCCGTTTGACTGGCTTACTCGTGATTCGGCAATTGTTGATCAATATATAGCAGATGAGTATTGCGGATTTTTATTCTCTGTTCAGGGAATGAATGATTTGGTTAAGCTCAATATAAATGCAAACAGTGTTGAATGGTATTCTAAAGTTCCAAAGGATATACCAATTCTTGTTATCAGCGGAGATATGGATCCTGTTGGTAATTTTGGAGAGGGACTCAAAGAAGTTCATTCAAAGCTTGTTGAAAGCGGTCATTCAAAGGCTCAGCTTAAACTTTATGAGGGCGGCAGACACGAAATTTTAAATGAAATAAATAAAGACGAGGTATATGCAGATATTCTCAGATTTGTTGAAAATAATGTTTTAGGAGATTGATAAAGATGTTGTTTAAACCGGAATATGATGAAAACGGCAAAAAAGTTCTTTGCGAAATGAATGGTGTTAATGCAGATATGCTTATGGATATCTATGTTAAAAAACTTAAAAAGGGCGAAGCTCTTGAAATTCTTGAAAAGGATAATGAATGTGCAGTGCTTCTTCTTTCAGGCAAGGTTAATTTTAAGGTTGCTGATAGTATTGATGAGGATTGCCAGCGTGCAAATCCTTTTGAGAAAAAGCCATATGCAGTTCATTTTCCAAAAGAGGTTAAGGCTGTTATAACTGCACTTGAAGAATCAGAAGTGCTTGTTCAGAAAACAGATAATGATAAAACTTGGGATCCTGTTTTCTATAATCCTGAAAACTGCCTTTATCAGGAATTCGGAAAAGGTCAGTGGAACGGAACAGGTCATAGAATTGTTTCAACAATGTTTGATTTGGATAATGCTCCATATTCAAATATGGTTATGGGCGAAGTATTTAATCAGCCGGGCAGATGGTCTTCTTATCCGCCTCATCATCATCCTCAGCCTGAGCTTTATTATTATCAGTTTGATCATCCTGAGGGCTTTGGTGCAGGTTTTGAGGGAGATACACCATATAAAACAGAAAATGGCTCCTGCCTTTGTATAAGAGGCGGGAATGCGCATCAGCAGGTTACAGCACCGGGCTATGAAATGTATTATGTTTGGCTTATCCGCCATTTAGACGGCGATCCTTGGGATAAAACAAGAATTTATGTTCCTGAATATGAGTGGCTTGCAAATGCAGACTAAGGGCTTGATATTAGATAATCTGAATGCTTTGGAAAAGGTTTCTTGTTTCAAGAAGCCTTTTCTTTGTTGTGGCAGCAGCTTCAAAACCACAAAAGCATATCAGTATCTTAAGGAAAAATATGATTTAACAGTGTGGGATAAAATAAGACCGAATCCAAGATTTGAGGATATGGTTTCTGCTGCTGAACTTTTTAAAAAGAATAACTGCGATTTTATGATTGGAGCAGGCGGCGGCTCTCCGCTTGATTCTGCAAAAATGATAAAGCTGCTTGTAACAAATGATGTTAAAACAGCTTTAACAGTGCCTATGAAAGCGAATAATATTAAATTTCTTGCAATTCCAACAACCTCAGGCACAGGCTCAGAGGCAACAAGATATTCCATTTTTTATGTAAATGAAAATGAAAAGCATTCCATTACACACGATGATTTTCTGCCTGATTTTGTTATTCTTGATGAAGAGTTTTTAAAAACGGTTCCGCCTTATCAGCGCAGATGCACCTGTATGGATGCGCTTTGCCACGCAATAGAAAGCTATTGGAATGTTAAAAGCAATGCTGAAAGCAGAGAGTATGCAGAAAAAGCAATCCGCCTTTTTGTTGAAAATAAAGAAGGCTATATTGCGAATGAAACTTCTGCAAACAGGGGTATGCTTATGGCATCTTACTATGCGGGAAAGGCTATCAATATAACCGCAACCACCTCTGCTCACGCAATGTGCTATAACATAACGATAAACTGCGGTACAGCGCACGGTCATTCCGTTTCCGTAAACCTTGCGGAAATCTGGGATTATATGAATGCGCATAATGAAAAGGTTAATGATTCAAGAGGAAGAGATTTTGTGCTTCATACTCTTGATGAAATCGGCGTTTTGCTTGGAGGAAGAAACGCAAAAGACGGTGTGGTCATTTTCAGAAATCTGATTGATGAATTTGAACTTTATACACCAAATGCAGATAAAGAGGCCGTGCTTTCTTTTGCGAAGAGCGTTAATGTTGATAGATTGCTTAATAATCCAACCACGCTTTCTTCCGAAGATGTAACAGAAATTTATAAAAGGGTATTCAGAATAGAGTAATGGAAAATAAATCAAAACTTTCAAAATTATATATTTGTATTCCGTTTGCGCTCTTTTGCTGCTTTCTTTGGGGTTCCGCCTTTCCGTCCATAAAGGTTGGCTATAAACTGTTTGATATAGGGGCGGAGGATAGCTATTCTCAAATTCTTTTTGCGGGCATAAGATTTTTTCTTGCAGGTGCAATGGTTATCCTTGTTGGCTCTCTGATGCAGAAACGGGTGCTTTATCCAAAGGGAAAAACAGAATTCGGCAAAGTGGCTCTTTTGTCACTCTTTCAAACGATACTGCAATACACCTTGTTTTATATCGGGCTTGCGCATACAAGCGGGGTTAAATCCAGCATTTTGATTGCCGTTAATGTGTTCTTTTCTATTCTTGTTTCAACTCTTGTTTTTAGAATTGAAAAGTTAACGGCTCAAAAAGCAATCGGTGCTGTTGTGGGTTTTGTTGGCATTGTTGTTATCAACCTTTCGGCAGATGGCTTCGGCGGTGGCTTTGCCTTTAATGGTGAGGGCTTTATGATTCTTTCTTCGCTTGCCTATTCTGTTTCAAGTGTTTTGATTAAAAAGTTTTCCGATAAGTCAGGTACGGTTATGCTATCGGGCTGGCAGTTCCTTTTCGGCGGAGCTTTTATGATGTTGTTCGGCTTTGCAGCAGGCGGAAGAATAACACAGGTTGGCGGGGTAAAAGGTGTTTTGATGATTTTGTATCTTGCCTTTATTTCGGCAGCGGCTTATACAATTTGGGGTATTCTTTTAAAGCATAATCCTGTTTCAAAAATATCTGTAATCGGGCTTATGAACCCTGTTTTCGGCGTTATCCTTTCTGCAATTTTCCTTGGCGAAACGGCAGAAGCTTTCAGCTTAAAAAATCTTTTGGCACTGCTTCTTGTTTGTGTCGGCATTGTTGTTGTGAATATAAAATTTGACAAGTCATAGGAGAATAAATATGGAAGTTATATTTTGGGATTTTGACGGAACGCTCGTATATTCAAATTCATTGTGGAGCAACAGTGTTTATAATGCATTGAAATCTGTTTGCAGTAACACAACTGTTACATTCAATGAAATAAGAACCTGTATGGCAACAGGATTTACTTGGCATACACCTGAAAAAGATTATACTGCTTTTACAAATGAAAAATGGTGGCAGTATATGAATGACTATTTTTATAATTGCTATATAAGTCTTGATGTTTCCCAAAATATAGCTGAACAGGCAACAGCCAAGATAAGAGATTTTATCAAACGAAAAGAAAATTATCTGCTTTATTCAGATACTTGCAATACACTTGAAAAACTTAAAGATATGGGTGTAAAAAATGTCATTTTATCAAATAATTATCCCGATTTATGTGATATTCTAAAAGCACTTGATATTTATGATTTCTTTGATGATTACGTGATTTCAGCTGTTGAGGGATATGATAAGCCAAGAAAAGAAATTTTTGAAATTGCTAAAAATTTATATCCAAATGCGGATGAATACTATATGGTTGGTGATAGTGTTAATGCAGATATTATCGGTGGTAATCATGCGGGATTTACAACGATACTTGTACATAAAGGATTTAACGAAAATGCAGATTATTGTTTTGAAGATTTAAAATCTATTATTGATTTATTCTAAGTATCAAAAAATTAAATATTTTCATATTCTGAAATAGGGCGTAAATATTGATTGTTTGGCATTATTAGTTTTAAGGTGGTGCAGATTATGTCTTATTTCGGAGTTGATTTATCCGAATTTAACGGTTCAATTGATTGGGATAGGCTTTCAAAAAATGTTGATTTTGCAATCCTGCGGTTGGGCTGGGTTGGTAATAAAAACAACAGTACGCTTGATGAAAAATTTGAGGAATATTATCGTTCCGCAAGAAGAGCAGGCGTTAAAATCGGTGTGTATGTTTATATCTATTCAAACAGTGAAAAAACGGCTCGTGAGGGTGCTGAATGGGCAGTTGAAAGGCTTAAGGGAAAAACGCTTAATTTGCCTGTTTACTGCGATATGGAAGATAAGAGTATTGCAAATCTTGGCAGAGCAAAGCTTTCTGCAATCGTAAGAGCCTTCAATTCTGTTATTGAAAAGCACGGCTATTGGGCAGGTGTTTATGCAAACAGAAACTGGTATGATCATTATCTTGATAAAGATCTTAAAAAGCGTTATACAAGCTGGATAGCCGATTATACAAGCGGAACAGATAAGTATAAGGGCGAATATGATATGTGGCAGAATTCCTCTGTCGGCAGGGTAGATGGTATCAGCGGAAATGTGGATACAGATTATATGTACCGCAATCTTTTCAAAGAGGTAAGCTCAGGCGGTGAAGAGCCTGAAAAACCGATTGATGATAAATTCCCAAAGCCTGTTAAATGGCAGAATGGCTATACAAAAGAAATTGTGTATAAAAGAAGTGATTTGAAAGAAAAAGTAGGCACAATTTTTGCGTATTCAAGTGGGTTATGCTATGGTAAAGTCGGCGATGCACTTATTGTTGTTTATGATTTGGATGGCACGAAAAAGCATAAAGCAGGCTTTGTTAAATACAAAGGCGGCGTAAAAGATGCTCCTGTTGAAAAAAGGCTGTGGAAAAATGGATATACACCGGAAGTGGTGTATGCAGATACGGCAAAGCGATTGTCTGTTGGCAGTATTTTTCCGTATAGTACTGCAGACTGCCTTGGCAAGATAGACGATATGTATCTTGTTCGATATTATATTGAGGGTACGAATATTCAAAAATGCGGTTTTGTGGATTATCACGGCGGCATAAAATAAGTTCAAAAAAAGGCACAGGATTTCCTGTGCCTTATATATTAAGCGAGCCATTTGAAAAATAATCAATAAAGCAGTCCATTTCATAGCTTGAATTAATTTTTCTTGTTTTGTTTATAACAGCCTGTTTTTGATGATCAGAAAGCATTTCAAACTGTTTTTTTGCGTTTTCATTCTTTGTAAGAGCATTGCCGAAACTAAGCGGTAAATCATTTTGGCTCATAGTATCACCTCTTAATTAGTATTGGCAAAATTATTTTGTTTAATAAAATAAAAATAACTATTGCAAAATTGCAAAAAATATGTAATAATATTTCTGCTAAAGTTATCGAGGTGTGGCTCAGTTTGGTAGAGCACCACGTTCGGGACGTGGGGGTCGCAAGTTCGAATCTTGTCACCTCGACCAAAAAACAAAGTATCCATTTTTGGATGCTTTGTTTTTTTATAATAACAAGATGAGAAACGAAACTCTAAATTTTTCGTGCAGTTTGATGCTTGGAAAATTTAGGAGAAAGGTACAGTGTACCTTTCGATAGTTGAGAGGAGAATCTTGTCACCTCGACTATATAAAAAAGGTATCCGTACGGATACCTTTTTGTTTTTATATAAGCACTTGCTTTTCAGCAGGTTTGCCTTCGGCTATCTTTTTGCCGTTTTTATATGATGATAAAACAACTGCATTATGATTGAGT
>JAAVHU010000034.1 GCA_014799585.1 Clostridiales bacterium | reverse complement strand
TGATTTTAATATTATGTAAAGAGGGCAAAATAAAATGCCCTCTTTTTTTACATTAATGAAGAAACAGTGTCCACAAAGTTTGAAACTTTGTTTACGGCTTTCTGCATTGTTTTTTTTGTGTTTTTGTTGGTTGTACCCATTGAAGATGTTGCTGCTGCAACTGCTGAACCAACAGCCATTGCAACGCCAACGCCTTTAATGATATTAACTGTTTTCTTTTTCATAATGTTTCTCCTCAATTCAAAAAATTTGCGTGATTTCTCACGATTATAGTGTTTGCGGAGATTGAAAAATTAAAAGTTATAATAAATGTTATTCGATACTATTTTTAGTAAAAAGCAAAAAAATATCCCATTCCGAATGGAATGGGAATTTTTGTTAATTTTTATTGAATTGTTATTAGTCGTTTGCTTTGCCGATTGAACCGAAGAGCTCCATTTTTTCTTTAACTGTAGCTCTGATTGCTTCAGCGCCAGGTGCAAGAAGCTTACGAGGGTCAAATCCTTTGCCCTGTAAATCCTTGCCTTCTTCAATATATTTGCGTGTTGCTTCCTGGAATGAAAGCTGGCATTCTGTGTTTACATTAATTTTTGAAACGCCAAGATCGATAGCTTTTTTAATCATATCCTCAGGAATACCTGTGCCACCATGAAGAACAAGAGGCATAACGCCTGTTTTCTGCTGAATCGCATCAAGTGTTTCAAATGAAAGACCTGCCCAGTTTTCAGGATATTTACCGTGGATATTACCAATACCTGCTGCAAGCATATCAACGCCAAGGTCAGCAACCATTTTGCATTCCTCCGGGTCTGCACATTCGCCTGCACCAACAACGCCGTCTTCCTCACCGCCGATAGATCCTACCTCAGCTTCGATTGAAAGGCCAAGTGCGTGAGCAACATTTACAAGCTCTGTTGTTTTAGCAACATTTTCTTCAATAGGATAATGTGAACCGTCAAACATAATTGAAGTAAATCCTGCTTTGATACATTTATAGCAGCCTTCGTATGAACCGTGGTCAAGGTGAAGAGCAACAGGAACTGTAATTCCAAGTTCCTCGTCCATTGCTTTAACCATAGCAGCAACTGTTTTAAAGCCTGTCATATATTTGCCTGCACCTTCTGAAACACCAAGAATAACAGGGCTGTTTAATTCCTGTGCAGTTAAAAGAACAGACTTTGTCCATTCAAGGTTGTTGATGTTAAACTGGCCAACAGCATAGTGGCCTGCTTTTGCTTTTTTAAGCATTTCGGTTGCAGAAACTAACATAATGTTTATCTCCTTAATTTTAATTATAATTTTTATGATGATATTATACAACATTGATAAAAAAATAGCAATAATATTGTTTGTTTCGTTAATAGAAAAATAACAAAAGGATTATACTGTTTTTGGTAAATTTGATAAAAAACGACTCCCCTCAATAGCCAAACAAAAGCTAAACCTTATTTTGTTCAACTCTTGTTTGGCTAAAGGGAAGCCATTGTGCAAAAAAATATTTTAAAAAGTGAAAAAACAATTTATTTGGTTTTTCCGTGTAAAATCGGGCTTAATGGTTTGTAAACAAACGCAGAGATTACAACGCTGATTAAGCCTTTAACAAATGTAAACGGAACATTATAAATTAAGATAGCCATTTCAATGCTGTTTACTTTAAATAAATTCTGATAAACCTGCAAAACAGCTTCCTTTGGCATAAAATTGTAGTAGAAAGGATAAACAACAAATAAGTTTGAAGGATAGCTGATAACTGCCATGCAGAGCGAACCGATAACGCCTGCAATCAAAGCCATTTTCTTTGTCTTATTATGCTTATACATAAGGCCTGCTACGCCAACGAAAACTGCACCTAAAATGAAATTGGAAAGTTCTCCGATAAATCCGCTTCGGCTGACTGCAAGATGGATAATGTTTTTAATCAATTCAATTAAAATACCTGCGATAGGGCCGTAAGCAAAAGATCCAATCAGTGCGGGCAAATCCGAAAAATCAAACGCGATAAAGCTTACAGGGCTTGGAATTTCAAGATATTGAAGTGCTGTTGCAAATGCCGCAAGAACACCGCATCCTGTAATGAAACGGATTTTGTTGCTTTGTGATTTTTTTGTTGTGTTTGTCATAATAAGTTTCTCCTTTTTGGGCAAAAGAGAAGCCCTTGATACAAAAAGTATCAAGGGCGTAAATGTTCTGACTGAAAGGCATTTATTTTATTTTTTGATTTGCCTTAAACATTTTCTCTCATCCGGACTTTACATTTTATAAATGTTTCACCGTCGGTATCGGAATTGCACCGATTCAGCCGTGATTTATTCAATCACAGGTCGCAGACTATACTGCCGGTGGGGAATTACACCCCGCCCTGAAAATATTTTGTATCAGTATTATATGCCGTTGTTAAAAATTTGTCAATAGCAAATTTTAATATTTCGGAACCCAGCTTTCCATACTAACCCGCTCTTTGTCTTTAGAAGGGCTGTATTTATCCTGATAATAGTTTTCAAGCTGTGTTTCAAAACTTCCGTCAGGTGCAATGTTAATTATTGTGCATCCTCTTTGCGCACCGTATTTCATAATGCCGATATAAGCAAGATAATCTATGGAATAGCCGTAAGTTAAGCGAATTCCCTTGTAATCAACAGAGAAATTGTTTAAATGGTCGTGTCCGCAGAAAAATCCTTGTGTAGATCCAAGCTCTTTTGCTGCATCAAAAAGTCCGCAGTTTTCTTCGGCACAGAAAATGCCGCTGTTTTTTTCGCCAACTTTTCCATAGTAGTATTTAACATTTTCAGTATCCTGACTGCCGTTATTCACATATTCATCCCATGCCTCCTTATATTCCATAAGCGGAATGTGGAAGAATGCAAGAGATTTTGGGGTTTCACCGCCGTTTTCTTCGGTTAAGGCTTTAATTTCATTCTTGTACCATTCAACCTGATTATCGTGAATACGGTCGTATTTCATAATAATACCGTCTATAATGCCTGAACCTACATAAGATTGAGAGTCCATAACAACAAGGCTTTGTGTAATTTTTCCTGCTGTGTTTTTAACATTGATAATGTAGTTGCCTGAGCCATCAACCTCTTTTGGCCCTGCTTGTAAAAGGCAGTGGCTGAACTCCTCACTTGCGTAAAAATCGCAGATATCTTCTCTTGTGTAATATGAATAGCTTTCCGTATCGTGATTACCGAAAGCAGGTGCCCAGTAAACGCCAAGCTGTTCCATAAGCTGAGCAAAAAGCCTTGCAGAATTCTTATTGTTTAATGTGCCTGCCTGAAATGGAATCGGAAACGCAATATCACCCGAAACAACAACTAAATCAGGCTTTTCCTCCTGTATCATAGAGGCAACAGCGTTTAAAGCCATATTATCTTTTTTTATACTTAAAAAGCCCGCACCGATATGTATATCCGTAAGCTGCATAACTTTAAAATTATCGTCTGTAACAAAGGTATAATATCCGTCCTCTGCAAGCGCAGGCTTAAGCTGGTTTTCGTATGAAACAGCTTCCAAGGATTTTATGAAATTTGAATTTGATTTCACACCGATAAGGCTTGTTGCCATACAAATAAGCAAAGCAAGTGCAACAACCCCTATAATTGAACCTAAAACAATAAGCACGATTTTCCCCTTACCTTTTTTCTTTTCTTGAATTGCCATAAATTATTTACCCCTTTCATAAACAGTAATTTTTATATTTAAGCCTCCCTTGTTAAAGGGAGGGATTCCTTTTAATCATTCACAAGAATTTTTGCCTGCTGAAAAACAGATTTTGAAGCAGAAGCAAGAATGATGATGCCGATTACAATGCCGAAAACACCGTCAATAGCATAATTGATTTTATTTATAAGGAAAAATCCCATAACTGCCATTGTTGTTATGGCGAAATCAAGAAAGCTGTCTAAAATTAAAGCCTTATAAACAGGAGATGGAGATTTTCTGTTGCTTCGAATATAAACCATTGCCATAACAAGTTTTACACAGGCAGTTAAAATAATAAGCACTGCATATTTAAAAGAATAGGAAACAAGCACGGGATACATAAATCTTTCAAGCCCTGTATAAACACAATATCCGCCTGTTACCGCAACGATACTGCCGATAATAAACGAGCAAAGAGCCTGCACACGGACGCTTTTTCTTTCGCTGATTTTTGATTTTATAATAAAAATAAATCCGAACAGAGCAATAAGTGCAGAAAAGGTATCGCCAAGATTATTAACGGAATCGCAGTAAATCGCAAGTGAGTTTGAGCTTATGCCAACATAAAGCTTTATAAGAAAAAGCGAAAGGTTGCAGGCAATTCCGAAAACAGCAATTCTGATATCTCTTTTGCTCATAAACGTCCCTCTTTTACAAAAATAATCTATTTGTATTGTATCATAAATTTTATGTGATTTAAAGCAGTTTTTTTGCTCATACTAAAAAAGGTGATTTTATGGATTTTTTAAATATTATTCTTTTGGGTCTTATATCGTTTGTTGTTTTATTTATTCTTTCAAAGGTAATGGGCTATCGTGCAATTTCCGAGTTATCCTTTTTTGATTATGTTGTTGGTATAACAATTGGATCTGTTGCTGCCGAAATGTCTACCAATCTTGATATGGAATGGTGGAAGGGTGTAACAGCAATGGCTGTTTATGCCATTCTTGATGTTATCTTTTCGTTTATTTCACAAAAAAGCAATGCCGCAAGGCAGATTATAAACGGCAGTCCGATTATCCTTATCTATAAAGGAAAAATTTATAAAAAGAATTTAAGAAAAGCAAGAATAGAACTGAATGATTTACTTTCTTCTGCACGTGCAGCGGGCTATTTCAACATTGCAGATATTGATTATGCAATGATGGAAACCACAGGAAAAATCAGCTTTATGCCTGTTCCGCTCAAAAGACCGCTTAATCCAAAGGATTTCAACTTTGCACCGCAGAGCGAGGGGCTTACCGTGAATGTGATTATGGACGGCAGGATTATGGAGGATGATCTTGCAGATGCTAAAATAGATAAAAGCGATTTGATTAAAAGAGTAAAGCAGCAGGATAAGGAAGTAAAAAATATCTTTTTAGGTGTTATGGATTCAAACGGAGTGTTGACTTTGTTTGATAAATAAATTATATTATAAAAAAATAAAAGCCTTCCCCTCAAGGGGAAGCCATAATTACATAAAACGAGGAATTGAAATGGAAGAAAAAAAGCATAATCATACGGACGGATGCTGTTGCTGTGAACACCAGCATAATCACAAGCATCATCACGATGACGGATGCGGTTGTGGTCATGATCACGAGCACGGCGGAGAAGTGAATAAAAAAGATTTCATCTTTAAAATTGCCTGTGGCGGTGCTTTCCTTGTGCTTGGCTACATATTAAGCAAATTTACCGATATTAACGAAAAGGCGGCCCTTATCTGCTTTGGAATTTTTTATTTAATCGTGGGCTTCAATATTATCA
The DNA here is from genome assembly GCA_014799585.1 of Clostridiales bacterium. GTDB lineage: Bacteria > Bacillota > Clostridia > Oscillospirales > Acutalibacteraceae > Eubacterium_R. The sequence continues at coordinate 29,115 of JAAVHU010000034.1, read as the reverse complement.
AGGAAGCAATAGAGGGCATTATTCACGGAAATATCTTTAATGAAAATCTGCTGATGGGCATTGCATCTATCGGTGCGTTTGCTATCGGGGAATACACAGAGGGCTGTGCTGTAGTTCTGCTTTATACAATCGGTGAGTTTTTACAGGATTTGGCTGTTGGCAAAAGCAGAAAATCCATTTCGGATATGATAGAAAACAAGCCTCAGGCGGTAACGGTCATCAGAAACGGAAAAAATCTTGAGGTTAAACCCGAAGAAATTGAAGCAGGCGAGGAATTCGTTGTTGATCCGGGGCAGATTATTCATTTAGACGGTGTTATCGTTAAGGGAAATGCAGAGGTTGATATGTCTGCCTTAACGGGAGAGAGCATTCCTGTTTCTATGTCTGCAGGTGATGAAGTGCTTTCAGGCTCTGTTAATTTAGACGGAATGCTTGTTATTAAAGCAACCAAGCCGTACAGTCAGTCAACTACCGCAAGAATTCTTGAAATGATTGAGAATACAGACAGCAAGAAGAGCAATGCTGAAAAATTTATCAGCCGTTTTGCAAAGATTTATACCCCTGCGGTTTGCCTGATTGCACTTCTTATCATTGTTGTTCCCCCGCTTTTCTTTAAGCAGAGTTGGAGCGAATGGATTTACAGAGGGCTTTCTGCTCTTGTTGTTTCCTGCCCGTGTGCAATTGTTATTTCAATTCCGCTTGGCTTTTTTGCGGGTCTTGGTGCTTCTTCAAAGCAGGGAATTCTTATTAAGGGAAGCAATTATCTTGAAATGCTTTCAAAATGCAACACCGCTGTTTTTGATAAAACAGGAACGATAACAAGCGGAAAGTTTGAATATGTAAACTGTGAATGTGTGCACTGCCATTGTGAAAGTGCGGTTGAACACAGAGAGCTTCTTGCAATCATTGCCGCCTGTGAAAGATATTCAACACACCCTATTGCAAAATCAATTTCCCTTGCTTTCGGGCATTATGCAGATGAATTAAAGGTTGAAGATGCAAAGAACTTTGCAGGAATGGGTGTTTCTGCTGTTGTAAACGGCAAAAAGTATTTTGCAGGCAATGAAAAGCTGATGGCAGAGGTTGGTGTTGAATTTAAGGAAACTTCGCTTGTAGGCACGGCGATTTATCTTTGCAGTGAGGATGAATTTTTGGGCGATATTGTTTTTGCCGATGTGATTAAAACAGACAGCAAAGAAGCAATTTCCGAAATGAAAAAGATGGGCTTTTTAAAAACGGTTATGCTTACAGGTGATAAAGAGCCTATTGCAAAGGATATTTCCGAAAAAGCAGGCATTGATGATTATTATGCAAGGCTTATGCCTGATGAAAAGGTTGAAAGGGTTAAAGCACTTAAGAAAACGGATGATGCAATTGTGCTTTATACAGGTGACGGCATTAATGATGCTCCCGTTCTTGCTGAAGCTGATTTGGGCGTGGCAATGGGTGCAATCGGCGCAGATGCGGCAATTGAAGCGGCAGATATCGTTATTATGGGCGACAGCCTTTCAAAAATCCCTGTCGGCAGAAAAATTGCAGGAAAAACAATGCGTATTGTTAAAGAAAATATTGTTTTCAGCATTCTGATAAAGGTGCTTATCATTATTGGATGTGCAGTTGGCATCTTTGATGAAAATGCAATGTGGCTTGCTGTTTTCGGTGATGTGGGCGTTTGCCTTATTGCTGTTGCAAATTCTTTAAGAGCGTTGCATTATAGAGCGAAGAAATAAAAACGAACGAGCAATGCTCGTCCTTACAAAAATTTAGAGCCTTTCTGTTGGGAAAGGCTCTGTTTTTTTACTTTTTCTTTTTTGAAACAATCATCATTCCGCCTGCTGCAAGCATAGCAAATGCTGCAAAAACAACCGATTCTCCCCCTGTTGCAGGAGATTTTACCGGAGCCTGCGGCTCGTTCTCTGTCTTTACGCTATTTGTATCTTTGTTGTCAACAATCGGATTTGTTGGCTTTTCATCCTCATCTTTACCTGTTGAAACATCATCAAAATCTGCTACTGAACGATACTTTGATAAACCGAAAATAGCATCCTTTGTTGCTAAAACATCATCATAATTGCTGTTAAATCCACCTGTTTCTTTATTATAGAAAAGCATAAGCTTGTTATAAGCATCATCTGCTAATTCCTTTTCATCAATTGAAACATAAGCCGCAAGTGCCATAGCGGTTGAGTTTGCATTTGCACCATAATTATCATAGCCTGCCTCTGTATTGCAGCCTTTAAGAAGTGAAACGGCATCCTCTATATACTCTTTATAATCATCATAGCACACGGAAAGTGTTGTGATGAATACAGATAAATCATCAGCGGATGTGCCCCAGCCGCCCCAGAAATCGGTGCCTTCGCCTTTTATGTATTTTGAAACCATAGCATCACAAAGCTGTTTTTCCAAAGTTTCAAAACCAAATGAAAGGGCGATATCGGATGCATACATATATGTATACACGTTATCAAACTCTCCAAGCTCGGTTTTTCCGAACAAATCAACAAGATTGTATCCCTTAAAATCAGTTGGATTTTCGTTGGAAATCTTCATATTGCTGATGATAAGTGCGAGTGTTCCGATATCAAACTTTTCTCCGCCGTCAAGCGCTTTTTTAACGGAATTAAAGTATGATTCCTTGATTTTTTCATCTTGTCCGCCTGCACAGAGAAAGAGATAATAATCCTTTGATTCAGAAACATCAAAAGATGTTTTATCACCATAAGCAAACTTTAGTGATGATTCAAGTGTTTTGTCTACATCGTTTGTTGTTGCTCCGAATGCTGTTATGGATGCAGACATAACAAGCACAAATGTTAAGAGCGTTGCTAAAATTTTCTTCATTTCCTTTACCTCACCGTAAAATTTATTTGTACCTCAAACGGATATCCTGGCTTGCAGTTTTACCTTGCTCCGCCTTCCCCGAAACCGAGTGGCTGATGGAGTTTACAGCAAAACAAGAGTCGAACCCATGTTTTGCTGACTGCTTACAGTAGAGTGAGCTGCTGCGGATTCTAACCGCATTCCCCGTGAGGTGATTTAGCGTTCACCTCTTGGCACGGGAAAATTATACTATTAATAATTCTTATTGTCAATCAGAATGAAATTTGGTATGATATAGCTTATGAATAATAAAATAATAATAGCAATTGTCAGCTCTTTAATTGTTGTTTGCCTTGCTGTGGGCATCGGAATGAATCATAAAAGCGGCAATTCAAAAGATGAAACGAATTTAATATCGGATATTGAAACCGTATCTGCGGTGGATGAAAGCTCTTTGCTAATCGAAACATCAGAAACTAACAGTTCTGAAAAATCAAAAGAAACTGAAACATCAGCAAAAAATAAAAGCACATCAAATGATTTATCAACAACAAAGAAAAACGGTGCAAAAGCAGAGAGTAGTACAAAATCTTTCGTAAAAAAAGAAACAACCTCTTCAGCAAAAACAACAGTAAAAAAAGCAGATAAGCCTACTGAAAAAAAAGAAATTATCGTTACATTTTCTGTAAACAGTGAAAAGGCGGCTAATTATCCGCAATATATCATAAATCCGTCTAAGCTTACTGTTGAAAACGGAACTACGGTTTTTGATTTGCTGAATGCAGAGTGCCGTAAAAATTCAATACCGCTTGATCATCAGAATAAATCGTATGTTAAAGCAATCGACGGACTTTCGGAAAAGGATTGCGGAAACGGAAGCGGATGGACCTATCTTGTGAACGGTGTAAAGCCGATGATGTCTGCCTCAAAATATGTTTTAAAAGACGGCGATGTTGTTGAATGGTATTATGTAACCTCACCAACGGATTAAAAATAATTGTAAGGACGAGCATTGCTCGTCCGTTTTTTTATTTTTTTATCCAAGATTTTGAATAATTAACACAAAAAACTCAAACACTCAAAACAGAAATATAAATGGAGGAAACAACTATGAAAACTCTGAAAAAAATATTATCGGTTTTATTAAGCGTTCTTGTTGTAGGTGCAATTTTTACAGCCTGCAAGGGAAAGGAAGATAACGGCGGTAATAATAACAGCAGCAATAATGCGGCAGTTAAAAGCATAAGATATCTGAATTTTAAGCCTGAAATTGCAGATAAGTATCAGCAGATTGCCGATGATTATGAAAAGGAAACAGGCATTAAGGTTATTGTTGAAACGGCCGCAAACAACACATATGAGCAGACCTTAACCGCAAAAATGGCAACGGATGAAGCACCAACTATTTTTCAGATTAATGGGCCTAAGGGCTACAACAACTGGAAAGATTATTGTGCTGAATTAACGAATACTGAAATTTACAAGCACCTGAATGATAAGGATATGGCTGTAACCTCAGATGGAAAAGTTTATGGTATTCCATATGTGGTTGAGGGATACGGAATTATTTATAACAGTGCAATTACAGATAAGTATTTTGCACTTGATACAAAGGCAACAAATTACAGCTCTATGAGTGAAATCAAGAGCTTTAAAGCCCTTAAAGAGCTTGTTGAGGATATGCAGAAAAACAAGGAAGCTCTTGGCATAGAGGGTGTGTTTTCTTCAACCTCATTAAAAGCAGGCGAGGACTGGAGATGGCAGACACATCTTGCAAACATTCCTGTTTACTATGAATTTAAAAAGAATAATGTTGAATTAACCTCAGATGCAGCAAAGAAGCTGAATTTTGAATATGCTGAAAACTATAAAAACATTTTTGATTTGTACACCGAAAATTCAGTTTCAGATAAAAAAGATTTGGGCAAAAAAATTGTTGATGAATCTATGGCGGAATTTGCGCTCGGCAAATCAGCAATGGTGCAGAACGGCAACTGGGCATGGAGCCAGATTAGTGACATTCAGGGCAACACAGTTGAGGAAAACAACATCAAATTCCTTCCGATTTATACAGGTATAGACGGCGAGGAAAAGCAGGGACTTTGCATTGGCACGGAAAACTTTCTTGCAATTAACAGCAAAGCAAGTGAGGCAGAGCAAAAGGCTGCGGCAGATTTTCTTTACTGGCTGTATTCAAGTGAAAAGGGCAAGAATTATGTTGTGAATGATTTAGGATTCATTGCTCCGTTTGATACCTTTGGTGTGGATGACACACCGAAAGATCCGCTTGCAAAAGAGGTTGTTCGCTATATGAACGATAAGGATATAAACAATATTCCGTGGCAGTTTACGGTTTTCCCAAGTCAGAACTTTAAAGAGGATTTCGGCTCTGTTCTGCTTCAATATGCACAGGGAACAAAAACCTTTGATGATGTTAAAAACACAGTTGTTTCAAAATGGGAAACGGAAAGCAACGCTTCAAAATAGAATTTAAAGTAGGAGAATAGCAATGAATAAAACATTAAAAAAATATTTTCCGCTGTTTCTTCTGCCAACCATTGTTTGCTTTCTTATTGCTTTTTTAATTCCGTTTTTAATCGGCTTATATCTTTCGTTTACGGAGTTTACAACGGTAACAAATGCACAGTGGATTGGCTTTGAAAATTATATAAAATCGTTTACGGCAGATGAAACCTTTTTAAATTCACTTTGGTTTACAGTTAAGTTTACAATCGTTTCTGTTTTGTCTGTTAATATTCTTGCATTTTTTCTTGCTATGCTCTTAACAAGAGGCATAAAAGGCACAAATCTTTTCAGAACCGTGTTTTTTATGCCGAATCTTATCGGCGGAATCGTGCTTGGATATATATGGAATTTGATTATCAACGGTGTGCTTGAACATTTCGGTGTTGATATAACTTTTGCGGCAAAGTATGGCTTTTGGGGACTTGTTGTTTTAATGAACTGGCAGATGATAGGCTATATGATGGTTATTTATATAGCAGGGCTTCAGAATATTCCAAGCGATTTAACGGAAGCTGCAATGATAGATGGTGCAAGCGGTGTGCAGATATTAAAGCATATCACCATTCCCATGGTTATGCCGTCTGTAACAATATGCACATTTTTAACGCTTTCAAATTCCTTTAAGCTGTTTGACCAGAACCTTGCGCTAACGGCAGGTGCGCCCGCAAGAGAAACAGAGATGCTTGCGCTTAATATTTACAATACGTTTTACGGCAGAGCAGGCTGGCAGGGTGTTGGTCAGGCAAAGGCGGTTATCTTCTTTATCATTGTTGCGGTGATTGCGTTTGTTCAGCTTCGCCTAACAGGGGAAAGAGAGGTTGAGCNTTAATGATTAAAAGAAGAAATATAACNAATAAATTTNTGNTTNTTTTNTTATCTGTGCTTGCNGTTTTGTTTATTTCGCCGATTATCATTGTTTTTATCAATTCGTTTAAAACAAAATTCAATATTATTTCCGATCCTTTTTCTCTGCCGAACAGTGAAACNTTTGCNGGTGCGGATAATTATTCAAACGGCATTGCGTATTCGGGCATTATTCCTGCCTTNTTCCGTTCGCTTTTTATCACGGTTTTNGCCGTTATNGTGCTTGTTATCTGCACNTCTATGGCGGCNTGGTATATCACNCGTGTAAAGTCTAAGTTTACAAAGATTATGTATTATCTTTTTGTNTTCAGTATGATTGTTCCGTTTCAGATGGTTATGTTNTCCATGACGTTTACCGTAACNTCGCTTAAGCTGAATAATCTGATNGGTATTATTTTTGTTTANCTNGGNTTTGGTGCNGGAATGAGCGTTTTTATGATGAGCGGNTTTGTGAAAAGNATTCCGCATGAAATTGAAGAGGCGGCAATGATAGACGGCTGTAATCCGCTGCAAACCTTTTTCAGGGTTGTTTTCCCGATTTTAAAGCCAACNGCAATAACGGTTTCCATTCTGAATGCAATGTGGATTTGGAATGATTATCTTTTGCCTTATTTAATNCTTGGCACTTCNAAAAAAACAATGCCTGTTGCAATTCAGCTTGCAATGCAGGGTGCTTACGGNTCGGTAGACTGGGGCGGATTTATGGCAATGCTTGTTATTGCGATTATTCCTATNATAATNTTTTATATTGCCTGCCAGAAATATATNATCAAGGGCGTTGTTGCAGGTGCGGTAAAGGGATAAATNNNTTAATGAATGANGAANNATGAANAATGAATAATAATAGAAAACGGGTTGGATGAATATGGCATCTATTAAATTTAACAATGTTTCAAAAATATATGAGGGCAAAACAACNGTNATTNAAAANCTTAATCTTGAAATNAAGGANAAGGAATTTGTTATTCTTGTTGGNCCGTCNGGCTGNGGAAAATCAACAACGCTTCGTATGATTGCAGGGNTNGAGGATATTTCGGCAGGCGAGCTTTATATAGGTGATAAGCTGGTNAATGATGTTTCNCCGAANGACAGGGATATNGCAATGGTGTTTCAAAGCTATGCNCTTTATCCNCATATGAGNGTTTATAAAAANATGGCTTTTGCTTTGAAATTACAGAAAATGCCNAANGATGAAATAGACAAAAAGGTGCGNGCCGCTGCAAAAATGCTTGATATTGAAAAATATCTGAACAGAAAGCCNAANGCACTTTCNGGCGGTCAGCGTCAGCGTGTTGCACTTGGCAGAGCTATGGTGCGNGATCCTGCNGTTTTTCTGCTTGATGAACCGCTTTCAAACCTTGATGCAAAGCTCAGAACAGAGATGAGAAGCNGAATTACGGCACTTCATAANGANCTTCAAACCACGTTTGTTTATGTTACGCACGACCAAACNGAAGCNTTAACAATGGCAGACCGAATTGTTGTTATGAAGGACGGCGTNATTCAGCAGACNGANACACCNTCTNTGCTTTANAATCATCCNGCAAATATGTTTGTGGCAGGGTTTATCGGNACACCGCAGATGAATTTTATNAATGCAAATNTTGAAAAAANCGGCGNTAAAACCNTTTTGTCTTTTGGNGAAAACAGAATAACTGTTCCNGAAAGAATGGANAATGAANTTNTNAATTATGCNGGAAAGACNGTTGTTNTNGGTATCCGNCCCGATGATTTTCATTTTGAGGAGTTTTATAAAAACAGNGATGGTTCAAACTGCATAAATCTTGTTTCGGAAAACTGCGAAATCACNGGATCTGAAATCAATATTTATTCCCATATTGATGAAAACAGGATTATTGCNAAGGTGATGTCTGACAATAAAATTGAGGACGGCGAAAGTGTAAGGNTGTTTGCAGANACGGATAAAATTCATATTTTTAATAAGGAAACAGGAGAACGNATCTGTGACTGATAAGCGAAGAAGCGGGGTTTTAATGCATATTTCCTCGCTTTCCTCTGATTANGGAATAGGCACTTTCGGAAAAGAAGCCTATGNNTTTGCNGATTTTCTTGAACAATCGGGGCAGTCCNTGTGGCAGATTTTACCGCTTTGCCCAACCTCGTTCGGTGATTCGCCGTATCAAAGNTTTTCTTCGTTTGCAGGCAATCCGTATTTTATAGATTTTGAACTGCTNCGCCGTGATAATCTGCTTAAAAAAAGNGATTATGCNGATATAAATTGGGGAAACAGTGCTGAAAAGGTGGATTATGAAAAGATTTATAAGGGCAGAAAAATGGTTTTNAATGCNCTTTATAAAANNTTTGTTAAAAACATTCCAACGGAATTTTATGAATTCTGTGAAAATCAGGATTTNTGGCTTTCGGATTACTCGCTTTTTATGGCAGAAAAGGAANCNCACGGCGGACTTTCGTGGAATTTNTGGAATGAAGATATAAAAAAGCGAAAGCCNAAAACGATTGAAGCGGAAAAAGANAAATTCAGATATGAAATGCAGTTTCATAAAATGCTTCAATATCTTTTTTATAAGCAATGGAATGCATTAAAGCAGTATGTGAACGANAAAAACATAGAGATTATCGGNGATATTCCGATTTATGTTTCGCAAGACAGTGCGGATGTGTGGGCTTCTCCGCAGAATTTTCGGCTTGATGAACAGNATAATCCCCTTGAGGTTGCNGGCTGTCCGCCNGATAAATTTACNGNAANCGGGCAGTTNTGGGGNAATCCGNTTTTTGATTGGGANTATATGAAAAAGGATAATTATTCNTGGTGGATCAGGCGNATTGCTTATAATATGAAGCTTTATGATGTAATCAGAATAGATCATTTTCGTGGNTTTGATGCNTATTATGCNGTGCCTGCAAAGGCTGAAACNGCAGAAAACGGTGTATGGCGGGAAGCNGGNGGNNAAGNTTTTTTCAATTCGGTTNANGAACAGCTNGGCAGTATAAATATTATTGCNGAAGATTTAGGNTTCTTAACNCCGTCTGTTAAAGCATTGCTTNAGCAAACAGGNTTTCCCGGAATGAAGGTGCTTCANTTTGCGTTTGACAGCAGGGAAGCAGNCGATTATCTGCCCCATAATTACGGCAGAAATTCNGTTGTTTATACNGGNACGCATGATAATGACACGNTTTTGGGCTGGATAAAATCCGCNCNTGCAGANGATGTTGCCNTTGCCAAAAAGTATTTTGCACTGAANAAAGCAGAGGGNTATCATTGGGGAATGATNNGNGGTGCGNTTTCAAGNGTAAGCNATACNGCTGTTGTAACNGCNCAGGATATCTTNGGGCTTGACGGCAGNGCAAGAATGAATNTNCCCTCAACNCTTGGCGGCAANTGGCNGTGGCGGGCTAAAAAAGNATGCNTTTNCNAANGANATNTCGGAAANNCTNNTTGAATACACAANGCTTTATCAAAGAATATAAAAAAAGGCAGAGTTTATCTCTGCCTTTAACTGTTTGNTATTNTAAATACCATTTGTTTAANTCNACATATTTGCTGTTCACACCGTCACAGCTTCCGTCTTTGGCATACTGCCAGATATCATATCTTCCAAGATATGTAATTTTTGAATTATAATCTGCNACCCANATGAAAANATCCTTGTCAATTGCGGAAGTTTTTATATCAAANTTTAANACGTTTGANGAGGAATAAATGCCNGCGTGGTNNCCGTTTGCAATGATTTTTCGGCAAAACGCATTTAANATATCCGCCGCTTCTTTGCCCGATAAATTCGCTTCAAACATTCTGCCTGTGTGCTTTCCNTCTGCATCATANGGATATTCAAAATCTATAAATACNGGNAGTTCAATNTCATAAGGNTTAATCANATTTAAAACGTATTCAGCNTCTTCCTCTGCTTCTTCNATTGTGGTTGCCTGCGTATAAAAATAAACGCCGATNGGCATATCNTTGTTTTCTGCATTTTCAANGTTTTCCNCATACCTGCTGTCCTCNGCCAAAGCACCGTTGCCNTATCCTCGGTAGCCCACTCNTATAATGGCAAAGTCTGTTGCTTCNGAAACCTTATNCCAATCTATTTTGCCGTTATGCTGTGACACGTCAATGCCNGAAACAAATTTTTCATTTGTNTTAAAAAAGTCTGATTGAACAGGCTTTTTGCTTGTTACGGCAACAGCAACAATTGTGATTATAATTAATAAAACAGCAAGTGCCGATATGATGATTATNTTCTTTTTGCTCAGTTTTTTAACATTTACTTTAATTGGCATAGTTTTNCTTACCAGCGNATGCTGATTTCTCCGCTTTTCAGTGTTTTTTCTTTTCCGTCTTCTGTTTTAACAACAAGNCCGCCCTCTTCATCAATTGAAACNGCGGTTGCAGGTGTTATTATTCCGTTTTCTATATAATTGATTTGCTTTCCGATAATCATACTNTGGCTTCTGTAATACTCAATAAAATCNGAATANTNTCCNCCGATGATATCCANNAGTTCATCGGCAACAGCACCGATTAAATCNGCCCTTTTNATNTCTGCNTTCAGCGAGCCTGCACGNTCAACATCTTCGGGAAAATCATTTGTTTTGATGTTGATACCGATGCCAACGATAACGCTTGTAACNATTCCAAGCTCAAAATCCGAAACNGCNTCTGTAAGAATTCCGCAAATCTTTTTGTTGTTNACATAAACATCNTTTACCCATTTTATCTGCGGTCTGATATCTGTNAATCNTTCAATTGCTCTGCAAACNGCAACNGATGCCGCTGTTGTTGCGGTAACTGCGTTTTGAAGCATTGTGTTTGGGTGAACAACAAGGCTCATATAAATTCCCGTTTGNGCAGGGGANTAAAAGGTTTTNCCNTGNCTGCCTCTGCCNGCCGTCTGCTTTTCGGCGGTAATCAGCATTGTGCCGTTTGCTTCNCCGCTGTTTAAAAGGCGTTTTGCCTGTGTGTTTGTAGANTCTGTTTCAGCATAATGCACAACGGCNATGTNGTGCTTCATAGCGTTTTTNATTTTTGANCCGCTNAAAANATCGCCTTCGTCNGTCAGCGAATAGCCNTTGTTTGTAACAGCGTTTATNACATANCCCTCTTTTTGAAGAGATTTTACNGCTTTCCATACGGCGGCACGGCTTTTGCCNGATTTTTCGGCAAGCTCCTGNCCGCTTATGTATTCTCCGTTTTTTAGCTGAAGTATTGTTAAGATATCATTTTTCAGGCTCATNNTTTNNCTCCGNATNTAATNCANACNTTGAAGCGACGAGGTTTAAATNNNTGAAAACGGGCGGCTATTAGCCGCCCCTACAAGTATNNGTNAANNNAAAATGTTTTTTGACTATTCATCCATATAAAAAACAGCAAGNGTTTTCGGTCCGCAGTGTGATGAAATGGTGCAGCCTGCATCGGCTGTTATAATCTGTTTAAAGCCNTTGCCNTCTGCAATTCCNTTTGCGTATGCGATAATATCTGCNCTTACACCGCCTGAATTTGCAATAACAACNCTTGTTTTNTCTGCCTTATTGCTGTTNTGAAANCAGTCTGNAATATATTGCTTATAAACAATATCAATTTTTCCTCTGTATTTCTTTGCAACATCAAGNTTGCCTGTTTCCGTGCTTACNGCAATAGACGGGCGAAGCCCAAGCACGTTTGCACCAAATCGTGCAACGGCACTGCATCTTCCGCCCTTNTGCAGATATTCAAGATTGTCTAACACAAAGGTGGTATGCACNTTTGAAACAAGCCCCTCTAATCTGCGGGCAATCTTTTTGGCATCNAATTTTTTATTTCGTAAATCGCATGCTTTTAAAACAAGAAGNCCCATACCTGTGCAAAGNCTTTTTGAATCNACGCAGTAAACATTTTCAAATTCAGATGCAGCNACAACTGCGTTNTGANAGCTTGANGAAATGGCNGATGAAAGNCCAATNTGAACAACAGNCTTTCCCTCGTCTGTTAACTGCTTNAAAACATCNATATACTGCTGNGGTGTAACAGCGGCNGTTTTAGGAAGCTCGCCTGTTTTTTCAACATGCTCATAAATATCATTAGGGTGAATTTCAATTCCGTCTAAATAAGANTTTTCACCAAGAAGAATTGAAAGCGGAAATATAATTATTTCATTTTCCTGTACNATATAATTCGGCAAATCGCAGGTNGAGTCTGCTGTAATCACAATTTCCATTAAAAAACCTCTTTAATAATAAATAATTGATTATCGAAAATTATAGCACAAATTAAAAAAATATCTATAATTATTTTTACCGTTTTACAAAAAATTTATATTCAAGTTTATTCTCCATATTTTTCCTTAAAATCAAAAGGAACCAATTCACCTTCAACAATCTGATAGCACTGCCCTGTTGCAAGTGAAAAAATTGGCTTATCATGGTAAAGTGAATCTGAAAAAACATCAATAACCTTTACGTTATGAAATTCCTTTTCAAAGCGTAAAACCTTTTCCTCACCACGGCAATTTTCACCGATAATTATGCCTTTTTTGTTATGCCTTGTGCAGATAAGATTGTTAAATGAAAGCCTTTCTGCAATATCCTTTAACAGAAAATCGGGTGATGCACTGATTACAACATAATTCCTTTTGTCTTTTTCAAGAAACCATTTATAAACTTCGTGCTCGTGCTTATCCCAGAATTTTTTTACGGCTTTTTCAAGCGGAATCAAGGGAACAAACATAAAGCATGATCTTTTGAAGGTGGTGAAGCTGATTATCTTGAGGAGTTTTAAAAGCCCTGTAACGGATATAATCGGCAGGCAAATCAAAATCCATGGATAATGCACAACACAGTAAAGAACAAAAAGCGAGCCGCTGTCAAACGGAACGATGGTTTTATCAAAATCATAAATGTCTATTTCTTCCATCTGTTATACCCTTTCAGCGTCAAAATCAATTTCAATTTTTCTGCCACTTTCAAATCTTGTCAGCTTTACGCCTGCTGCTTCAAGCATTCTTCGGCTTGCACGGCAACCGTCTGTATCTGCATATTTATCACTTATGTACACAACCTCTGCAATGCCGGCCTGTATAATCGCTTTTGCACATTCGTTGCAGGGGAAAAGGGCAACATAAATTCGAGAACCGCTCATTTCCCTGCCGTGTGAATTCAAAATTGCATTCAGCTCTGCATGGCATACAAAGGGATATTTCGTGTCGTTCTGATTTTCGCCTGTTCGCTCCCAAGGAAATTCCTCGTCACTGCAGCCTTTTGGAAAGCCGTTGTATCCAACGCTTACAATTCGGTTTTCTTTATTCACAATGCAGGCACCAACCTGTGTGCTTGGGTCTTTGCTTCGCATAGCAGAAAGCAATGCAATGCCCATAAAATATTCATCCCATGAAATATAATCTTCTCTTTTTGCCATTTTTACTGTGCCTTTCCGGCTACAATTTATAACTGAAAACATTGAACCGCCTTGCGTAGCCGTTCAAGGCGGTTTGCTCATTTAATAAGTTTTATTTAAGTGCTTCAACAAATTCATTAAGCTCTTTGCATTCAACCTCTTCAATTTTTCCATCGTCAACAAGGCGGTTGATTTCAGGGTTAATCGGAAGCTTTGCAAGAACAGGCAAACCAAGCTCTGCCGCAGTTTCGTCAATAGCTGATTTTCCGAATATTTCAAACCTTTTGCCGCAATCAGGGCATTCAAAATAGCTCATATTTTCAACAAGTCCAAGCACAGGCACATTCATCATTTTTGCCATATTCAGTGCTTTGTTTACAATCATTTTAACAAGATCCTGCGGTGTGGAAACAATAACAATTCCGTCAATCGGCAGGCTTTGGAAAACAGTTAATGCAACATCGCCTGTTCCCGGCGGCATATCAACAAAAAGGTAATCAAGCTCGCCCCAGCGCACATCTGTCCAGAACTGCTCAATAACACCGCTGATTACAGGACCGCGCCATACAACAGGAGAATTTACATCTTCAAGCAAAAGGTTAATGCTCATCATTTTAATTCCGCTTTCCGTGACGTTAGGAAGCAGGCACTCTTCATCCTGCATTGCTCTGCTGTTTACGCCAAAGGATTTCGGAACAGACGGACCTGTTATATCTGCATCAAGGATACCTACCTTAAGTCCTGCTTTTCTGCATTTTGAAGCAAGCAAGCAAGAAACAAGGCTTTTGCCTACACCGCCCTTACCGCTTACAACACCGATAACCTTTTTTATGTTTGAGTATTTGTTCATTGGTTTAAGAAGGCTCTGTGGCTTTTCTCTGTCTCCGCAATTCTGAGAACAGGTGGAACAATTGTGGTTGCATTCGCTCATTTTATTTTCACTCCATTATTCAATAATATTAATAGTATTAGATGTTTTATCGGAAAATGCTGTTAATAATTCCTGATAACCGTTGCTACTCTGCCGAGAATGGCAAGCTCATCAACAATAATCGGTTCGTATTCATCGTTTTCCGGCTGAAGACGGAAATGGCCGTTTTCCTTATAAAAACGCTTAACGGTTGCTTCGTCTTCAATAAGAGCAACAACAATTTCTCCGTTGCTTGCAACGGGTGTTTGCTCAACGATAACAATGTCACCGTCCAAAATATGGGCATTTATCATTGAATCCCCTTTAACGTGAAGCGCAAAGTAATTGCCCGATTTTCTCATTGCAACGGGGATATATTCTTCAATCATTTCAGTTGCAAGAATTGGCTTTCCGGCTGTAACAGTGCCTAGAAGCGGAACGGGAATGGTTTTAAGATTAACGCCTGCAATACGGATTGTTCGCTTAAGGTTGGGGTCTCTTTCAATATAGCCCTCTTTTTCAAGAGCATTCAGATTGTATTGAACCGTTGAGGTGGATTTAAGGCCAACGGCTGCCCCGATTTCGCGAACAGACGGTGCAATGCCGCGTTCTGCAATAACAGATTTAATGTATTCAAACATTTTCTTTTGCGTTTTATTTAATCCGTCCATAAAAATCTCTCCAACTTTGAATGAATTATTCATTTGTAGATATAATAACATTATAATAGGTATATGTCAAACATACGTGCCAACAAAAATTTTATAATTAATGAAAAAAAGTGTTGACAAACGTTAATTTATATAATATAATCGTCCTTGCTTGATAAAAAGCTGGATATGGCTTTATAGCTCAGTTGGCTAGAGCATTCGGTTCATACCCGAAGTGTCACTGGTTCGAATCCAGTTAAAGCCACCAATGGCCCGGTGGTCAAGAGGTTAAGACACCGCCCTTTCACGGCGGTAACACGGGTTCAATTCCCGTCCGGGTCACCACCTGTTCATTACAGCAGCTTATGGCTGCTGTTTTATATAAAGAGCCTTTGGCTCCGTATTTATCGAGGTGTAACTCAGTTTGGCTAGAGTGCCTGCTTTGGGAGCAGGATGCCGCAGGTTCAAGTCCTGTCACCTCGACCAATAAAAGAGAAGTACAGTTTTTGGTACTTCTCTTTTGTTTTATGCGGATTTTGTAATATACTCGACAACTACACCTCTTCGTGAGTCCACCTTGCAATTACTTCAGCATTTGGGCATCTTAATATACCAAATGAATTTGTAATAGATCATAATGTTTTGACTGCGATTTTTGTCAACGCCCTATATTTAATAAACCATTATTTTGCTCGTTGAAATGCAAGAATTTAACCCATTTTTTATGAGCTGTCTTCCTGAGAGTATGATATAAAAAACTTTGGATGTTCGCTAATCAACATCATAGCTCCTTTCAATCTTACTTATTGTATGTTTACTTATTGTATTCAAATATGGTATAATATATCATAAGAATGTTTGCACCTATTAATATTGTAAAAGTTTTTGGAGCTAACTAAAAAATATCGTACAGCTATAGGAATATCTCAAGACGCATTCGCTGACAAATGCAGTATGTACCGTACTTATATTAGTGCTATTGAATGTTATCGATGCAGTATTTCACTCGACAATATTTAATGCTCTTGAAATTGATTCATATAAATTACTTCTTACAAAATCAGGAGGAACAAAATGATTATGTTAAACCAACCCTTCAATGGGCAGCTTGGCGAAGTGCTGAAAAATAAAATGCAAGAGCCATATACAAAGTTGATCATTATGTCCGCTTTTGCAAAGAATAGCGGTGTACTTAGACTTAAACCTGCATTAAAACAATTTAGAGAGAATGGTGGATGCATTGAAGCTTTTATAGGTGTAGATGCTCACGGAACGTCTTATGAAGCCGTTTTAAATCTTCTTGATCTATGCGATGACTTGTATATTGTTCATTCAGAAAGTGCTACGTCTACTTTTCACTCAAAAGTTTATATGCTGTCTAACAATGATAGTACTTGGTTAGCTGTAGGTTCAAACAATCTAACCGGTGGCGGCCTCTGGACAAACTTTGAGAGTGCGGCATGTTTTGAAACAACTGAAAGAACAAATGAATATGTTACTGAAGTTGAACAACTAATAGCATGTTATCGTGATCCTGCATATCAATGTTCACTTTATATTCAATCAAAGGAAGACTTAGATGCTTTATTAGAAGATGACTATTTGAGGAAGGAAATTAGCATACAATTAGATTCACGTGCTGAACACCAGAATAGAAATAACACTGGGCGCCAACACGCGCCTCGTAGATTTGGTAATCAAACAGGAATACATATTCCTAGACTTGAACAAGGCCCAAGAGGAACTGTTGTTATAAACAGACGAGGACAGACGCAGGCGGATGTCCAGGCAATTATGCCTATTGTAGCTTCAGACGATTCGGAACGTATGTGGTTTGAAACACGTGCGCTAACAGGCGGTTCACGAAATATTTTGGATCTTTCTAAACTTGGTAAGATTATAAATGGAAATGCAACAGGAACACGTTATGAAACGGATAATCCAAATTTCATGTTAGGTGGAGTTGCATTTTTTGATGTAGATCCTGAAAGCACTGATGTGGAAAAGTCCCTAACTGTCAACTATAATGGAGTTGATTATACTGATTGTGTAATCAAATTTCCAACTGGTGCTTTAAGCAACGGTTCGTGGAGGATTCAGTTAAAAGGACGATCCGAATTTGGTGCTAAAATACACACTGTTGATGGTATTGAATGGTTAAGATTTAAAGTTATTGTTTTTGAAAAAATAAGAAGTGATTATTATGTTATGTCCGTGCTTGAAGAAAATCAATTGGAAACATTAATACAGCAAAGTCAGGTAGTAGCAACAAATGGTTCTGCTGCTAATTCTAAAAAATACGGATTGTTATAAAAGAGATGCGGAGTTGGTATTTGCAACTCCGCATCTCTTTAGCGTTTCGAAAAGCTTTTGAGCATTTGTAAATAAGTGGTTTTATCAATTTGATAAGCAAAAGAAAACATATCATCTAATGATTTTTTTATGTTTTCATCAGAAGTGTCTGTATCAATCTTGTAAGTCAAATGCTCGACGCTATTGCACAGCGATTGTAATCTTTCTTCTTTCCTGATCAAGTGACATACACTAGAAAGAATATGCGTTATCAACTTTTCGTTTCTGCCATTAAATATTGCATATTCTTCATATTTAGTTGCACAAGGAACAGGAATCTGCTTTATTACGCTCTGAGTTAAATCAATGCCAGGCATTTTTAAACGAACAAAGTAGTCAAACGGCAATGAATTAAACAATCCCAATATCAACAGCAAATCGACATCACTTTTAGTTTGGAGCATTTGAATAGATTGGCACATCGGACAAGTTGGAAGAATCATAGCAATTGTGGTTCGAGAGTTTGTTGGCGATGTGAGACTCCTCCAACATAAAGAATACTTTTCCGAATACAGAACTATGAATCTATTCCAAAAAGTTTTGTCGATAAAAAAACGACTTTCTGGAAGAGGCTTTATCCCGTCAATTTCCTCATTTTTTCTGGCGCTAGCTTTAGAAGCGTATTTTTCATCATAAGACATTCCTTCAAATGTTGAAAACCGAGCATCGTATTGTTCTATAAATTTTCCTTCATAGATGGGGATGTTTCTCTCGTTGGAATTTTTGCTTATATTTTTCGAGTGCGCTGTTAAATGTACCAAACGCCCAAAATGACAATTGGGATATACGTCTTCAAACAATGGTAATCTTTCGTGTGCAGAAAGCAAAAATCTGAAATCGCCATTTTTAGCAACATTGGGAATCATCTGGGTGAAAGGATTAATCGCTTTTATTTCTTTGGCAGTTATATCAATTTCATCACATTCAAGAATATCGTTTGCATATTCCAAACCTGTCGCAAATGAAAAAGAGTCATTTTTTGATTTCGACAATGAAATAATAGCAAATCGTTCTCGTGAATCGATATTGAATATTTTCTTCTTGTTTTCATAGAAATGCAAAGAAACAACAGCTTTGTTTTTCAAAAAGTAACTCCATAGTTTTTTATGAGCTGGAGCAGTAGCTAATGTGTTTTTAACAACCAGTGTGGATACTCCGTTTGTTTTTAAGAGATTATAACACAGTTCCGTGAATAGAGCATAGGTATTCAATTCTCCACAAACAGATTCTTTTATGTTGTTATGGGAATATTTTTTACTATTAATTTGAAAATAATCATTTGATATTTCTTTTGACCACAGAAATAAATCATGCCATTCACATTCAAGCGTGGCAATTGCTTTGGTTCGCTCGTCTTTTTTTGATAATTTAGAGATTTCTGGTACATAGCTTTGGAAAAATTTGCGTTCCTCGAATCGTATCTTTTCCCATGGAGGATTTCCCAATATTATATCAAATTTACCGAATCCGTTTATTGAAAAATTCATACCCATTTCCGATGAATAGAATCTATTAAGAGCAAACAACTTATTTTTATGGTCAAAAGATTCTTCGGCTTCAATTTGTATTAAGGGATTTCCTACACGAAAATGACTGATTATTTTTTTCCAATCTCCTGATTTGGCTCGAAGTAACAATTTACATACTGTTATCTGTAAAACTACAGGGTCAACATCTATTCCCCAGAAAAATGTAGCTGAGGTTTCGTAAGGGATTCCTAACTCTTCATAGAAGTATTCTTGGGCTGCGCAAAAAAACTCTCCGCCTCCACAAGAAAGGTCCGCAATTTTTATTCTGTTAGCTTCGTGTTGTATAATTTTTCTTGTGGCAGGGTTTGAAAAGGCTTTCCAAACGATAGCTTTTGCCAAAGTGTATGGTGTATAGTAGGATCCGGTCGAATCTCTATTTGTTTTCCCCTGTTTTAATTCAATCGTATTTTTTCGAACATTTAATTCTACACCAAGCAAACATTCTCTCAACAGATCTAGTGGTTGCTCACAACTTAATACCTTTTCAGAAATTACCTCTATGTTCCTTTCAAATAAATTGGAGTTTTGTTCAGCAAAAATCCTCAAAGAGGCAGGAATTAATCCTAATTTCTCGAAAACATCAAGATTGACTTTTTTCTCAATGTTACTTAAACTTTTACAATTAACTTTTGTTATTAACAAATAGTTTAAGTTGTGCCAAAAAAGTTTAACATCCAAAATGTTTGAGTAATCATCTTGGTATTTCTTTTTGAGGATACCCAACAAGTCAGATGATATTTCAAAGGCAATATTATTCATTTTCGTTCTCCTTAATAAGTTCAAATTCATCCATAGTTGGATTGTAAATAAAAATAGGTTTTTTGAAAAAGCTTTCAGAGTGGACGCGGTTGAAATTATTTGCAATCCACTTCTCGAATACACCAAAATCAAAATCTTTCGGTTTGATGAGATGTTCCATTAAATTAGACACACTTTTATTTCGTTTGGCTTTGAGATAATTAAGTGCCGACATTAAAACGGCGTGAACTAAAAGATTCTCGTATTGCTTTTTAATTTCATCGGGATAAAATTTCTCAGATAGAATATATTTGTAAATTGCTTCACACGAATGATCTGTTCTTTGAGACAAGTATTCTAATACGCCATCGCATCCTAAATGTTTTTTTTCGGCTTTTGTTCGTATAATATTGCAATTACAATCTATTACTTTTATTAAAATCTCAGAGAGATTTTTGTCTATAATTTGTTCACCTTCGTTTTTTGATAGTACATTTTTCTTTCCAATGTAATTATCTATCACATTGATATCTACTTCCGTCAATCCCATGACAGAGTAAATGTATTGATCAATTACTTGTTCCTGCTGAAGTTGTTCCCATTCAGCTTGGATATCATCTAGAAACCAATGATACGCTTGTTCAGCAATAGACAGTTTTTCAGAAAAAGAACAAGAATTGAACTCGAAATTAAAGGGCCTTTTGGAGAGACGTCTTCTTTTCGCCTCGATACATATTCGTGCGGCTCTATCCATTTCTTCTGATTCCATTAATTTTTCACATGTTGGAATCTTTGATATATAACCCGCAGCTATTGTCAGTTTTGGAGAGAGCAAGCGAATATAATAAGATGCGAATCTCGAGTTTAGAAAAGCTAAATGCGCATAAGTTTTTCCTTGCTTTATTCTTATTCCGGGACCTGATGCTACAAAAATCTGATCATTTTGCAATTCCCTGACATTCAATCCGGACGTCCCGGTATCACTAAAAACCATTTGCGTATGCTTAAAATAATTAGCGTTTCTAATTGCAGAGCCTTTTTGTGATTTTATGTACTCGCCGTTATTTCCCCATTTGACACAATAATGATTTAATCCTTGCCATCTTGAATAGCCTCCGCCTTTACTTACAAGTACCCACTCTTTATCACCGGAATGTTTCCAAAAATAATCAATTAATTTTTTGGCATTTCCAGTAGAAGTGCCTTGCATTGGGATAGCAAAGTTTTCGTATCGCTCGGAGAAAGAAATCAATTTTCTAAGAAGCTCTGAACTTACCATATCAAATCTAGATTCAAAATTATTCAATATTTCTTTTTGAGGAATAATTTGAATATATTTGGATTGATTTTCATGTGTAGTGAGTATCATTTTAATCTGATTTGTGTTTAGCGATTTCAAAGAACTAAGCACAACTTTCTGATGTGCAACAGGATTTTTTTGATGAAATAGTATTAGAGCAACATTTGATTTTTCTCCGTTCAAATCAAAGAAAGCATTTGAACCTAATTCCCAAATCTGATCAATTGAACAAGAAGATAGCAATAGCTTCCTTAGTTCGATAAAACTATCTAAATACATCCAACTATTTTGTGTTACCATTCCTGCAATTCCACCATTTGTAAGAATATTTTTTGACAATTCTATAAAAGCGTTGCACATATCGCATTTGGATAATGGGTAGTTGGCTTTTAAAAAATGTTTTAATTCTGCATTCATTCCTTTTGTTGTTTGGAACGGTGGATTTGTAATTACTGCGTCTACATCTTTGAAAATAATGTCAATGGTTACATATATATCAGTTCCAACTTTTATTAGCTTTTGTTTATTTTTCTTTGCATCTAATGCACCGCCTATCGTTTTTTCAGCAGGACAATATATGTTAGGAATAAAATTATCAAAATCATTTAGAGAAACAGCGTATCCCAAATTTGAAAGAATACTTACACATTTTAAACGCAAATTAATTGATGCGACCAATGACAAAGTTTTGTCAATTTCGTAACCATAATGAATAGCAAGAATAGACTGTAAAATATCTATACATTTTCCTTTATCGTTTTGAGGAAAGGTTGTTTGATTGCAAAATGAATCTATAGAGTATAAAAGAAAATTTCCACCACCACAAGCAGGATCTAATATTTTTTTTCGAGAGGTAATATCCATCGCATCAACAATGGTGGTGATCATGTATTTTTCAGTAAAAAACTGTGTGTTACTGTATTGGGACTTATTGTCCATTTTATTTGCAAACTGATAACACCACGAAAGAGCATCATCACAACAAAAAGAGTACTGTTCAACGAATTTTTCTACAGCACAATATATTTTATTAACTTCATCACAAGGTTTAAAATCAAATCCTGAAACTTTGGAAATAAACCCATTAATATCTTTTTGATTAATCGAAAGCATATTTCTGTTTGTCGAATTGTGTTCTACATAATAATTAAGCAAGCCAGATGCAAAAATTGATATAAGAATACCTTTTGCTTCTTCATATGAATATCCGTAATCGAAAAGTACCTTGATTCCATTAGATGTAATTGATTTAATTTGGTTACGTGCCATTCTTAAAGGATTCTTATATTGAATGTCCTTTGAATCTGTTTTGCTTTTGAAACGGCTATCACAAGGCTTTTTAGCGTCTGATGGGATAATCCATATATTTCCTACTCTTGTAGCATTATCGATTCTATTTGATGCACACAAAAGTTGAACTCTTCGTTTTGTAATTCCCCATTTTTCGGCTGCATCTTGTGTTGACATATAATCCATTATAAGTCCTCCAGGTTATCAATCTTACTATACTATATTCCTTTATGCGAACAATGTCAATGAATTTCACTCATCTCATCAATTGTTAGTTGATTAAAAAGCGGCAGAGAAATATTTGCCACTTTTTATGTCTTGTATGTAATAAAGACAACCTCCTGCTATGTAGGTGGAAAAAGGAAAAGCTTTAATGAGGAAAAATATTGCGAAAACTGTGCAAACAAAAAGAAATAGAAATTATAGAGGCAGAATTGTGTGCAGATCATATCTATATGTTGATAAGCGTACCGCCAAAGTATAGTAGTTCACAAATAACGGGATACTTGAAAGGTAAAAGTAGTCTGATGGTATTTGATAGAAGTGCAAATTTAAAATGCAAATATAGAAATAAACACTTCCGGACACAAACATTTCTATGGCTACACTCGTTGTGCAAACTGTGGTAGTAAATGCAAAAATCATTTTGTATGCTCCTTTCTATGTTCCTAAATAAAAAAGAACAGACATTGTTTTGTCTGCTCTATCCATTCGATTTTGATTTATTTTTATTGATTTTTTCTTCTGTTACAAGGACGGCAACAAGCGTTGCAATGAATCCTCCAACAAACCATAATTCTTTCATTTTTTTCACCTCTATTCTAAATAAAAAATCCGCAACCTATTTGATTTAGGTTGCGGAAATGTAATTAGTGATTATCAATCCATCCAATCAATAATTGCAACAATCCAATTCCCACTTTAAAAAGAGTTGCACCAGTAGAGCCTTCTTCATTTTCAAGTTTGCTTTTTTGTTTCTTTAAATAATTTAAGTTTTCATTTAAAAGAAAATCAGCTAATTTACTGATATATGATTCAAAATTAAAATCTAATGTATATTTTAAATGATTATCCCTACATTTTTCTTCAATCACACTTTTTACAGTTTTGAGTTCGTTTTTATCTATACATTTTTTATACCTATCACTATCAAATATAACATCATCAATATTATAACGATAACATATAGGAATTGTATTTTGTTCAGATTTAACGGTGTTTTTATCATTAGTAAATACAATTAGTGTATGTATGGGTACTTTAGAGTACTCTGTATCAGATAAACACCTTCTCAATGAATGAAAATGTTGTTTAGATTGTTTTATTAAGTTTTTACCATTGCAAATACCTTGTTCAGATATGTACACATTATGGTTTGAGTTGTTTTTAACTTCAATAGAAAAAATACCATATTCATTTATTACAATAAAATCGTGTTCATAAATATAATCACCAATTCTTGTGCATAGTGATTGTAAAATTTCTATTTCATCATTATACAATTCTAAAGCTTTCAAAGTATCTTTTTCGCCTTGAATACCGCTTGAAAGAACAGCAATATGCTTTTTTAATTCAAAATAACTTTCACGGAATTCCTTTTGAATTTTATTAAATTTTCTTGTGCTGTTTTCGTCAATCAAAGAATTATATAGTTTGATATTTGAGCAAGTTTTATTACATATTTCGTTAGAAGTATTTAAAATGTTTTCATAGACATTGAGCATATCTTGTAAAGAATTCATTTTTACTTCTCTGTATTGTTCAAATTCTTTAGATAATTTTTGTTCAAAATCATCTTTTGAATTTTTTAATTCTTCGATTTCTTTTTCAATTTGGCTGATATTCATAATTAGATACTCCAAGCATAAAATGTTTTGATATATTGTTAATAAATTATTCTAAACCGTATTTTTCTTTTGATATATCTGAAAAATATTTTTCTATTTCAGGCATAGCCGCAGTAATTGCTTTAGATATTTTGTCAACATATTCTTTTGAATTTACTTCTTTATTTTTCGTATAAGAATAAACGGAACTACCGAGATGTTCAAGCACGGGATGGTTATTGATAACTACAAACCAATAATAGCGTTTGGTTTTAAATGTTTTATTAAATGCTTTAATATTGTATCTTGTGCATATAATAAACAGATTTTATCATTTACAGGAATTGTTAATTCTTCGTTTTTATTTGGTTTTATATCATATTTCTTACGAATTGATTCAATGGAGTTTAATTGACAATATATATCATAAAATATTCCATTGTTCTTTTTAGAGTACAATTCATCTTCGAGGGTAGGAATGTATTTTTTTAATTTAAGCTCTAAATCTTGGATTGTTTCTTTATTTCTATAGCTTTTATTTTCTGTCACAAAATAAACTGCATTATTTGCTGCACCTGCTGTGAAAGTTACTTTGATATTATTGAATGAATGGTTATATGAATATTTTACTATCTTATCTTGTTTTATTAGGATGTAACAAGCTCCGTTTTCATCATCAAATTCAATATCTGTATCATTATCAATATTAAATGTAATACTCGGTAAATCATATTTTGTTTTTATTTTCAAGATTTTTTCAATGTAATCTTGTAAAGTAGAAAATCTAAATTTATCTACGATTCCGTTATTGTTTTTTATATCCATTGTTAGTCCTCTTTTCTTAATAAGTTATTAAAAAATAAATCTTAATGTATTTTGATTAAAGCTGTTTGTTTTCCTTGCTTTTGATATTATCAATCATATTCTCAATTCTTTTTTTTAGCTCGGAGTCGGATTCCATTTCCTTAACTAATTCATTATAGAGAAAAATAACTGTCGAATAATTTAAGCCGAAAGTATCACCGACAACCTCATATGTGCTGTTGGTTATTTCACGCATCATATAAATAGCAATACGCTTTGCGTGAACAATATTCGCCTTTTTTGTTTTTCTGAATAAATCGTATGATGAAATACCCTCACATTTTTCGATTTCATTCGCAATTTTTTCGGCTATAGTAAGCGGCTTAATATCAACCATCAATCCATCAACAAACTGAGAATATGTTTTATCAGCTGTAAGTACAACTTGTTTATTATTTTCAATAAAAGAATTGTATATATTGAAAAATTCATCATTCATATATAATTGAACATCATCACCCAAAAGAACATCTGCATCTGTTGATACTTCACTGATAGGATTGTTTTCATCAACAAAAGCAATTTGAAGATTAGGTTTGTTGGTCTTGATTGCATTCCTGATTGCATTGAGTAAATGCGTTTTGCCTACTCCTTTTTCTCCGTAAATCAGAAGTGGGTTATAGTTGCTGAAAGTGTTTTCGGTATTGACAGAGCCTAACAGATTATTCACAACTTCTATGGATGCTCGGTATGCAAATCTGTTACTTGGTCCAACAACAAAATTTTCAAAAGTAAATTCGTTTAAGTTGAGGCTATCTTCTTTATTCAATGTGTTATTTTCCAAATCCTTCATTATTCGTTCTTTGTCGTCCTCAGATATTGACCTAAATTTTTTAATCATAGCTATTTCTAAGTTGCTTAATTCACCTAAATCGAGATTATCTTCTTTATTATCCATTTTTATTTCTCCTTTTCTAAGATTTCGTCTAATTGTTCTTTTATCCAGTCACGAATTGTTCGTTCTGAATAATTATATTTTGTAGCAATTCTGTTTATTGATTTTGATGTTCCGTCATAAGCCTTGATGGCTTCCTGTAGTACAAACTCTTTTGAAAACAATTTTTGTGGGAAATTAACTTGGTTTCCTCGAAAGTTTTCATATAGTTTTACTGCATTATCAAAACCGATAAGTTCACTTATTGTTTCATATACTCCATTTAGAGTGCTACTTTTCATATGTTTTTTATCAATATTAATCACCCACTTTGTAACCTCCTTACATTATAAATTGATGGTTTGGAAATATCTTCTGCAAAATTCCACGCATTTTTCCCATAAGCTACAATAAATGACAAAAAGCACTATACAGAATTATCTATCTGTATAGTGCTTATCATCATATATATAATATGTATTTGATTGAGGGGAACAGTTCAGTTGCAAGAAAACACAAAAACACACTTTTTTGGAGAGAGAACAAGGAAAAGAAAAAATACTTGAGAGATTGGTTATCTTTATTGGGTAGTCACTCGTGCCATTTGAGGTACGATTTTTCCCTTGACTTTTCTATGTTTCTGTATTTTTTTGAATTGATTCATTGATGAAGAAGTTTTTTAGTGAGAAATCAACAATTTTCTTTACCCTTGCAACTACTGCCGATTATTCGCAAACAAATTATTTGTTGTGAGTATGATAGGTTGCGGTTCACCTCGACCATTTGACTCACATTTTGAGGAAATTTTGCCTCAGATTGTGAGTCTTTTGTTTTTATTAAGAAATTCTGTGCAGTGTAGGCAGAATTTGCAGAAGAAATCACATTTTGTGTCACACAAAAAGCAGAAAAATCACACCAAGAAAACACACTTTGCTATTTTTCAAAAAGGTATTGACAATTATCAAAAAATACGGTATGATACAAAATAGAGAGACAAACAAGTCAAAATAATGATACAAATAAATCAAAACAAGGAGACAAAAAACATGAAAGATTTATTAACAGTAAAAGAGATTTTAAATCAAACAGGGATTGCAAGAGCAACTTTATATCGTTTAATTGATGAAGGGTTGCCTTATGAACAAGTTGGAACAAGAAAAAAATTATTCAATCTGAACGAGGTTGTAGAATTTATAGAAAAACGAAAAAATGCACTTGTAACTAAACTGGAAATAGGAAAAGAATATTCTAATGAAGAAATTGCTCTGATATTTAAATGTAGCACGCAAGGGGGTATGAGGCGTTCTCATTCTACAGGAGCACTTGTGCTGACATCTCATCATGACGATCCTAATAATGCGTATTTAGATTATTGGCAAGGCAACACATTCTTTTATACAGGCATGGGCATGGAAGGAAATCAGGATATAGAATATGCTCAAAACAAAACATTAAATGAGTCAAATCGTAATGGAGTAATAGTTCATTTATTTGAAGTGTTTAGTAGCAAGAAATATATGTATCGTGGTATTGTAAAACTTGCCGGAACTCCTTTCCAAAAGGAGGAAGATGATTTTTCAGGAAATAAGAGACAAGTTTGGAAATTTCCATTAAAGCTCATAGGTGATAATTTTTTAGAAGAATCATTTATAAATGATGAGCAAAAATATATAAGTAATGCATCGCAAAATATTTCAGATATCGCGTTAAGAAAAAAGGTAACGGAATTTGATGGTATCCCACGTTCACGAATAACAAGAACAAAAACATATGAGTATAATCCATATGTTCGGGAATATGCAAAGCGAAGAGCTAAAGGCCAATGTCAGCTGTGTGGAAATGTTGCACCATTTTACGCAAATGGCAAACCGTTTTTGAAAACTTATCATCTTGTTCCATTATCCAAAGCGGGTTATGACAATTACAAAAACATTGCTGCTTTGTGCCCGAATTGTTATGAGAGAATCAATATTTTACATAATAATGATGATATTGAAAAAGTTACACAAAAAATTGAGGAAGATGAGAAAATATTTCAAAATGTGCTTGAAAATAATATTTGACATTTAAGCAACATTTTGTAAGAAATAACGATTGTAATATGTAAAATTCCTGATTTCATTATCCGATTCAACAGTTTTGAAATTTTTTGTATAGTAGGTTGTGTTTTGCTTCGACCAAATAACAGTCGTACAAATGTATAGTTGTTATTTTTTATAATTACAAAGAGTACAAAAATAAAAAAAACAAATAAATATACAATCCAACAAAATTTTTTTGATGTAATTGACAGCTGATAAGTTCGTAATATAATAGTTTTAACTTAAAAAGGAGTTGGGTTGTATGCATAAAACAGAAATTGCTAAAAGATACATATTATTTATTATAAGTTTGTTTTTCTCTGCTGTTGGGGTTGCGTTTACGAAGTGTGCAGAGCTTGGTGTTTCGCCGATATCTTCTGTTGCAAACGTTTTAAGTTGTAAGTTTTCGGCACTTTCATTGGGAAGCTGGCTTATTATATGGAACTGTGTTCTTATCTTAGGGCAGGTTATTCTGCTTCGCAAAAAATTTGAACTGATACAGCTTTTGCAGATTCCTCTTTCGTTTTTGTTTGGTTGGTTTACGGATTTCGGAATGTGGCTTGTGTCTTTCATTCCGGTAAACACCTATCCTGTTCGCCTTTTGATGGTTATTATCGGAATTGTTATTCTTTCTTTCGGCATCTCTCTTTCCGTTATTGCAAATGTGATTATGAATTCGGGCGAAGCGTTTGTTAAGGCAATTTCGGAAACCTTTCATAGAAATTTCGGAAATATAAAAATCGGCTTTGATGTTATGTGTGTTATCACTGCTATTGTGCTTTCGCTTATATTTTTTGATTTTACGATTGTCGGCACAAGAGAGGGAACAATTATTTCTGCGTTATTAACAGGTGTTGTTGTTAAATTTTTCAACAATAAACTTAAAAAGCCGGTTGAAAAGGTTTTGACAGGTGATTCATCTGTTTCAGCTTCCCATTAGGGGTACCCTACATAAAGAATAATTGCTAAAAAATATGGAGAGTATGGCAAACTGCTGCGTTAAAATCATAGTGAGGGCGGTAGCCCGCCCTATAATTTATGCCTTGCATTTTATCCATATCTCATATTTTTTAGTGCAAAGCAGTTTAAATGAACTAATTTTGTTCAGATTAAATTAATAAATCTCGGTGAATACTTGCG
>JAAVHU010000033.1 GCA_014799585.1 Clostridiales bacterium | reverse complement strand
TTGATTTTTTTTTTTTTTTTAAAGCTGCTTGAACATAAAACAGATATAGAGCCTGATAAAATGGATTGGATTTTTCATTCAACAGCCTGCCGCAGTGCAGTTAAGGGCGGCGATTATACATCTGAAAAGGAAAGAGAACTTTTTGTTGAAAAGCTGCTTTCTATGCCGAATATCCGCTATTGTCCGCACGGCAGACCTGTTATGATAAAAATATCAAGATATGAACTTGAAAAGCAGTTTGGAAGAATACAATGATGAAAACAAAATTGATTGTTGTTGCAGGGCCTACTGCAAGCGGAAAAACAAGCCTTGGTATTGAAATTGCAAAGGCTGTCGGCGGTGAAATCATTTCAGCTGATTCAATGCAGGTTTATAAAGATATGAGTATTGCAACAGCCGCTCCAACGGAAAGCGAAAGAAACGAAGTTTTGCATCATCTTGTTGAATTTTTGGATAGAAATGAAATGTTTTCCGTATCCGATTTCTGCAAATATGCAAAGGCGGCAGTTGATGATATTTCGGGCAGAAATAAAGTGCCTGTTATCGTGGGCGGAACAGGGCTGTTTATAAACAGCTTTGTGGATAATATTAAATTTACACAAACAGAAACAGATTTTAAGCTGCGTGAAGAGCTTATGAAAAAAAGCAACGATGCGCTTTATGAGGAGCTTGTAAAAATAGATCCGAAAGCAGCAGAAAATATACATAAAAATAATAAAACAAGAGTTGTAAGGGCGCTTGAAATCTATTATTCTTCGGGCAATACAAAAAGTGTTCAGAATGAAAATTCAAGGCTTGAGGAAAGCCCTTATGATGTTTTGTATTTTGTTATAGGCTTTAAAAACAGAGAGTGTCTTTATGAAAGAATAAACAGGCGTGTTGATATTATGGCTCAAAACGGCCTTGTTGATGAAGCAAAAAAATGCCTTGAAAACGGCGGTAAAACTTCTGCNCAGGCAATAGGTCATAAAGAGNTNGTGCCATATTTTAACGGCAGTNTAAGTCTTGATGAAGCACTTGATAAATTAAAGCAGGAAACCCGCCATTATGCCAAAAGGCAGATTACGTGGTTTAAAAAAAGAGAAAATGCAGTTTGGCTTTATGCCGATGAAGAAACGGATATTGTCAAAACAGCAGTTGATAAAAGTAGGGAATTTTTAAAAAATGGCTGAAACAAAAAGGAAGCTTTCTAAAAGCNTTAAGCAGAAAATTTTAATAGCTGTTATCATTCTGTTNATTGCNGGCTTTGTTATNGGAGAATGNGTAAGCGTTTTAAGTGTNNGNCTTGAAACGCAGGTTGCNNTGGCAACAACTGTTTATGANACGATNGANACAAGNGCAGTTGTTATNCGTGATGAAAAAGCGGTTGAGGGGCTTAGCGGAATCAGTATTCCNGCTGTTGCAGANGGNGAAAAGGTGAATACAGGCGGAGAAATTGCTATGCTGTTCTCCTCNGCNGAAAATGCAGAAAGATATTCACGNTTCCTTGATCTTGAAGANAAGCATAANTATTATACGGATTTGGAAAANACAGCCGTTGGCAATGTTGCTGATATTCAGCTTCTTGAAAGAAATATTTTANCAGATGTAAATANATNNATACGTGCAGCAGGCAGAAATGATATNAANGCNGNTGATAATTGTGCNCTTGATGTTAATGATGTTTTAACACGAAGNGAAATCCTTGTTGGAGAAGCNGTTGATTTTTCACAGGTTTTATCCGATATAGAGGGAAANCTTTCGCAGNTNGATATTTCNTCCTGTAAGCCAACAGGATATGTAACTGCNGATAAAGCNGGCTTTTATTCAAAATATACCGATGGCTGTGAAAATATGTTNAATTACAGCAAGNTTAAGGATATGAGCATAGAGGATTTTANNCAATGCCTTCAGAATGCNACNNCAGCAAAGGGNAGNGTAACGAACGGCGGAAAGGTTATAAAAAGCTTTGTTTGGTATTTTGCCTGTGTTGTAGATGCTGAAGAGGTTGCNGGTCTGCGTGATGGATACAACACGCAGGTTGTTGTAAAATCAACAGATACAGAGNTGAAATGCACTGTGATTAAGGGTGCAGATGTTGCATTAAGTGCAGATCAGACNCTGCTTATTCTTGCCTGCAATGAAATGGATAAAAANATTTCATCNATGCGTCTTGAAGATATTGAAATNCGAGTAAAGGGTTATACAGGNATTAAGGTTAANAAATCTGCTGTTCATGATAANGAAGGNGAAAAGGGTGTTTATGCNCTTGTTTCNAACATTGCAAAATGGCGTAGGGCAGATATACTTTATACAGGNGATGACTATGTTATTTTAAGCTATGATGATCCCGATATNAATAACGGNATCAAGCTTTATGATAAAATNATTATTCGNGGAAGGGATGTTTATGACGGAAGAGTTTTTGCTTGATGNNGGCAGACTTAAGTCTGTTGAGGAAAATTATAAANGAGTGCTTAACAGTGTTAAGGAAAGTGCNATTAAGGCAGGCAGGGATGAAAATGATGTTCGCCTTATGTGTGTAACGAAAACGGTTGAGCCGCCATACATAAATAAGGNACTTGAGCTTGGTGCTGATTTAATNGGGGAAAACAGAGTTCAGGAATATCTTGGAAAAAGNGATGANCTNAATTTAAANGGTGTNGAACGCCACCTGATTGGTCATCTTCAAACGAATAAGGTTCGCCAGATTGTNGGNGAGGTTGATATGATAGAATCTGTTTCNTCATTGAANCTTGCAAAGGAAATNGCAAAGGTATCTGTTTCAAAGGGNATAGAAACANCTTGCCTTGTTGAAGTNAATATCGGAAAGGAAGAAAGCAAAAGCGGAATTTTTGCTGAGGNNCTTGAGGAAGCACTTTATGAAATTTCAGAGCTTTCGGGAATAAAAATCAAAGGNCTGATGACGATTCCGCCGATTTGTGANAGCAATGATGAAGCAAGACGATATTTTGCTCAAATGAANCAATATTTCATTGACATTAAAGATAAAAAAATAGATAATGTAGATATGGAAATTCTGTCTATGGGAATGAGCGGAGATTATGAAGCCGCNGTTTCCGAAGGCTCAAATATAGTTAGAGTTGGCTCTGCCATCTTTGGCNCAAGAAANTATTTTTAGGAGGATATGGTTATGGGTTTNATGGATAAGTTTGCTGATATTTTTAAGGAAAGACCCGAGGATGATTTTGATGATTTTTATGATGATAATTCCTCTGATTTTGATATGCCGCCAAAACCGGCAAGGAGAAGCAGCAGCTCATCACGNAATGTGAAAGTTCCTAAGGAGGAAAAAGCAGAAAAGTTCCGTCCGTTTCGTTCGGATTCNGATAAGGTTGTTAATATTCATACAACNGCTCAGGTNCAGGTNGTTCTTGTTAAGCCGGAACAGTTCAGTGATGCTCCAAGCATNGCAGATAATCTTAAATCAAAAAGAACGGTTGTGCTNAATCTTGAATCAACAAACCGTGATATNGCAAGAAGACTNCTTGATTTCTTAAGCGGNTGTGCGTATGCAGATGAAGGCTCTATCAAAAGAGTTGCAAACAGTACATATATTATAACTCCTTATAATGTTGATGTGCTTGGTGATGATATACTTGATGAACTTGAACATAACGGAATGTTTATGTAATATTTTTGGAGGNGAAGAATATGATTACACCGAATCAGATTAAGGAAAAGCAGCTTGCAACCTCAACACATGGTTATGATATTGATGAAACAAATGCTTTTCTGAATGAAATNGCAGATTCATATGCNNCNATTTATGCAGANAATAAAGAGCTTCAAAGAAAAATGGAAATTCTTGCAAATAAAATTGTTGAATACAGAGAAGAAGAGGATTCTATTAAAGAAGCAATTATTTCTGCNCAGAAAACGGCAAATGAAATTTCAAAGAAAGCACAGGATAAGGCAGACAGCCTTAAAGCCGAAACAGAGGAAACTGCTAAAAAAACAGTTGAAAATGCAAAGGCAGAAGCNGAAAANCTTATCTCAGAAGCAAGAGATTATGTTGCNAATCTTACNAAGGAAAAAACAGCCGTTGCAAANGAAATTGCTGCGGAAGCTGAAAAGAAAGCAGGCAGCATTTTAAGCAATGCAAAAACTGCTGTTCAGGATATGTTTAAACAAACNAAAAATCTTTCNGATGATCTTATTGTTAAGGCAAAGGCNGAAAANGAATATCATGAGCAGCTTGTGTCAAAGCTTAAAGAGGAATCAGANAGCTTCAAGGCAAGCCTTATTTCACTTTATGAAGCTCAGCTTGAAAAAGTGAAAGGTATGATGGATTCTTCNNCNGAANCTGCAAAATCATTNGCTGTTGAAAAGCTTAAGGAAGTTGAAATTAAATACAGCAATGTNGATGAGCTTGTTNAAACTGCAACNGCAGATGAAGAAACACCTGTTGAAGAAGCTCCTGCNGAAGAGGTTGAAGCACCTGNAGAANNAACTGAAACAGAGAAAGAAGAAGTTAAGGAAGANNCTGTAAATACNGAGGNNNNTTCNGAAGANGCNCCTGCTCAGGCAGAAGAACCTGTTGCAGAAGAAACACAGNAAGCTGTTGAAGAAACAGNNGAAGAGNCTGTAAAAGAAGCNGAGGAANCTCCNGTTATTTCAGTTAAGGATGCAGAGGTAGANGATATTTCCGAANCTGAAACGAAAGAGCCNTCTATCATTGATGTTAATCTTGATAAAGCAATTGATGCNTTCAGCAAGGATGAAATTACACCTGTTGAAGGCCACCCTGTAACTGAAATTACAGAAGAGCCNGAAATGGAACAGCCTGCNGAAACAGCAGAAAACAATGAAGAAGAGCTTCCTTTTGAAACATTCTTCAATGTAAAAGCAGAGGGAAGAACAACTGAAAAAATAAGCCTTATTCCTCCNGAGGATTTTGAAGAGGATGATGATGAATTAAAATTTCGTGGCTTCTTTAAAAAGAAAAANAAAAAATAATTAAATAAAAAATGCCGTGTTATTCGGCGTTAAGGAGATTTCTGTAATGGACTATAAAGATACTTTAAATATGATGAAAACAGACTTNCCGATGAGAGCTTCTTTGCCTCAGCGTGAGCCTGAAATTCTTAAAACNTGGTATGAGAATGACCAGTACAAACAGCTTATGGAAGTAAANAAGGATAAGCCNTTATTCGTTCTTCACGATGGCCCTCCATATGCAAACGGCCCTATCCATATCGGTCATGCACTNAATAAAACACTTAANGATTTTGTTGTAAGATATAAGAATATGACNGGCTTTAAGTCTCCGTTTGTTCCCGGTTGGGATACGCACGGTCTTCCAACAGAGCTTAAGGCAAGAAANGCNGCTAATATCTCTGCTGAAACAAATATTTCTGATTTAGAGCTTAGAAAAATCTGCCGTGAAACNGCACTCAGCTATGTTGATTTACAGCGTGAGGGCTTCAAGCGTCTTGGTATTATTGCTGAATGGGATAATCCTTATATCACATTAACAAATGATTTTGAAGAAGAACAGATTAAGGTGTTCGCTTCAATGGCTTCAAAGGGATATATCTATAAAGGNTTAAANCCTGTTTATTGGTGTGCTGATTGTAACACTGCTCTTGCGGAAGCAGAAATNGAATACGGCGAAGATCCNTGCCATTCNATCTATGTNAAATTTAATGTAACGGATGATAAGGGCTTGCTTTCAGCTATGGGAGCAGANCTTNCTAAAACATATTTCGTTATCTGGACAACAACAACGTGGACACTTCCTGCAAACGTTGCAATCTGTGTTGGCCCTGATTTTGAATANTCACTTGTTAANAGCAAGGATGAATATTATGTTATGGCTACNGATCTTGTTGCTTCTGCTATGGAAGCAAGNGGTGAAGCAGATTATGAAATCTGCGGAATTATCAAGGGTTCAGAGCTTGAATATATGAAATGTCAGCANCCGTTTATTGACCGNACTTCTCTTGTTATTGTTGGTGACCACGTAACNCTTGAAAGCGGTACNGGTTGCGTTCATACTGCTCCGGGTCATGGTGTTGAAGACTTTGTTGTATGTAAGAATTATCCNGAAATTCCTGTTATCGTTCCTGTTGATGCAACAGGNCATTTAACAGAGGANGCAGGNGAATTTGCAGGNCTTTCAACTGAGGAAGCAAATAAACCTATCGCTCAGCATCTTGAAGAAACAGGCAATCTTTTTGCTCTTCAGAAAATTNTTCACCAGTATCCGCATTGCTGGAGATGTCATAAGCCTGTTATTTTCCGNGCAACNTCACAGTGGTTCTGCTCTGTNGATGATTTCAAGGATGCNGCAGTAAAGGCTTCAGAAGATGTTAAGTGGTTCCCTGAATGGGGTAAGGANAGANTNCAGTCTATGGTTAAGGAACGTGCAGATTGGTGNATTTCCCGTCANAGAAAATGGGGCGTTCCTATCCCTGTTGTATATTGTAAAGAATGCGGAAAAGAAATCATTGATAATGATGTTATGATGAAGGTTTCCGAAATNTTNGGTAAGGAAGGCTCNGATGCTTGGTTTGCTAATGATGCTGAATATTTCCTTCCNGAAGGCTTCAAATGTCCTCATTGCGGTGAAGCAAAGGGCTTTGANAAGGAAACAGATATTATGGATGTTTGGTTTGATTCNGGNTCATCNCATGCNGCAGTTTGCAAAAAGAGAGATTATCTTAAAGTGCCTGCTGATGTTTATCTTGAGGGTGCCGATCAGTACAGAGGNTGGTTCCAGTCTTCTCTTCTTACATCTGTTGCAGGCGGCGGTGCTGCTCCTTATAAGCAGATTGTTACCCACGGCTGGACTGTTGACGGAGAGGGCAAAAAGATGTCCAAATCTCTTGGAAACGGTGTAGATCCTCAGGATATTATTGATCAGTANGGTGCNGATATTCTTCGTCTTTGGGTTGCTTCATCNGATTATCANGCAGATATTCGTATCAGCCCNGAAATCTTAAANCAGCTTTCTGATAATTACAGAAAAATCAGAAACACAGCTCGTTTCTGTCTNGGTAACCTTTATGATTTCAATCCGGATACAGATATGGTTGAAAATGATAANCTNGAAGAGCTTGATAAGTATGCTCTTATGAAGCTGGATAAGGTTATTGAAACAGCACGCAANGGTTATGAGATTTATGAGTATCACACTGCTGCNCATTCNATTCATAATTTCTGCGTTGTTGATATGAGTAATTTNTANTTTGATGTACTTAAGGACAGACTTTANACTTCTGTTCCTACATCAGCAACACGCCGTGCNGCNCAGACTGTTCTTTATAAAATTCTTGATGCNNTCACGCTTCTTTTAACACCTATTCTTGCTTTCACTGCTGATGAAATCTGGAAGTTTATGCCGCATGATAAATCAAGAAANACNGCTTCTCCTTTATTCAATGAAATTCCAAATGCTGATTTCATTGAAACAGANGAAGCATTTATGGATAAGTGGGAGAAAATCCACGCTGTTCGTGTTGATGTTCAGAAAGCACTTGAGCTTGCAAGAAATGAAAAGACAATTGGTAAATCTCTTGAAGCTAAGGTTGTTCTTGGTGCAGANGGNGAGCTTTACGATTTCCTTAAGGCTGTTGAAGCAGAGCTTCCTGAAATCTTCATNACCTCAGNTGTTGAGGTTGTTAAGGANGCACAGNNCTTTGCAGGNGATGTTGAAGGCTTAACTGTTTCTGTNTCAAAGGCAGACGGTGAAAAGTGTGAACGCTGCTGGAAATTCTCAACAACAGTTGGTG
Organism: Clostridiales bacterium; assembly: GCA_014799585.1. Taxonomy (GTDB): domain Bacteria; phylum Bacillota; class Clostridia; order Oscillospirales; family Acutalibacteraceae; genus Eubacterium_R. Next base: position 21,738 of record JAAVHU010000033.1, on the reverse strand, counting down.
AAGATGCAAATCATCCTGAGCTTTGCTCACATTGTGCNGCAGTTATTGCTGAAATGGAAAAATAATACGTTTTATTTAATAAAAATTTCAAAAGGGGCAGAAACAAATCTGCCCCTTATATTGTATCGGAGGGATATTTTTGCACAGAAAAAAGCATATATGGTGCATTATAATGATAATCCTTATAACTGCATTTGATCAGATAACTAAATTTTTTGCTCAAAAATATCTTTCTGACGGTGAAGCGGTGCAATTTATAAAAGGAATTGCACAATTTCGTTATGCTGAAAATACAGGAATGGCATTTTCCCTTTTCAGCGGTGCAAGATGGATTTTTATTGCTATAACGATAATTGCGTGCGTTGCTGCAATGTGGTATATTTTTTCGGATAAATGCAAATCTCTGTGGCTTTATTGGAGCATTGGAGTAATTATTGCAGGCGGTATCGGAAATCTTATAGATAGAGCATTTAACGGCTTTGTTATTGATTTTATTGAGCCAACCTTTATGCATTTTGCAATTTTTAATATTGCGGATTGCGCGGTAACGCTCGGAGCAGGCGCGTTGTTTTTATATCTTATTCTTGATGTGTTTAAAAAGGAGAATAAAGATGAGTGATGCTTTGATTTTAACTGTTTCTGCCGAAGATAAGGGCGCAAGAATAGATAAGTTTTTAAGTGATAAAATTGAAAGATTTTCCCGCTCTGCCGCCGCCAAGCTGATTGATGATGAAACAGTGTGGGTAAATGGAAATATTGTTTCAAAAAACTATAAGTGCAAAGAAAATGATAAAATATCTGTTATCATTCCCGAAGCGAAGCCGCTTGAAACACTGCCCGAAAATATACCGCTTGATATCGTTTATGAAGATAATGATTTGCTTGTTGTAAATAAACCAAAAGGAATGGTTGTTCATCCCGCCGCAGGGAATTATGAGGGCACGCTTGTTAATGCACTTCTTTATCATTGCAAGGATAGTTTAAGCGGTATAAACGGAGTTATCCGTCCCGGCATTGTCCATAGAATTGATAAAGACACATCAGGTCTTCTGATTGTTGCCAAAAATGATATGGCTCATATTCATCTTGCAGAGCAGATAAAAGAGCATTCATTTGAAAGAGCATATGAATGCATTGTGCACGGTAATATAAGTGAAGACAGCGGAACTGTTAATCAGCCGATAGGCAGGCATCCAAAAGAACGAAAAAAAATGTCTGTTACTTATAAGAATTCCAAAAATGCGGTTACGCATTATGAGGTTATACAGCGTTTTGGAAATTTCACGCATATACGTTGTATTCTTGAAACAGGCAGAACCCATCAGATCAGAGTGCATATGGCATATATTGGCCATCCCGTTGCAGGTGATGAGGTTTACGGACCGAAAAAGGTGCAAAAGGGATTAAACGGGCAGTGCCTTCACGCAAAGCATATCGGCTTTGTTCATCCAAGAACAAACAAATGGCTTGCATTTGAAAGTGAGCTTCCCGATTATTTTACTGCATTTTTAAGAAAACTTAATAACACACAGAAATAAAATAATTCAATCTATTTGGAAAGGAGCGAATGTATGGATAAAACATTTGAAAAATGGCTTGTTGTTTCAGATATAGATGGAACATTGAATAATAAAATAAGAAAACTTCCAAAAAGAAATTATGAAGCAATTAAAAGATTTACCGAAGCTGGCGGAAATTTTACACTTGCTTCAGGCAGATTAACTTCAAGCCTTAAACGTAATTATGACAGAATAACACCTAATCAGCCTGCAATCGTTTTAAATGGTTCGGGAATTTATGATTTTAATAAAAAAGAAATGCTTTGGCGTTCAACAATAGGTGAAGAGGGTCAGGAATTTGTTCGCAAAATTATGTGTGAATACAGCGAAGCATTCAAAAGCCTTGATATCGGCATTTATTTTGATGATTATGTTTATGTGGTAAGAAAGGGCTTTTTGGGAAGAGGTACAGTTATTATTGATAAAGACCATTATGAAGTAACCAATATTGATGCCGTTCCGAAAGAGGGCTGGATGAAGGTTATTTTTTGGGGACTTCCGCCAACAATCAATTCCTTAAGAAGGCTTATTGACCGCTCAGATGTAAGACATAAGGTAAACTTTATGGCATCTTCCTTGTGGACGATGGAAATGCTTGCAAGAAATACGCATAAAGGCACTGCAATTATGCAACTTGCAGATATGATTGGAATTGAAAAAAGCCACGTTGCCGCAATTGGTGATTATTATAATGATTGGGATATGCTGAAAACGGTTGGTCTTCCTGCTTGTGCAGGTCAGGCACCAAAGGCTATTCATAATCTTTGCAAATTTGAAGCCTGCCATTGTAATGATGGCTGCGTTGCTGATTTGCTTGAATATATTATGAGCGGCAAGGCAGATGAAGAGATTTTAAAGAATGGAGCAGATAAAAAATGATTATAGGTGCTCACTTAAGTGCCTCCAAGGGATATACCCATATGCTTGAAGAAGCACTTTCAATTGGTGCAAACACATTTCAGTTTTTCACAAGAAATCCAAGAGGCGGCAAAGCAAAGGATATAGATGAAAATGATATAAAAACCTTTCTTGAAAAATCAAAAGAGGTGCATTTCGGAACAATTCTTGCTCACGCACCATATACTTTAAATTGCTGTTCTGCAAATCCGGATACAAGAAGATTTGCACTTGAAACCTTTGCCGATGATTTAAAAAGAATGGAATACACACCCAATATGCTTTATAACTTTCATCCGGGTTCGCATGTTGGGCAGGGTGCAGAGGTTGGGGTAAACCTTATCTGTGAAACGCTGAATAAAGTTCTTTTTGAGGATATGACCACAACTGTTCTTCTTGAAACAATGGCAGGCAAAGGCTCTGAGGTTGGCAGAAATTTTGAAGAGCTTAGGGCGATTATAGACGGCGTTGAATTAAAGGATAAAATGGGTGTTTGTCTTGATACCTGCCATGTTCACGACGGCGGTTATGATATTGTAAATGATTTAGATAGTGTGCTTGAAGAGTTTGACAGAGTAATCGGAATAGACAGGCTGAAAGCACTTCATATCAATGACAGTAAAAATCCTTTGGCATCTCATAAGGATCGCCATGAAAAAATCGGTGAGGGATATATCGGAACAGAAGCGTTTGAACGAATCGTAAATCATAAGTATTTAAAAAATCTTCCTATGTTCCTTGAAACGCCGAATGAGCTTGATGGCTATGCAAAGGAAATTGCACTTTTAAAAAGTTTAGTAAAATAATAACAAGTAATCAATAAAAAGAAATTGTTAATTGGTTTGTTTTTTAGATAGTGTATGATAATTTCTTTTTATTGCAGTAAAATTTCTTTTTATGCAGTAAATTCCACTTTCCGTGGATATATTCCATTGAAAATTCGTTGAAGCAGAATGCATATTCAGGTTAATATTTGTGTGAGAGGTGATTGTGTGAATTCAAAAAAAATAGGCAGTTTTATTGCCGCATTAAGAAAAGAAAAGGAATACACGCAGGCTGAACTTGCAGAAATATTAAATGTAAGCAACCGAACCATATCTAAGTGGGAAAATGGCGACGGCTTTCCCGATATAACCATTTTGCCGTCTGTTGCAGAGGCACTTGGTATTACGGTTGACGAGCTTCTTGCAGGTGAAAAAATGCCGAAAGAGGAAGCCGTAGATTTTAAGGTAACTGAAGTTGAAAATAAAGATAATCTTTTGAATTTCTTTAAAATCAGTTATGTTATTTCTATTTTCTTCGGTGCTTTTGCAACTCTGCTTGGCACGATAACGGAAATTTATTCCATATGGGCATTCCCGATTTTGTTTTATACCCATTGGGAAATTATGTTTGTTGCCGTATCGCTTGTTGCTATGATAGCAAGCGGGCTTGTTTATGCCGTTGGAGTAACAAGGCTTGGTGTGTCCTATACGAAAAGTGAAATTATTGCAATAGCAGGCAAAAAAGGAATTATACTTTCATTAATCCTTTTGCCGTTTCCTCTCTCGTTTATTGCAAGAATAATTGATTTTTCACGTTGGGGTTTTTATACTCCGTTTGTAATGGCGGCAATTATTATTGCATTGGCTGTGATAGAGAGGTGCTTGTATGAAAAAGTTAAGTAAAGGAAAGTCTGTATTGAAAATCTTTTTAATCGTTGTTGGAATTGTTCTTCTTTTGTGGTATCTTGCCCCGCTTGTTAGCGGTATTCTTAATGCAGGCAATATTGCGGGAATACTATTTTCTGCTTTTCTGATTGCGTTCGGCATATTTTATAATGTTTTGCCTGTTGGTTGGAAAAGAGCAGTTATTGCAGCAATGCTTGCTGTTTTTTTGATTATTGTTACACCTTTGTCCTTTAATATGGCGAAGTATGCGAATTATAAAGTGGATGATGGTGCGCAGACGGTTATTGTGCTTGGCTGTAAGGTGTATGGAACGAAACCAAGCAGATATCTTAGAAACAGATGTAAAAAGGCAGCTGAATATCTTGAAAAGAATCCTGATGCTGTTGCTGTTCTTTCGGGCGGACAGGGTTATGATGAGGATATAAGCGAAGCACAGTGTATGGAAAATGTGCTTGTGGATTTGGGTATTGATAAAAGCAGATTGTATAAAGAGGATAAATCAACAAGCACAGGGGAAAACATTGCTTTTTCAAAAACTGTTATAGAAGAAAATGGTCTTTCAAAAAGTGTGCTTATCGTTACAAATGAATTTCATGAATATAGGGCAAAGCTGATTTGTGATAAGAATGGGCTTGATTTTCATTCTTCGTGCAGTCATTCGGCATTCTATACCTTTTTAACATATCATACAAGAGAGATGGCTGCTCTGTTAAAGGAGCTTGTAACGAAATAAGTTTTAGGCAACTGAGGTGAATTTTATGCGTGTTTTTGATTTTGATAATACCATTTATAATGGGGAAAGTGTTTTTGATTTCTATTTGTTCAGCATAAAATATAACCCTAAGGTTGCAAAGTATGTTCCGCTTGCTGTTTTCAATCTTTTAAAATATAAACTTGGTAAAACAACAATGCAGGATTTGGAGGATGCAGTTAAAAATTATTCCTCGTTTTATATGAATTCCTTTGATGATAAGGAAAGGCTTGTACAGGAATTTTGGAATAGTCATATGAAGAAAATCAAGCCGTGGTATCAACCGCAGGCGGATGATGTTATCATAACAGCAAATTTTAATATGCTGATTGATGAGGCTTGTAAAAGGCTTGGCGTTAAAAACTGTATCTGTTCTGTCATCAATCGAGAAACCCTAAAGGTTGAATATCTCAACTTCAAAGAAAATAAAAGAAAAACTTTTCTTGAAAAATATAAGAATTGTAAGATTGATGAATTTTATACAGATACGATGCTTGATAAACCGATGATAGATGTTGCCGAAAAAGCATTTCTTGTTAAAGGTAATAAAATCACAAGGATAAAATAATTGTTTAGGATTAAACTTTATAAGGAGAATTTTGAATGATTACTGAAAGAAATTTGCGTTGGGACAAGTTTATACAAGAAGTTTGTTTTCGTGATATAGAAACTTTATCATCGGTTCAAAGAATAGCTGTCCATTGCTTTTGGTATGATGCAGAAATGGGTAGTGGTGGTTATAGCGGGTATATGGATTGTTATCCCGATACAGATGCGAATGAATTAGCAGAAGCTATTTTAACTGTTTCATATAAAGAAATTGCTGATAATTATCTTAAAGCAGTAGCAGAGGGTGAAGCTGATTATTGGGTTGAAACAGATATGGCTTATTATAATTTTTCTCCATCATTAAGTGATTGTTTAGAAGAATATGTTGAAAAGCATAAAGATGTAATTTTCGATTGATTTAATTTGAAAGGATTTATATTATGGGATTTTCATTTCCTGATTTATCGAATGACTTCCATAATTAACAGAATTAAATAAAAAAACCACGAGCATTATGCTCGTGGTTTCTTTTTTTATATTAATATTTGCTTCTTGGTGTATATGTTGTATGAAGAACGTGGTGAGCCTTTTCGCTGTTTGGTTCGCCGAAGTATTCATCATAAATCATTTTGATAACAGGAGATTCGTGTGATTTACGAAGGTCCATAGAAGCATCAAGGTCATAAAGTGCTTTTGCACGTAAGCCCTTAATATCAACAGTATTTCTTGTTGCATCCTTCTGAACAGGCTGACCGCCGCCGTTGATACAGCCGCCAGGGCAAGCCATAATTTCAATAAACTGATAAGGAGCTTCGCCGTTCTTAACCATATCGCAAAGCTTTGTTGCATTTGCAAGTCCGCTTGTAACAGCAACCTTGATTTCAACGCCTGCAACATTGTATGTAGCTTCTCTGATACCTTCAATTCCTCTAACCTCTTCAAAATCAGTAGCAGAGAAATCACCGTCAAGCATATTTGCAGCAGTACGAAGAGCAGCTTCCATAACACCGCCTGTTGCACCGAAGATAGCACCTGCACCTGAAGCAACCTCAAACGGAGCATCAAATTCTTCATCAGGAAGGCTTTCAAAGTTGATACCTGCACCCTGAATCATCTGGCCAAGTTCTCTTGTTGTAAGAGCAACATCTACAGTGCCTGCCATTTCCTCTCTGATAACTTCAAATTTCTTTGCAGTACAAGGAATAACGGAAACAACATATAAATCCTCAGGATTAATACCATTCTTCTCACAATAATATGTTTTAAGAAGAGCACCAAACATCTGCTGAGGAGATTTACAGGATGAAAGGTTAGGTAAAAGTTCAGGATAATAATGCTCTGCAAATTTAACCCAACCAGGGCAGCATGATGTAAACATTGGAAGTGGCTTACCTGTTTTAATTCTGTCAACAAGCTCTGCTGCTTCTTCAAGAATTGTAAGGTCTGCTGTAACATCCATATCAAATGCAGCATCTGCACCAAGTCTTCTGATTGCACCCGGAAGTTTCTTTTCTACATTTGTGCCGATAGGCATATCGAATTCTTCACCAAGTGTTGCACGGATTGCAGGAGCGGTAAAGAAAACAACCTTTTTATTAGGATCACCGATTGCAGCCCAAACATCAGCAACATTGTTCTTTTCATAAAGAGCACCAACAGGACATGAAACAACACACTGACCGCAGCCAACGCATGCACACTGATCAAGCGGCATATCAAATGCACAGCCGATCGTCTTGTTGTGACCTCTCTGACGAGGACCGATAACGCCGATATTCTGCTTTTCACAAGCAGCAACGCATCTCATACAGTGAATACATTTATTATTATCTCTGATGATGTAAGGAGATGTTGTGTCAACAGGCTGTAACGCATCAGTTGATGGGAAACGGTCTTCGTCAACACCATAATCCTTACAGAGCTTCTGAAGCTCACATCTGTTTGAACGAACGCAAGAAAGACATTTCTTGTGGTGTTCTGAAAGTAAAAGCTCAAGTGTTGTGCGTCTTGAATGACGAACCTGAGGTGTATTTGTCCATACCTCAAGACCTTCAGCAACAGGATAAACGCAGGAAGCAACAAGACCTCTTGCACCCTTAACCTCAACAACACAAACACGGCATGAGCCGATACAGTTTATATCTTTAAGATAGCAGAGAGATGGAATATCGATATGAGCCTGCCTTGCAGCCTCAATAATAGTGGTGCCTTCTTCTGCCTGAACGGGAATACCGTTAATTTTAAGATTTACCATTATTATTGTCCCTCCTTATCTTTTCTCAATCGCATTAAAGTGGCAGTTGCTTACGCAAAGTCCGCACTTAACGCACTTATCAGCATCTATAACATGAGGCTCTTTAACAGTACCGCTGATAGCACCAACAGGGCAGTTTCTTGCACAAAGGGTACAACCACGGCATTTATCAGCATCAATTGTGAAGGATAAAAGAGCCTTACAAACGCCTGCAGGGCATTTCTTATCTTTAATATGAGCGATATATTCATCACCGAAAGCATTCATTGTTGAAAGAATCGGGTTAGCAGCTGTCTGTCCTAATGCACAGAGAGAAGAGCATTTCATATGATTTGCAAGCTCCTGAATCTTATCAAGATCTTCCATTTCGCCCTTACCGTCAGTAATCTTTGTAAGGTAATCAAGAAGTTTCTTGGTTCCGATACGGCAAGGTGTACATTTTCCGCAGCTTTCGTCAACTGTGAATTCAAGATAGAATTTAGAAATATCAACCATACAGGTATCTTCATCAAGAATAATCATACCGCCTGAACCCATCATTGAGCCAATCTGAATAAGGTTGTCATAATCGATAGGTACATCAAGGTAATCAGCGCTGATACATCCGCCTGAAGGGCCGCCTGTCTGTGCTGCCTTAAATTTCTTTCCGTTTGGAATACCGCCGCCGATTTCTTCAACGATTTCACGGATTGTTGTTCCCATAGGAACTTCAACAAGACCAACGTTGTTGATTTTACCGCCGAGAGCAAATACTTTTGTACCCTTTGAACCCTCAGTTCCGATAGAAGAATACCATTCAGAACCTTTAAGAATGATAGGTGCAATATTTGCATAGGTTTCAACGTTATTCAAAATAGTTGGTTTTCCGAAAAGACCCTTGATTGCAGGGAATGGCGGACGTGGACGAGGCTCACCTCTGTGGCCTTCAATAGATGTCATAAGTGCAGTTTCCTCACCGCATACGAATGCACCTGCACCAAGACGGATATCAATATCAAAGCTGAAATCAGTGCCGAAAATATTTTTGCCGAGCAAACCATATTCTCTTGCCTGATCAATAGCAATCTGAAGTCTCTGAACAGCGATAGGATATTCAGCACGAACATAAACATAACCCTGATTTGAGCCGATTGTGTATCCTGCAATAGCCATTGCTTCAATAACTGCGTGAGGGTCACCCTCTAAAACAGAACGGTCCATAAATGCACCAGGGTCACCTTCGTCGGCATTACAGCAAACATACTTTGTATCGTTTTCCTGAGCCATTGCAAATGCCCATTTACGTCCTGTTGGGAAGCCTGCACCGCCTCTTCCGCGAAGACCTGCTGCAAGAAGCTCGTCAATAACATCCTGAGGTGTCATTGATGTAAGTACCTTAGCAAGAGCAAAGTAAGCATCAGAAGCAATAGCTTCTTTAATGTTTTCAGGATCAATAACACCGCAGTTGCGAAGTGTTATTCTCATTTGCTTTTTATAGAATGCAGTTTCTGAAAGCGGAATTGTTGATCCGTCTTCGTGAACTGTTTCTGAATAAAGATATTTTTTAACAGGCTCTCCGCCTTCTACAAGATGACCTGCAACAATTTCAGGCACCTCTGCTGCTGTTACCTGGCTGTAAAATGAGCCTTCAGGGTAAACAATCATAATAGGACCTAAAGCACAAAGACCGAAGCATCCTGTTTTGATAACAAGAATATCGTCAATGCCCTTTTCTTTAAGTTCCTTTTCAAGTGCTTCAATAACAAGCATTGAGCTTGATGATGTACAACCTGTTCCTCCGCAAACAAGCACCTGCTTTCTGTAAGCAGTGTTTTTAGCAAGTTTTGCGCCTTCTTCAGCAATCAGGCGGCGAACTTTAACAACATCAAGATTTTCGTCTTTTATCTTTTTAAGTTCTTCTATTGTCATTATTCAGCACCTTCTTCCTTATTTCTGTATTCATCAAGAATGGTTTTAACCTGATCAGGAGTAACCTTGCCGTAAACCTTATCGTTAATCATAATTACAGGGGCAAGTCCGCAAGCACCAACACATCTGCAAGTGTCTATGCTGAATTTTCTGTCAGCGGTGCATTCTCCTGCCTTAATTCCAAGCTGATCTTCGATTTCTTCAAGCACCTTGTCTGCGCCCTTAACATAGCAAGCAGTTCCAAGGCAAACAGAAATCTGATTCTGACCCTTTGGAGTAAGACTGAACTGGCTGTAAAATGTTGCAACGCCGTAAACCTCTGAAAGGGAAATTTCAAGTGCGTCCGCAATCATTTGTTGAACCTCGATTGGAAGATAACCGTAAATACCTTGTGCATCCTGAAGTACAGGCATAAGTCTGCCGGGCACATTTTCATATTTCTTAAAAACTGCCTTAAGCTCTTTTTCCTGTTCAGGAGTACCTTCAAATGCAAGAGTTTCCATTTTTGTCCTCATTTCTATGTATATTATACGATTTTTTCGTACGTTCCATATTATATATTAATATTTAATAGAAATCTATAAAAAAACCGAAAAATTAGTCGAAACTAACCTGACAAAATTTTGTCAAAAATTTGTTGAATTTTACCGAATTTGTGCTAAATTTTTCTCTTTTTGCTCTCAATATCAAGTATTATTACGGCACAGCCAAGTATCATAAGCACGGAAAGTGCTGTGTTTACGCTTATCGGCTCTGCTGTTATATCGGAAAAATTTGAAAAAACTGCCGTTTCTGTCGGAAACACTTTTAATAGTACAAAGCATACGCCATAGGATACAATGGCGTGGATAACTCGCCATATGAAAAAATCAAAATAGCCCATTCCTATTTTTTTGATAATGGATAAGAGCTGAAAATGAATGCAAAAGCCTGAAAAGGCAAGCAGACCTGCAAGCTCGGGCAAAGTGAAAATTCTAAAATGCTCAACAATTCCGTTTGTTATTTCAAAAACAGGTGTGAACGGCTGAGGTATACGTATGATATTGCTGATGGCCGAAAATAAAACGATGTATGCTGCTATGTTAAGCACGGCTTTAACCGAACTGTCTGTGCTTTTATTCAGTGCTTCACCAAAGGAAACAGCGGAAAAACTTGGGTTGGGATAATTGATTTTTTTATAATGAAATGAAGATATAAAAGCAATAAGGAGTGCGGAAATTGTTGTTGAAGCAAAAAGAATTATACCAGCCTTTTCATTTTTTAAAACGGCTGCTCCTGTTGCTGTAATGATAAATGCTGCTCCGCCATTCACATTAAATCTTAAAAGCCGTTTTGCAGTTTCACTGTTTATATCTTCATTTATGTAAAGACCTTCGGTTAATAATGCCCCTGTTGGATATCCGCCGATAAGCCCGAAAAGAATTGCACCGCTCGTGCTTCTCGGCAGACGAAGCACTTTTTCTGTAAACGGAGCAAAAATTCTTTCAATAAAATTTTTTGTTTCTGCTTTTGACAGCAGATTAAAAATAATTAAAAGCGGCAGAAGTGACGGAACAACTACCTCAGCAGACATCTCTAAGCCGTGCAGAGCACCGCTTTTTGCATCACCGGAAAAGGCTATAAGCAAAATTGCTATGGAAATCAAAGCTGTAAGTTCAATGAATTCTTTTTTAATCTTCATATTACCACCTATATAAATCATATAGATTAATGGTGATTTTATGAAAAAAATATCGTTAAGAGAGTTTACAGATTTTCCGATTGAATATTATACGGGGGAGCCTCACCTTGAAATGATAGGCAATTTTGAATGTGTTGTGGACGGCTTAAAATCAATTATTGAGTATTCATCAGGAAAAATAAAGCTGAATATCGGAAAAAGGGCCGTAACCTTTTTAGGATATGATTTGCATATCAATTCGTTAACAACAGAGGGTGCTGTTGTGCAGGGAACTATTTTGAGTGTGGAGTTTTCAGATGCTGATTAATTTTTTCAGATGGCTTTTAGGATATGTAAAATTCAGCTATACAGGCGGTTTCCGTGAGGATTTTATTAATGACTGCTATCAGCAGGGAATATATCTGAGAAATATATGTGTAAAAAATGAGGAATTAACGGCAGAGGTGAAAATGAAATCGTATAAAGCTCTTCATAAAATTGCGTTTTCACACGGCGGAAAGGTAAAAATATTTAAACGAAGGGGCGTTCCTTTTCTGCTTTCTCCTCTGAATAACAGATGGGGATTTTTTATTGGAATTGTTTATCTTATCTTTTTCGTTTCATTTATGGGCGGATTTGTATGGAACATAACAGCTACAGGGAATAACAGAGTTACAGAGGTTAAAATCGTAGATTATCTTGCAAAAAACGGCTTTAAAATAGGAACAAGATGGGATAGCGTGGATAAAGAACAGCTTGAGCTTGCCATAATGGCAGATTTTGAAGATGTTGCGTGGATATCCATTAATAAAATCGGCTCAACAGCTTCTATTGAAATCAATGAAACAGTAAATAAGCCGAATATCGTAGACAAGAAAAAAACAACGAATGTGAAAGCGATGAAAGATGGTGTAATTGTCCGACTTGAGGTGCTTGGCGGCTGGGCGGCAGTACAGGAGGGGGAAGCCGTAACAGCAGGAGATTTGCTGATTTCAGGTGTTCGTGAAAGTGAGGTTGACAAGAAAAATCATTATGCCCACGCTTACGGCAGTGTTTTTGCAGAGGTTGATGATGAAATATCCGTTAATATAAGCCGTAATCAGGATGAAAGGATTTCAACATACAGCAAGGATTATAAATCTGTTTTTCTTTTCGGATTGGAAATTCCGCTTTATGTTCAGAAAGATATGGGGAATGCGGCAGAAACAACAGACAAAACATATCTTGTTATCAATGCATACAGGCTTCCTGTTGGTATCATTAAAAATCACTTTGATTATTTTAAAACAGAAACGGTTTCCATAAGTGATAAGGAGCTTGAAGCACTTGCAAAAGCAGAGCTGGAGAAAAAGAAAAAGGAAGAATTTAAGGACTGTGAAATACTGTCTGAAAAAGTTAGTATTGATATGACGGAGGACGGCTGCACGATAACGGGAAAATATAAGTATATTCAGGATATAGGAGAAGAAACGGAGCTTCTTTTTGACAAACATTAAATAAACAAATTATGAATTAGGTTGAAAAATTTTTTCTATATGATAAAATAGAAAAGAAAAAACAGGAGGTAGAAATACTATGCAGATGACTTTTCGTTGGTTTGGTACAGGGCTTGATACAATAAGCCTTGAGCAAATCAAACAAATTCCAAATGTTGTTGGCGTTGTTCCTGCACTTCATGATTTGCCTGCGGGTGAAGCGTGGACGATGGACAGAGTACAGAAAATGTATGATGAAATTACAGCATCGGGGCTTTCTATGGAATGTATAGAAAGTGTGAATGTGCATGAGGATATAAAACTCGGTCTTCCTACAAGAGATCAGCTTATTGAAAATTACAAAACTTCAATAAGAAATCTTGCAAAAGTTGGCGTTAAATGTATTTGTTATAATTTTATGCCTGTATTTGACTGGACACGAACAGATCTTTATATGCCTCTTCCCGATGGTTCAACCTGCCTTTGCTATGATGGAAAGCAGGTAGAGGGCAAATCTCCCGAAGATATGTTCAGAGAGATAGACAGCAATTCAAACGGCTATGCAATGCCCGGCTGGGAAACCGAAAGAATGGGTGAAATCAAAGAGCTGTTTGAAAAATACAAGGGCGTTACAGCTGATGATTTGTGGGAAAACTTAAAATATTTCCTTGAAGCAATTATGCCTGTTTGTGAAGAATGCGATGTTAAAATGGCAATTCATCCGGATGATCCGCCGTGGAGCATTTTCGGACTTCCTCGTATTATTACAGGCAAGGAAGCAATCAAAAAGCTTTTAACAATGGTAGATAATAAATATAATGGTATAACGCTTTGCACAGGTTCNCTTGGTGCAAGCCCGAAGAATGATATGGTTGATATCATCAANNATCCCGTTATTTCAGAAAGAATTTATTTTGCACATCTCAGAAATGTTTCAATCAATAATCAGTGGTTCAATGAAACATCACACGAAAGTAATGCAGGCTCACTTGATATGTATGAAATNGTNAAGGCTCTTCAGGAGGTTGGATTTGACGGATATATCCGCCCTGANCACGGCAGAATGATTTGGGGCGAGGTTGCAAGACCNGGCTATGGACTTTATGACAGAGCACTTGGTGTAAGCTATCTTAACGGCTTATGGGAAGCTGTTGAAAAGAGCAGAAAGGAATAACAAAATGAAGCATGAAAATTTAAACGGCAGAGTTGCTGTTGTAACAGGCGGCGGCGGNGTTCTCTGCGGTGCATTTGCAAAAACGCTTGCAAAACAGGGCTGTAAGGTTGCTGTTCTTGATTTGAATGAAGCAGCAGCNCAGAAATGTGCAGACGAAATTGTTGCAGACGGCGGAACAGCGATTGCTGTTGCCTGCAATGTTCTTGAATTAGACTCTATGCAGCAGGCAAGNGATATTGTTGCCGAAAAGCTNGGCACCTGCGATATTCTTTTAAATGGTGCAGGCGGTAATAACCCAAAGGGTACAACAACAAAAGATACACTTGAAAAGATAGACCTTATTCAGAAAGACGAAAATGTTAAAACATTTTTTGATCTTGATCCGTCAGGTATCAGCTTTGTTTTCAATCTTAATTTCCTTGGCACGCTTATTCCTACTCAGGTGTTTGCCCGTGATATGGTTGAAAAGGAAAATGCCTGCATTGTTATGGTAACATCAATGAATGCTTACAGACCNTTAACAAGAATTCCTGCTTATTCAGCNGCNAAAGCGGCTGTAAAGAATTTCACAGAGTGGATGGCAACGCATTTTGCNCCTGTCGGCATTCGTGTTAATGCAATTGCTCCGGGATTTTTCTCAACAAATCAGAATAAAACACTTCTTTGGAATGAGGACGGCACTCCAACAGAGCGTTCAAAGAAAATNCTTGCNGCAACACCTATGGACCGCTTCGGCGAAGCAGAGGAATTGGACGGNGCNCTTCTTTTCCTTTGTGATGAGGCATACAGCGGATTTATTACNGGNGTAANTATTCCTGTTGACGGCGGNTTNAGTGCATACTCAGGCGTATAAAACTGGCTGAATTCCGCTATTTTAAATNAATAATNGTAGGGGCGGCTATCAGCCGCCCCGTTTTTCTTTNTGAAAAATATTGTTAANTATATCNNAGTATGTTAAAATATTANCANAANCTTTAANTNNGAAAGGAANNTNATTATGAACACAACTACNATTATAATCCTNGTAATTGTTGCGTTGATTGTACTGATTGCNCTTTATGTTGGTGCAACNTACAACGCACTTGTCAGAAAAAGAAACTCTGTTGATGAAGCATTTGCAACAATGGATGTTTATCTTAAAAAGCGTTGGGATTTAATNCCTAATCTTGTTTCAACCGTAAAGGGCTATGCAAAGCATGAGGCTGAAACGCTTGAAAAGGTTNTTGCNGCAAGAAACGGCGGATACAATAATTTNTCCGATGANGAAAAAATTGAAGCAAATAANGAAATNTCAAAGGGCATTGCAAGTATCAATGTTGTTGCAGAGCAGTATCCTGATTTAAAAGCAAATCAGAATTTTATGAATCTTCANAATCAGCTTAACGGCACNGAAAATGATATTGCCAATGCAAGAAAATTNTATAATGCAGTTGTTAAGCTTTATAACAATAAGGTTCAGATGTTTCCTTCAAGCATCGTTGCANCTATGTTTAATTTCAAAACAAAGCAGATGTTTGCTGTTGAAAATGCTGCTGAAAGAGAAGCTGTAAAGGTGGAATTTTAATGAANGCTGTTAAAAAAANATTTCTCTTTTTAATNACNCTTGTTCTNCTTGNTTCATCTGCTGTTCCTGCTTTTGCACTTACTGTGCCTTACGGCAATGCAAAGCATCTTACTAAGGATTATTATTTTGAAAGCTATGATGTTTCCATCAATGTGCTTGAAAACAACACGCTTGAAATAACGGAAAAAATTTCTGCTTATTTTAATGTTGATAAGCACGGTATTTTCAGGAAAATCCCAACAACAAATTATATTGAACGTGCAGACGGCTCAACGGATTATGTTGATGCAAAGGTTAAGAATATTTCCGTAAGTGATAATTATGATGCTTATTCTGAGGGTAATTATTATGTTGTTCAGATAGGTGATGAGGACAGAACGGTTTTCGGCCCGCACGATTATACTATTTCTTATTCTTATGTTATGGGAAAGGATGTAGGCGAAGGCTTTGATGAGCTTTATTTCAATATTATCGGTGATGAATGGGATACTTATATTGATAATGTAACCTTTACTGTTACAATGCCAAAGGAATTTGATGCTGAAAAGGTTGGGCTTTCAACAGGTGTTTACGGCACTGTCGGAACAGACACGATTGAATATAAGGTTACAGGCAATGAAATAAGCGGTAAGGTAACAGAGGAGCTTTCTCCATATGAAGCATTAACCTTAAGGCTTGAATTGCCTGAGGGATACTTCTATTTTAATATGACGGAATATTATGCAAGGCTTACCGCTATGGTTGTTATTCCGCTTATTGCATTGATAATTGTTGCAATTCTTTGGGTAAAATTCGGCAGAGATAAAAAGGTTGTTGAGGTTGTTGAATTCTATCCTCCCGATCATATGAGCAGTCTTGATGTTGCGTTCTGGAAGCAGGGTGTTATTACAAACAGAGATACGATCCCTCTTATGATAGAGCTTGCAAATGAGGGCTATATCAGAATTAATCAGGTTGAGCAAAAGAAATTGATTGGTTCAAAAACAGATTTTGTGATTGAAAAAATCCGCCCAACATATAATGGTCACGACAGATGCAAGCACGTTTTCTTTAACGGCTTGTTTGCAAGTGAGAAAACACAAATTACTGCAAAAGATTTAAAGAATAAGTTTTATAAAACAATAGAAAAAATAACCAATATGGTGAACACCTCTGAAAACAGAAAGCTTGTTTTTGATGCAAAATCTATGAAAATGGTATTGGTTGGTGTTGTGCTTTCAATTCTGGGTGCTGTTGCTTCTATCGCAATTCATGCCGAAACAATAGGCGGAAGTGAAAAAAACATTGCCGTTTTCATTGGTGTTGCTATTGCTGTGATTTCAGCAATATTCTCTTTCTTCATCAGAAGAAGAACAGATAAGGGGCATGAATATCTTCAAAGAATTATGGGTTTTAAAAAATTCCTTGAAACAGCTGAAAAGGAAAAGCTTGAAGCTCTTGTTGATGAAAACCCTGAATACTATTATGATATTCTGCCGTATGCATATGTTCTTGGTGTTTCAGATAAATGGACAAAGAATTTTGAAGGTATTGCACTTGAACCTCCGCAGTGGTATGGCGGTTCAATGTTTGAAAGAATGTTGTTCTGGCACTTTATGAATAATACGTTCAATTCAGCGTCAACTGCTATGACATCTGCGCCTCAAAGCTCAGGCGGAAGTTTTTCCGGCGGTGGAGGCGGTTTCGCAGGCGGCGGTGCAGGCGGCGGTGGCGGCGGAAGCTGGTAATCCGTAAAAGCAAATATTTTAATACCCAACGGTTTATCCGTTGGGTATTTTTGGTTGATTTTTGAATATGAGTTTAATATAATAATACAGAGGTGTTAACTATGAAAGAAATTAACGTAAGAGATATAAATGAAAATGTTGTAAAGCTTATTGCAAACGATTGGGCACTCCTTACTGCTAAAGACGGAGAAGGCTGTAATCCTATGACGGTTTCGTGGGGCGGTATCGGTGAGCTTTGGGGTAAGGATACGGCAACAATTTATGTTCGTGAAAGCAGATACACAAAGGGTTTAATTGATAATGAAACACATTTTTCACTCTGCTTTTTAAAAGAAGAGAATAAAGATGCTTTAAAATTCTGCGGTTCAAAAAGCGGAAGAGATTATGATAAAGTTAAAGAAACAGGGCTTACACCTGTTTATGATGAAAATGCGCCTTATTTTGAAGAATCAAAAATTGTGCTTATCTGCAGAAAAATGGCTTGTCAGCTTCTTGATGAAAACAGCTTTATAGACGGCGATATTATGGAAAAATGGTATAGTGATCATGATATGCATTATATCTATTTTGCTGAAATAGAAAAGGTATTGCTTTCAGAGTAAAAATAGTATTGATTTCAAAACGAAAATAGTATATAATATTTATACTTAAAGATTAAATAAAAGCGGTTGCATTTTTAGCGTAGCGTATGGGCCCTGTGCGACGGGATGCTACGAACCTTGTCAGGCGGGGAACCGAGCAGCAATAAGTGGATTATTCTGTGCGCCGCAGACAAGTCTGTACGTTACGTTAAGAATGCAGCTGCATTTTTTTATTTGTGTATTCAAGAAAAGGCGGTGGGAATTATGTATCAGGTTTTATATCGAAAATATCGTCCTAAAGTGTTTTCAGATGTGTATGGTCAGGAACATGTTACATCTACACTTATAAATGAAATTAAGGAAAACAGAATCTCCCATGCCTATCTTTTTACAGGCTCAAGAGGAACGGGTAAAACAACCTGTGCAAAAATTCTTGCAAAGGCTGTAAACTGTGAACATAATGAAAATGGTGAACCCTGCAACGAATGTGAGGTCTGCAAAGGGCTTGACGGCGGCAGTATATATGATGTTGTTGAAATTGATGCCGCTTCAAACAACGGTGTTGATAATATCCGTGATTTAAGGGAAGAAGCGAATTATACCCCAACAAGGGGCAGATATCGTGTTTATATCATAGATGAGGTTCATATGCTTTCAAAGGGTGCATTCAATGCCCTTTTAAAAACGCTTGAAGAACCGCCTGAACACGTTATTTTCATTCTTGCCACAACCGAAGTCCATATGCTTCCCCAAACCATTCTTTCACGCTGTCAACGTTTTGATTTTAAACGTATTCAGCCCGAAACAATGGCATTGAGATTGAAGGAAGTTGCAGGTTTTGAAAATATGCAGCTTGATGATGATGCCGCAATTCTGATTTCCCGAATTGCAGACGGCGGAATGAGAGATGCACTTTCAATCCTTGATCAGTGTGCAGGCAGAGGAAAGCATATAGATGCAAAGCTTGTTTCCGAGGTTGCAGGTATTGCTGGCAGAGAAGCCCTTTATGAGCTTTCAGATGCTATTTGTAATCAGAACAGCGGGGACGCATTGAATATTATCAGCAATCTTCATCAGAACAGCTATGATATGGAGCGCCTTTGCGTTGAATTGATAAATCATTTCAGAAATTTTCTTATTGTTAAAACGGTTAAGAAAAGCAGAGAGCTTATTATCTGCACAGATGATGAATATGATACAATCATTAAAAGTGCAGAAAACTTTACGCTTGCAAAGATTATATTTGCACTTGATTTGTTTCAGAATACTTTAACGATTATTAAAGGCGGAGCAAATGCACGAATTGAAATGGAAATGTGCTTTGTAAAACTTTGCCGGCCAAAGTTGGATACATCTATGGAAGCTGTTTTAGATAGAATTGCTTCTCTTGAACGAGCAGTTAAAAATGGAGTAAGTATCGCTCCGTCCCAGCCTGTTAAAACAGTTGTAAATGCTGAACCGCCAAAAACGGAAAGTATACCGCAGATTGTTCAGCCTACTGCTCAGGCAGAGGAAGTAACAATTGAAAAGCAGAACAGCTTTGATATAGAAAAGCCATCTGATACTGCTAATGCAGAGCAGGAAGCACCGCAGGTTTATGAAACCGCACCTGCATTTGAAGAACCTCCGATTGAGGCTTCACCTGTCGAGGCAGCACCTGTTGATGTACCTGCACAAACAGAACCGCAGGAGGTTGTGCAGACAGAGTTTACCGAATGGGCTGAATTTATGGAAATTATCTATAAAACCGATATCGGAATGTATGGTGTTTTAAACGGTGCAACAGCCTATATCAGGGGTGAGCATTTTTTGATTGAAAGCTCAAATCCCACATTAAAGCAGTTTATCGTTATGCCAACGCATAAAAAAGCAATCAGGCAGGCTGTTTTTGATGTTACAGGCAAACGCTATAAACTTGGGATTTTCAAGAACAACGAAGAAAACAATGAAAAAAAAGACCTTCTTGAAGATTTAATTTCAAAGGCACAGGGCAATATCAATATAAACATTGAATAATTTTAATATAAAGGAGAAAATAAATGAAAGCAAGACTTCCACAGGGAATGGGCGGCGGCCCGCAGAATATGCAGAATATGCTCAGACAGGCACAGAAAATGCAGGAGAATATTGAAAAGAAGCAGGCAGAGCTTGCTGAAAAAGAGTATGTTGTTTCGTCAGGAGGCGGAATGGTAGAGGTTACTGTAACAGGTAAGCACGAGATTAAAGCAATCGGTATCAATCCTGAGGTTGTTGATCCTGAAGATGTTGAAATGCTTGAGGATATGCTTGTTGCAGCTTTGAATGAAGCAATGCGTCAGATAGAAGAAGAATCAGAGCGTGAGCTTCAGTCTGTTACAGGCGGACTTAATATACCGGGACTTTAAAAAGCATTAAGGAGTAGTTATGGCTTATAATTTAGCACCTCTTCAAAATTTAATAGATCAGTTTGAGAGAATGCAGGGCATAGGGCATAAATCTGCTCAAAGAATGGCATATTACGTTCTTGGCTTAAGTGATGAGGAAGCAAAAGCATTTGCTTCTGCAATAACAGATGCTCATACTAAGATTAAGCAATGTAAAATCTGCTGCAATCTTGCGGATGATGATTTATGCTCTATCTGTAAAAATGAAAAAAGAGATAAAAGCGAAATCTGTGTTGTTGAAGATCCGCGTGATGTTATGGCAATTGAAAGAACGCATATAATTAAGGGTACTTATCATGTTTTGCATGGTGCAATTTCGCCTATGGAAAATAAAGGACCTGATCAGATAAGAATTAAAGAACTTCTTGCCCGCCTTTCAGATGGTGAGGTGAAAGAGGTTATTATGGCAACAAACCCAACTGTTGAGGGCGAAGCAACAGCTATGTATATAAGCCGTTTGCTTAAGCCTATGGGTATAACTGTTTCAAGGCTTGCCTATGGTGTTCCTGTTGGCGGAGACCTTGAATATGCAGATGAAGTTACCCTTTCCAGAGCAATAGAGGGCAGAAGTCTAATATAATTTGAAATTCAAAATAAGGCAATGAAGAAAAATTTGCTGATTTTATTATGACAGCTTCCTTTCATTGCCCGGTAAAAAGGAGTGATAGGCTTGAATAATAAGGAAACAGAGCAGGTAATCGCAAGAAATAAAAAAGCTTATCACGATTATTTTGTTCTTGAAACCTATGAAGCAGGTATTGCACTGTTCGGAACAGAAATTAAATCTATTCGAAACGGCAGAGTGAATTTGAAAGATTCTTTTTGCAGTGTGGATAACGGAGAAATGTTTGCTATCGGTATGCATATTTCACCTTATGAACAGGGCAATATATTTAATAGAGATCCGATGAGAAAGAAAAAACTGTTGCTTCATAAAAAAGAAATTATGAAGCTGTTTGGTCAAAGTCAACAGCAGGGCTTAAGCATTGTTCCGCTTCAACTTTATATCAAAAACGGTAGAGCAAAGCTTGAAATCGGGCTTTGCAAGGGTAAAAAGCTTCATGATAAGCGTGAGGTTGCGGCAAAAAGAGATGCTGAAAGAACGATAGACAGAGCTTTAAAAGAACGCTATTAATATTATAATGTTTAATAATATGGGGATGAAAGGATTTCGACTGGGGCAGGGAGTCTTGGTAAGCGTGTAGCGGAGTTGCACCGCTTTAAAAGTAACACTTTAAAATTAACTGACAAAAATAACTCAGTAGCTTTAGCTGCCTAATTGCAGCTTTCGTCTTATCAATGAGTGCCACGGCATTGAATAAGGCGTCGACTTAGTGGCGAACATGAATGAAAGAATGGTTCGGCTTTCATCAGGTATAAGAACCTACCGTAGCAAAAAGGCTGTTTGTTGCCGTTTTGTGAGGGGATAACTTAAAGAACAAACTGCACACGAAGAAAGCCTTGAGGATATGCTTTAGGACGCGGTTTCGATTACCGCCATCTCCACCATTAAAAAAGAGTGCTTTTTGGCACTCTTTTTTAATCA
>JAAVHU010000032.1 GCA_014799585.1 Clostridiales bacterium | reverse complement strand
AGCCCGCCCTATAATTTATGCCTTGCATTTTATCCATATCTCATATTTTTTAGTGCAAAGCAGTTTAAATGAACTAATTTTGTTCAGATTAAATTAATAAATCTCGGTGAATACTTGCGTATTCACCGAGATTTTTAATTATGAGATGGGCAAAATTAGAAAATATAAACCAAATACTTCTTTTTGTAGGGGGGCCCCAAGAGGAAGCTTTTTTATTTGTTGATTGACACCTGATATATTTATAAAGTATAATCAACTCAGTAAAGTTTAAAGGAGAAAAACGTGTGAAAGTGAAAAGAATTCTGAAAACGGCTGCTGTTGTTTTTGCGGCACTTATTTGTATTGCGGGAGCTGTTTTTTATGCATATACACTGCCGGTAAATGTTGAACTTGATGAGCTGAACAAGGAGGAAGCAATTGTGGCAGGAAAATACACATTTTTATTTGATACCGAAAACGGCAGTTTTTCAGTTGCAAAGAATGATATAACAATCTTTGCAGATGCCGTTAGTGCATATAAAGCAGATAAAGAAATCATAAAAACTTCGGCTTACAGCAAGTTTGATATTGCTGAAGAAGAGATAGACAGCGGAAAGAAAATCACGGTTTCTATGTTTGCTGACAGCCTGAATGATTTGGTGCAGACCTTCTGCTTCTATGATGAAAAGGATTATTTTACAACGCAGCTTTCCATTCAGTCTGACAATGGTGTGCAGACAAATTATATTGCACCGCTTCTTATTGAAAACAACAAACTTCAGAACAGCACCTATAAGTGGGAAAATGCACTTGAAATTCCATCTGATAATGACCAATGGGCTGAATTCAAGGTTAAAAAACTTTATGAAAAAGCCGAAAGTTATGAGGTTGGTGCATTATTTACTTCGGATAACGGAAGCGGTTTTGTTCTTGGTTCTCTGAACCATGATGTTTGGAAAAGCGGAGTTCGTTTTAAGGGCAGTTTCGGTAAAATGCAGACAGCAGAGCTTTACTGCGGAGCATCAGACCCTAAAACGGGCAGTCAGATACACGGAACAGTTTCCGGCAAAACCGTGTCTTCACCCTTAATGTTTATCGGCGTTTACGATAATTGGAAAGACGGAATGAATGAATTTGCCGAGGTAAACACTGAAATTCAGCCGAAAAGAGCTTCTGTTTCAGACAGTGTTCCGATTGGATGGAACAGTTGGGGCAGTGTTCAGTTTGATATAAATTACGATACGGCTGTTGGTATTTCTCAATATGTTAAGGATAATTTTCAGGATACATGGCAGACGGACGGCGAGAATGTTTATATAAATCTTGATTCGGGCTGGGATTTTCTTAGTGATGAAGAGCTTAAAAATTTTGCCGATTACTGCCACAGCAACAATCAGAAAGCGGGTGCTTACTGGGGACCGTTTGTTTGCTGGCTTAATGAAGAGGAAATGAAAGAAAATTATATTGCCGATACGGAATATACTTATGAAGATGTGCGTTTAAAGAAGAGTGACGGAACCTATTACGGCAATGAGGTGGACGGCTGCTTCCCGCTTGATGTTACGCATCCTGCGGTTATAAAACAGGCAGAAAGAATTATCGGCAAAATAAAAGCGGCAGGCATTGATTATGTAAAACTTGATTTCCTTGTTCACGGCTCATTTGAGGGTGATTTTTATGATAAGAGTATTTCAACGGGTATCGAGGCGTACAATTTCGGAATGAAATATGTTACCGATTTAATTGGGGATGATGTTTTTGTTAACCTTGCAATGTCTCCCACATTCCCGTATCAGTATGCAAACGGCAGACGTCTTGCCTGCGATTCTTATTATCATATCGGAGAAACTGAATATACATTGAATTCCGTTACCTACGGTTTTTGGGAACAGATGCTTTATGAATATACCGATCCCGATCATCTTGTTGTTTGGGGGAAGGAAGCAGATGCAACCGAAGCGGAAGCACGAAGCAGAATTACAAGCGGCGTCATTTCAGGCACAAGTTTTTTAACGGGTGATAATTTCATAAAACCAAGCGGAAACACGGATGAAGCACAGGCAAGATTTATGAAAATGCTTGCAAACAAGGATGTTATCCGTGTTGCAAAAACAGGCAAAATATTTACCCCTGTTATCACGGATGTTAAAAACAGAACAGCAAATATTTTTAGGCTTGAAACTGATGGCAAGCTATATGTTGCCGTTTTAAATTATAAGGATAAGAACGCAGCATTTGATATTGATTTAGACGGCAAAAAATACAATACAACTGAATTGTGGAGCGGTAATCAGCAAATCGCTGAGGGAACATTAAAGGTTGAACTTGGTTCAAATGATGCGGCACTTTATGAATTAACAGAAATCAATGAATCATATTAGGAGATAAGAAATGAAAAACACATTGTTTTACACAAAAAAGGCTAAATATTTTGAGGAAGCTCTTCCTGTGGGCAACGGCAGAATCGGCGCTATGGTTTACGGTGATTTAAAAACGGAAAGGCTTTCTTTAAATGAGGATACGCTTTGGAGCGGTTATCCGAAGGATTTAAACACAAAAGATGCACACGAGCATCTTGATGAAATCAGAAAAGCAATTTTCAGCGGAGATTACGAAACGGCAGAAAAAATTGCAAACCGTGATTTTCACGGTCATTGGTGTGAAAGCTATCTTCCGTTCGGCAATCTTTCAATAGATTTTAAATCTTCTGTTTCAAAAAAAGGGTATAAAAGAACGCTTGATATTTCAAAGGGTATTGCAAAAACAGAATGCAGGGGTATCACCGAAACTGTTTTTTCAAGCCATCCTGCGGATTTAATTGTTGTTCATCTTAAATCCGAAAACGGATTTTCCTGCAATATTTCGTTTAACAGCCAGCTTCAGAACAGGGTTTATACAAAGGAAGACACCTTGATTATGGAAGGCTCTGCTCCGGAAGTCTGCCAGCCGCCGTATTATTCTGTTAGTGATCCGATTATTTACGGGGATAAGGCAATGAAGTTTGCAGGTGCTGCAAAGGTGCTTGGAATAGCAGTGTTTGAAAACGGCGAAATTGTTGTTTCAAACCAAAAGGAAATCACGGTTTTAATCAGCCTTGCAACATCATTTGTTGATTTTAAATCCATGCCAACTGCTGATGCTCTTGAAAGAGCAATGGCACGTTTTGAAAACATGAAGCCTTATCATCAGCTTTTGGAAGAGCATATTGCTGATTTCTCTTCTCTTTTTGACAGAGTAGAGCTTGATCTTGGCGAGGGCAGAAGCAGTATGCCCACAGATAAGAGATTAAAGGCATTTAAAAAGGGTGCTTCTGATGATGCCCTTATTGCGCTTTTATTCCAATACGGCAGGTATTTAACAATTTCGGCATCACGCAAGGGTACTGCCGCATCGAATTTGCAGGGTATATGGAATGAGCATATGCGTGCGCCGTGGAGCTCTAACTATACAATCAACATCAACACGCAAATGAACTATTGGTGCACGGATATATGCAACCTTTCAGAATGCTTTGAACCGCTTACGGAATTTGTTAAAAAGCTTGCAGAAAAAGGAACGGTTACGGCGAAGGATTATTATAATTGCAGTGGTTTCTGTGCACATCACAATTCCGATATATGGGGAAACACAAATCCTGCAGGTCATCCGAATGGAGACGGTGATGCTTCTTCATATTCCATCTGGCAAACGAGTGCGCCGTGGCTTCTGATTATGCTGTATGATCATTATCTTTATACAGGCGATGAAGCCTATAAAGAGGAAATCAAGCCTCTTTTCAAAGCAAATCTTGATTTTTACAAGGACTTTCTTGTTGAACATAACGGCGGTCTTGTTACCTGCCCATCCCTTTCTCCTGAAAATACATATATCAGCGAGAACGGTGCACACAGTTTAACTTATATGCCGAGTATGGACAGAGAAATTCTTTTTGATTTCTTTAAAATCTGCCGTGAATTTGGTTTTGAAACGCCTGAAATAGAACAGGTTAAGCCTGCTTCGGACGGAAGAATTCCCGAATGGTGCGAAGAATTCGGCGAAAAAGAGATTGAACACCGTCACGTCAGCCATCTTTACTGCGTTTATCCGTCACCGTTTGAATGCAGTGAAGTGCTTAAAAAGGCGGCTGAACAATCACTGTATACAAGAGGTTTCGGCGGAACAGGTTGGAGCCTTGGTTGGAAAGTGTGCCTTTGGGCAAGGCTTGGCAATGCAGAAAATGTTTATCAGCTTATTAAAAATCAGTTAAGACCAAAGCATCCAAAGGTTAATCTCTTCTATTCGGGCGGCGGTTCTTATCCGAATTTGCTTGATGCACATCCGCCNTTCCAGATAGACGGCAACTTCGGNGTTTCNGCAGGTATTGCTGAAATGATTAANAATAATTCAATGCCGAANAGCTGGAACGGAACAGTAAAGGGCATTAAATTAAANGGCGGAAAAGAATTAAGCGGAAAAATTGTTAATGGTAAANTAGTTTAAAGAAAAAAAGGAGCGATTTAATCGCTCCTTTTTTTANTNTTNATCTGTATAAAGTTTTGTTTCCTGTTCTTCCAAAGGTGTTGTCTGTTCCTCTATATCTGTTGGATTTGGTTCGGGAGCAGAATACTCTGCCTGTGGCGGTTGCTGAGGCTGAGNANAATTTGGCTGNTGAGGTGGGGTGTAATANTTNTTCTGCGGNGGCTGGTAATACTGGCCGTTTGGCTGTGCATTATAATATGGGTTTGCATTCTGCTGATTATAATACGGNCCGTTATTCGGCTGTGCGTATGGCTGATAGCCACCCTGCTGATTATTGTTTGCTTCGTTTGGATTTGTGTAAATATTNGCNTATTTAGCATANCTCTGCTCNTCAGAAAGGAAATCATCCTCTGTTACTCTGCCCTGCTGCAATGCACGNATACGGAAATTCTCATAATACAATGCATTTGTTGTTGCAANATAAGGCATAACNTANATAAGCGGGAATANGAANANACAAAGCANNTNCCANGGAATAAAGCTGAGGTCTAAAACAAACAATTCCCATCTGTTGCCCTTAANCATCTTTTTGCTGAGCTGAAGNGCCTGTGAAGGTGAAAGGTTAGGATTATCTGCCATAATCTGATAAGCAAAACGGGTGCTGTAAGCATAAACAATGCCCGGAATAATAAGGAGGANGCAAAGAAGACCTNTNAACAGGNTTCTTAAAAATACAAGCAAGAGCAGTTTGCCGTAATTATGGCTAAAGGTNTTTTTAAAAATTGTGCTGATTCCNTCGCTTACATCAACNCTTNTGCCTCTTATAAAGGAAACATAATAGGCNANAAGAGCAATCTCAAGCGGAGCAAGAAGAAGCTNACAGATATTTNCAAAAAATGAAACAGACGAATCATTGCGGTAAGANACCGATACTCTACCNGCATTTGCTGATAAGTTGTCAANATTTGGTGCGGAAGCTCCGTCNTTGCCNAAGCTGTTGAAACCGTATTCAAAATCAAAATCGTCCATATCATTTCCGAAATTGTTGAAATCTTCGCCGTAATCATCATCAAAGTCATAGCCGAAATTGTTGAAATCATCATCAAAATCGTAATCATCATCAAAGTNTTTACCAAAATAATCTTCTAAATAATCGTCAAGATTATCATTGTAATCATCTCTGAATATTGAAAACGGTGAGCTTCCGTAAAGAAAATTGCGNACGTTCGTATANATACTTACACCGCCGGATACGGCTGATGTTANGAAGAAAACAACAAAAGATATAGCAAAAAGCTTTAAAACATTATTNTGTATAAGCTGTTTTGCCTGTTGTTTAATTAAAGCTCTGTTTAAATTCATAATTCATNTAGCCAACCAAGAGTTGAACAAAATAAGGTTTGGCTCTCCTTTCTGCAGTTAAAACTTAATCTTNTCTGCAATAAATGCTTCAAGCTCTGAAATTGGAAGTCTAACCTGCTCCATAGTATCTCTGTCACGTACTGTAACACAGCCGTCTGTTTCAGAGTCAAAGTCATAAGTAATGCAGTATGGTGTGCCGATTTCATCCTGACGGCGGTAACGCTTACCGATTGAGCCTGTTTCGTCAAAATCAGTCATAAAGGATTTNCTAAGCTGATCGCAAACNTCCCAAGCCTTGTCTGAAAGTTTCTTGGAAAGNGGAAGCACTGCTGCTTTGTAAGGNGCAACGGCAGGGCTTAAATGAAGCACAACTCTTGTGTCGTTCTTTTCTGCATCNAANACCTCTTCGTCATATGCTTCGCAGAGAAGAGCAAGCACGGTTCTGTCTAAGCCGTAGGTNGATTCAATGATATAAGGNATAAACTTTTCGTTTGTNGCAGGNTCAAGATAATCCATTTTCTGACCGCTGTATTCCTGATGTCTTGTAAGGTCAAAGTTTGTTCTGTTGTGTGTNCCGTTGATTTCGCCCCAGCCGAATGGGAAAAGGAANTCAATATCGCAGGCNGCNTTTGCATAGTGAGCAAGCTTTTCGTGGTCGTGATAACGAAGATGATCTGCAGGAATTCCNAAATCTTCAAAATACTTTCTNCCGTATTCCTTGAAGTAATCATAAAGTTCGCTGTCTGTTCCCTCTTTACAGAAGGTCTGGAATTCCATCTGNTCAAATTCAATTGTTCTGAATGTGAAGTTACCCGGTGTGATTTCGTTTCTGAAAGCCTTACCAATCTGACCAATGCTGAATGGAAGNTTTGCTCTCATTGTTCTCTGCACATTCGGGAAGTTAACATATTCTCCCTGTGCGTTTTCAGGGCGAAGATAGATAACGCTCTTGCTGTCGTTNGTTACACCTCTGAAGGTNTGGAACATAAGGTTAAATTCTCTGATATCTGTNAAGTTGTGCTTTCCGCAGTTCGGGCAAGGAATGCTGTTGTCTTTGATATACTGGAACATTTCCTCTTTTGTCATTCCGTCTGCGTGAGCATCAGGGTTGAAATCATCAATAAGGTTATCTGCTCTGTGACGCATTTTGCATTCTTTACAGTCTAAAAGCGGATCTGAGAAAGACTGAACGTGNCCGCTTGCTTCCCAAACTCTTGGGTGCATAAGAATATCTGCGTCCACCTCATAGCTGTTTCTTCTTTCCTGAATGAAACGNTTTCTCCANGTATCTTTAACATTGTTTTTAAGNCTTGANCCAAGNGGGCCGTAATCCCAAGTGTTAGCAAGACCGCCGTAAATATCACTTCCGGGGAAGATAAAGCCTCTGCTTTTGCAAAGNGCAACAATTTTTTCCATTGTTTTTTCAGTATTGTTCATAATTTGTCCTCCATAAGAAATTATTTCTTATTTATTNATAATTATATATAGTTTATATTATCATATTAAAAATAAAAGGTCAATATAAATCAATACACCTTTATGCCTCTTTAGTGTTCAATAAAAAAAGCTCATCATATGATGAGCTTTTCAATACTTTTTTTACCAACCTAATCGAAGTATTTTGATTGAAGCTGAGCCTCTGCCGCTCTGCTTTGCAGCCGTGTGGCCCTCTGGGGTATAAATATCAATTCTTCCTGTTCTTGAAAGGTCGTTTCCGCCGCGGTCACCTACCGTATAGGTTACGCCGTTAACCTCTATCATAGAACCAAGAGGAAGCCAGTTGCAGGCAACGTAATACGGATTTTCCATTCCGTTTGTAAGTTTTTTACCGGAAGCCGTTACGCCGTTGCTCTTTCCGCAGCAGATTTCACATGCACAATAATGCGTGTAGCTGCCGCTTATAACTGAACCAACTGATATTCCGTTATATTTTTCAACGCCGTTATTTTTGATTACAACAACCTTTGTTCCAACTCGTTTCACCGCTGTTACAGGTTCTTTCAGAACAGTTGAGGTAACCTCTCTTTTTTCGCTTTCAACACCGTTGATATAAGTTATTCTGTAAGTTGCGGAACGTTCACCGTCCACACCCTTTGTTTCAATCTTTGTTTTGCCCTTATCCAATGAGCTGTCGTTAATTGTTTTGGTTTTGTGAGCAATTTTTTCGTTTTTAGTAACTGTTTTTATTTCTACTCGGTAAACATTGATTTCCATGCCGTCTTCTGAAAACGTGTTAAGTGAAGGCTCAGTATAATCATTATCTCCAAGTGTAATTCCTGCTTCTGCAATTAAATCTGCAACAGAGGAATTTGCTGTTCCTAAATTATAAGTTTTTCCGTCTGCGTTAATGGTTACAATTTTAGGGGAGTCAACTGTGATCACCATGCCGTCCTGAATAGGGGTATCGTCATCATAATTAACAACCAGCCCTTCTCTGTAAACGCCGGATTCATCAAGAGCAACACCAACGGTTTGTGCATAAATGTCATAGCTTTTAACCTTGTTGTTAAACTTGATATAAATTCTGTTTAATCTGCTGATGTAGATTGTTCCGCCTATTCCGCTGTTGAAAGAGGCGATGTTAAGCTTATCGTGTGAACCGAGCTTAATGCTTGCTTCGTTCAGGATTTCGATAGGTTCCGTTTCCTTGGTTGCAATTGTGTATTCATAGCCGTTATCATTGATAACAACATTGTAATGGCCGGCTTCTCCTGCAAACGCATTTACAGCGAAAGCACAAACCATAAGAATAAACGCAATTACCGTTGCCAGCATAACACGTGCTGTGTGTTTAACTGATGCAACGCTTGATTCGTTAATCATCTTAATCTCCTTTTTAATTGCAGGAATATAAAAATATTCCGTGCCGTAACAATATGGGGTTGCCGTTTGAATTTACAGGTAAAATGAAATAGAATTTACCTGTTAGCAGAAGCAAATATTCTGCCTTTACCTTTAGTATTGCTGAAAGCAATTCGAATTATAGGAGAAATTGCATAAGGTGTCAAACAATTTAAAAATGAGTTTTTATGCAATTTGTACAAATGGGCCGTTGAATAAAAAGTCGAATATTTTTTATAAATCAAGATATTGTGGTTTTTTTAATTTCGCAGACTAAAGTGATAAAGCGTTTTTTTGTAAAATGTTTAGAAAATGGGCAATAAATTTTTACCTTTTGTAACTTTTAAACCGATTTCTTACAAAATATTACAAAATCTAGTGTAAAAACACCTTGTTTTAAGTGTGTGAACCACAAGATAATAAAAAATACGACAAATTGTTTTTTTGCTCTTCAAAGCTACCTCAGTGGGAATTTTCTGTTATATAGCAAAAAGGGATAGTTACATTGTAACTATCCCTTTTTGGCACCCTCAGTGGGAATCGAACCTACATCTAACCCTTAGGAGGGGCTTATTCTATCCGTTGAACTATGAGGGCTTTTCAATTTGCTATCATATTATATATTAAGGATTTTGCCTTGTCAATATACAAAAAAGGACGGGCATTGCCCGTCCGTAAAAGTGCCTATTATATAATAGTATATAGATTAAGCGTTTTTGATTACTTTTCCGATTGTGTTCGGAGCCATACCTGCTGCATTTGATTCGTCTGTATCAATGTGCATAGCAAGTGCGTATGAATCAGAAACTCTGACAACAACATCACCGAAAACAAGGTTTCTGCCGTTTGATGATGGGATTTCAACTGAAACGATTTCGCCGTTTTCAACACCCATTTTTGCAGCGTCAGCAGTTGTTGCGTGGATATGACGCTTTGCGGCAATAACGCCTTCTGCAATTTCAACTTCGCCTGCAGGGCCAACAAGTTTGCAAGCACCTGAGCCTGCGATATCTCCGCTTTCTCTTACAGGAGCGTTAACACCGATTGAACGTGCATCTGTTAATGAAACCTCAACCTGTGTTGCATTTCTTACAGGACCTAAAACAGCCATTGCAGGAAATTCACCCTTAGAGCCGATAACACGAACTCTTTCTTCGCAGGCATACTGACCCGGCTGAGAAAGATCCTTTTTCTTTGTAAGCTCATAGCCTTTTCCGAAAAGTGTTTCAAGATCATTCTGTGAAAGATGAACGTGACGTGCTGAAATTTCAACTAAAACTTCATTGTTTTCCATTTTTATATACCTCTTTTTATGTAATTTATTTTTGCTTTAAACTATTTTATAACATTTCTGATTGTTTTTCAATATGGAATTTGATATACTTGTACTCGGTGATGAAAATGAATTTAAATGAGCTTAAAGAAAGATGTCAGAATTGTACAAAATGCGGACTTTGTGAGGGCAGAACAAATGTTGTTTTCGGCTACGGAAAAGAGGATGCCGATATTATGCTGATTGGCGAAGGTCCCGGTGAAAACGAGGATTTACAGGGTATGCCGTTTGTTGGCAGAAGCGGTCAGCTTCTTGATAAATTTCTTGCGGCTGTTGATTTAAGCCGTGAGAAAAATGTTTATATTGCAAATATGGTTAAATGCCG
Organism: Clostridiales bacterium; assembly: GCA_014799585.1. Lineage (GTDB taxonomy): Bacteria > Bacillota > Clostridia > Oscillospirales > Acutalibacteraceae > Eubacterium_R. The sequence continues at coordinate 57,614 of JAAVHU010000032.1, read as the reverse complement.
ACCGCCGAAAAACAGAGATCCAAAGCCGGAAGAACAGGAAATATGCATTAACTGGCTCAGAGAACAGTTTAAGGTTATAAGGCCGAAAATTGTTGTTTGTGTGGGCAGAATTTCTGCGCAGAAGCTTATCAACCCATCCTTTAAGGTTACGCAGGAGCATGGTCAGTTTATTGATAAAAACGGAACTTTATTTATGGGAACGTATCACCCTGCGGCTATTTTGAGAAATCCGAATAATAAGGAAGCAGCTTTTCAGGATTGGCTTGCTTTAAGAGAAAAAATTAAAGAGTTAGGTATAGAAATTTAAAAATTTGAGGTAATGGTTATGATGATTAACGCATCTGAATACGGCGTTAAGCCGAACAAGGAAATCGGAAAAGAATTATCTGCTCTTTTCAAAAAGATGGCAGAAACAGAAGGCGAAAAAACAGTTGTTTTTGAAACGGGAAGCTATTTTGTTGATGCTGAAAACTGCGATACCGAAATGCTTTATATCACAAATACTGCGGGAGATAATGAATATAAATCAAGCGAAACACCGCATCAGGCAAAGGTTGTTTTCAATTTAAAGAATATTAAGGATTTGAAGATTGAGGGCAACGGAGCAAGGTTTGTTATAAACGGAAAAGCAACGAATGCCGCAATTCAAGGCTGTGAAAACATTGAAATTAATAATATAGAAATAGATTATGACAACCCTGATTTACACGAATTAACGGTTATCAATATCGGCAAACACTATGTTGATTTTGAGATTGATGAAAACACCAAATATGAATTCAGAAAAGGCAAATTTTATTTTATCGGCACAGGATATGAAACAAATCTTTTAAAAACATACAAAGTTGCCTGGCATCTTTCAAGAGTTCGTGAAGAGGATATAAACACAATTGAAAGAACACGAAATATTATAAGCACCCTGTTTAAAATCAAAGACCTTGGCAACAGGAAAATAAGAATGTATTACATAAAGCCTTACGGTTTTAAAATGGGAGACAGATACTGTTTCTTCGGCAGGCGCCGTCAGTATGCGGGAATTTTTTCTGATAAAACAAAGAATTTAACCTTAAATCATGTTGCACAGCGTTTTAACTATTCACTTGCTTTTGTTGCACAGGATACGGAAAATATAACACTGAACGGACTTGATTTTTCTCCGTCAAAGGAAACGGGCAGATTAATGGCTTCTGCTGCTGATTTTCTTCAGATTTGTATGTGCCGTGGCAAGGTTTCCATTACAAACAGTAAATTTGAGGGTGCTTGTGATGATTGCCTGAATGTTCACGGTGTGCATTTCAAGATTGTTAAAGCTGAAAGCAATACAATAACGGTTAAATTTATGCATAAGCAGTCGCACGGATATAATCCGATTCGTGTGGATGATGAGGTTGCGTTTATAGATAGCAAATCTTTGCTTGAAAAGGGAACGGCAAAGGTTATTTCCTCAAAACTTATAAATGAAAATGAGATTGAAATTCAGCTTAAATCTATGGAAAATGCAGTTGAGGGTGATGTTATTGAGGATATAACAGCCTGCCCTGAGCTTGATTTTAAAAATAATACCGTAAACAGAATTGCAACAAGGGCTGTTCTGATTACAAACAGACCGAAAACGGTTGTTGAGGGCAATCATTTTAACAGCAATTCTATGAGCGGAATATCCATTGCCGATGATGCGCAGAATTGGTTTGAAAGCGGAATGTGCAAGGATGTTGTTATAAAGGATAATGTTTTTGAATACTGCGGGGATACACCTATCAGAATTATTCCTGAAAACAGAGTGCATAAGGGAGCAATTCACAGCAATATTAAAATTCTTAATAATACATTTAAGAAATATGAGGGTACGTGCATTACAATAAAATCAACAGAAAATATTGAAATTAAGGGTAATACCTTTAATTCTGAGGATAGACTGAAAACAACAAATTGCACAAATATTGATACAGATTTCTAACAAAAAAAGCAGGTCTTTTGACCTGCTTTTTTTATTGGTTGCTGATTTCCTGCAATTCGCAGATTAAGGTGTTTGAACCGTCCTGCTGGGTTACAAGTTTTCGTGTGTCCTGAACAAGGGCTGTTCTGGCGCCTTTTGCTTTAATTCTGTATGTAATTTCAGATTTTCCGCCCTTGGAAACCTGCTTTTTGATTTCCTTTTCAAGTTTCTGCGGGTCATCAATCAGTCTGCCCAAATCATTGCCGAATCGGGATTCAAATTCATCTCTTGAATATCCGATAAGGCGAACAAAATCTCCGCTGATATAATCGGGCACAAATGGCTTTTCAAGGCTTGCAAAGAAGATTGCGCCTGCAAGATTTTCAAGCAGGTTGATAAGTTTTTCGTTTGCTGCATCTGCTCTTTTTTCAGCTTCTTTATTTCTTGTTATGTCAATAAAAACAGCCTGAAAAACAGGGCTCCCGTCCTCTTCATATCTTTGAACGGCGGCGCTGCAGTTGCACCATATAAATTTATCCCTGTGCTTCATTACGCGGTATTCAAGGTCAAGCCCCTCGCCTGTTGCCATTGCTCTGCCGATAGCCTGATAAACAATGGTTTTGTCATCGGGATGAATTAACTCGTCTAGCCTGTAATCTCCTCTTTTGATACAGCTTTCAATCGTTGTTCCAAACAGACGGCTGCAGGTTTCGTTGATATGAATAACATTAAAATGCATATCAGGTGTTACTCTGAACAGGCAGACACCCCCTGCAACAAGGTCTATAAGGCTGTTTGCGGCATTTGCTGTTTGCTCTAATTCTCTGCTTTTTTCTCTGCTTTTTGAAACATCGGCAAAAACAAGCCTGCAAAGAGATGAGCCCTCATAATTTTTTGCCGAACAGTGAATAAACACAGGCTCTTTTTCGGCATTTAATATATCAAAATCTATGTAAACATATTTAGCGTCTTTTTTGCAGATTTTTTTAAAAACATAATCCCTGTCAACAGGCTTTAAAATATCTGTTAAAAAGAATTTTCCCTCTTTTATTTTAGATGGGTGAATTCCTGCAAATTCGGCAAAGTGGCTGTCACAGTCAATAATTTTAAAATCCTGTGCTTTATCCACTGTGCAGTTCAGAAATTCTACCGCATATGCGTTTTCGTTAATTGTATTATTTTTCATCACAAATTCGTGAAACCCCTTTATGTTGCTGTGAATTTATCGGGCAAATATATTTGCTCTTAATATCTCTATGATACAGTATAACATATTATTTAAAAAAATGTTATTGTTAATTAGAATTTTACAAATTATTGACTAAAATTTTAGATTTTCTATATGCAAATCGGCTTCTTTATGTTATTATATCTAAAATGTAATTTAATTACATTATTATGTGTTTAGAATTTTAAACAAGGAGAACAAACATATGGCTAATGTATTTCGTGTTTATGTTGAAAAGAAAACAGGAAACGATATTGAGGCTCGCCACATTCTTGAAGATTTAAAAACAAATGTTGGCATTAAGGGCATTGAAAAGTTAAGAATTATTAACCGCTATGATGCAGAACGTGTATCAAAAGAGGAATTTGCTCAGGCTGTTAATGAAATTCTTTCAGAGCCGAACCTTGATAATGTTTATGATGAAATTGATATTCCAAGTGATTGGAGATATTTTGCAACAGAATTTCTTCCGGGTCAGTATGATCAGAGGGCAGACAGTGCAGCGCAGTGTATTCAGCTTTTAACAGCAGGGGATCGTCCTGTTGTTTCAAGTGCAAAGGTTATTGCTGTTAAGGGCAATATCAGTGATGCAGAATTTGATAAAATCAAATCCTATATCATCAACCCTGTTGAATCAAGAGAGGCTTCTATGGATATGCCTGAAACACTTGATATTTCTTCAGATATCCCTGCTGATATTATTCGTATTGAGGGCTTTATTCAGAAATCTGATGAGGAGATTGCAGAATACCATGCAGCAATGGGATTTGCTATGAGTGTTGCTGATTTATGTTGGGTTCGTGATTATTTCAAATCAGAAGACAGAGATCCAAGTTTAACAGAGCTTAAGGTTATTGATACGTATTGGAGTGACCATTGCCGTCATACTACATTCAGCACCAAACTTGATACAATTGAGATTGAGGACGGAAGATACAAAAAGGCAATCGAAGACGCACTGAATCAGTATTTTGAAATCAGAAAAGAAGTTTACGGTGATCGTGAAAAAGACGTTTGCCTTATGGATATGGCTTGTATCGGAACGAAGGTTCTTAAAAAGCGTGGCTTAGTTACAAACCTTGATGAAAGCGAAGAAATCAACGCCTGCTCTATTGAAGTGCCTGTTGTTATTGACGGCAAAACAGAGCAGTGGCTTGTTCAGTTTAAAAATGAAACACATAACCATCCAACAGAGATTGAGCCTTTCGGCGGTGCTGCAACTTGCCTTGGCGGTGCTATCCGTGATCCGCTTTCAGGCAGAGCATATGTTTACCAGGCAATGCGTGTAACAGGCTCAGGTGATCCAACAACTCCGTTTGAAGAAACACTTGATGCAAAACTTCCGCAGAAGAAGATTACAACAGGTGCGGCGCAGGGTTATTCAAGCTATGGTAACCAGATTGGTCTTGCAACAGGTCAGGTAACAGAGCTTTATGATGACGGCTATGTTGCAAAAAGAATGGAAATCGGTGCTGTTATCGGTGCTTCTCCAAAGGATAATGTTATCCGTGAGGTTCCGCAGGACGGCGATATCATCGTTCTTCTCGGCGGACGTACGGGACGTGACGGCTGCGGTGGTGCAACAGGTTCTTCAAAGGCACACAACAGCTCTTCAATCGAAACCTGCGGTGCAGAGGTTCAGAAGGGTAATCCTCCAACAGAAAGAAAAATTCAGAGATTATTCCGCAATCCTGCTGTATCAAAAATGATTAAAAGATGTAACGACTTCGGAGCAGGCGGTGTTTCCGTTGCTATCGGCGAGCTTGCAGATGGTCTTAACATTGATTTAGATAAAGTTCCAAAGAAATATGACGGTCTTGACGGCACAGAGCTTGCTATTTCTGAATCACAGGAAAGAATGGCAGTTGTTCTGAATAAGGAAGATGTTGATAAGTTTATTGCGCTTTCAAATGAAGAAAACTTAGAGGCTACACCTGTTGCTGTTGTTACAAGTGCAAACCGCCTTGTTATGATGTGGAGAGGCGATAAAATCGTTGATTTAAGCCGTGATTTCTTAAATACAAACGGTGTTACGCAGCACGCAGATGCTGTGATTACTGCCGTTGATGAAAATGCAAATTACAGAAATGCTGTTCCTGCTGAGCTTGAAGATAAGAGCGTTGCAGAAGCACTTAAAACAAACCTTTCAAGACTTGAGGTTTGCAGCCAGAAAGGTCTTGTTGAAAGATTTGATGCTTCTATCGGTGCGGCAACAGTTCTTATGCCGTATGCAGGTAAGTATCAGCTTACACCAGAGGAAGCAATGGTTGCTAAAATTCCGCTTCTTGAGGGTGAAACAGATACTGCAACCGTTATGTCTTACGGCTTCATTCCGAAACTTTCACGCTGGAGTCCGTTCCATTCCTCTGCTTTTGCAGTAACAGAAAGCCTTGCAAAACTTGCTTGTGTTGGCTGTAATCCTGCTGAAGCTAGACTGACTTTCCAGGAATATTTTGAAAGATTAAATAACGATCCTAAGCGTTGGGGTAAGCCAACTGCCGCTCTTCTTGGTGCAATTTCTGCGCAGGTTGGATACGGCACACCGTCTATCGGCGGTAAGGACAGTATGAGCGGTTCATTCAATGAGCTTGATGTTCCTCCAACTCTTGTTTCCTTTGCTGTTGGTATGAGTGAGGCTTCAAAAACTGCTTCTGCTCAGTTTAAACGCACAGGCTCAAAGGTTGTTATGGCAGAGCTTCCTGTTGATGAAGAAACAGGGCTTCCTGCTTATGAAAAGGCAATGTCATTTATGGTTGCTGTTTATGAAGGTGTCAGAAACGGAAGCATTCTTTCAGCAAGCGTTGTTAAAGAGGGCGGTGCTGCTGCTTGTATTTGCAAAATGGCATTCGGTAATAAAATGGGCTTTACCTTTGCACAGAATCTTGATAAAGAAACTCTCTTTGCAGCAAAGCAGGGCAATATTGTGCTTGAGCTTGCAGCAGGCACAGAGTTTGACAATGCTATTGAACTTGGTGCAGTAAACGATAACGGCGTATTCATTATTGACGGTGAAGTGCTTACAGTTGATGAGCTTATTGAAGTGTGGACAGGTAAACTTGAGGGCGTATTCCCAACAGACAGCAAGGCAAATGCTGAAATGCCTTATGATGTTCCGCTTTATAAAGAGCGTTCTATCTTTGTTGCTAAGAATAAGGTTGCAAAGCCAAAGGTATTTATTCCCGCATTCCCCGGCACAAACTGTGAGGTAGACACAGCAAGAGCATTTGAAAAAGCAGGTGCTGAGGCTGAAATCCTTGTTGTAAACAACCTTTCATCTTCTGCTATCAACGAAACAATTGATAAAATGGTTAACTCCATCAATGAAAGCCAGATTGTTATGCTTCCGGGTGGTTTCTCAGGCGGTGACGAACCTGAGGGTTCAGGTAAGTTTATTGCAACAACTTTCAGAAATCCAAAAGTTCGTGAGGCTGTTTCAAAACTTCTTAACTGCCGTGATGGTCTTATGCTCGGTATTTGCAACGGTTTCCAGGCATTGATCAAACTTGGTCTTGTTCCTTATGGCGAAATTCGTGAAATCAAGCCTGATGATCCAACGCTTACATTCAATACAATCGGCAGACATATATCTTCAATGGCTTATACCCGTGTTACAAGCACAAAATCTCCTTGGCTTTCAGGTGTTGAAGCAGGCGATATGTTCGCTATTCCGATTTCACATGGTGAGGGCAGATTTGTTGCAAACGATGACGTTATGAAAAAGTTGATTGAAAACGGTCAGGTTGCAACGCAGTATGTTGATCCAAGCGGTAATCCTGTTGCGGATATGCCGTTTAACCCGAACGGCTCTGTTTGCGCAGTTGAGGGTATTACTTCACCAGACGGCCGTGTATTCGGTAAAATGGGCCATAGCGAAAGAAAGGGTGAAAACCTTTATGCAAATGTTCCGTTTGAAAAGGATATGAAAATCTTTGAAAGCGGCGTTAAGTATTTTAAATAAAGTTTAACTTTGTGTATTCTGCGGCGAGTGTGCGTTGTACGCCGCCGCACGAAGCAAAGGGGATTTTTAAGGGGATTTGGAAGCGTTTTATCGTGTTGTGGTTCCCAAAATTTAAAACCACTTTTATGTGGTTTTAAATTTTGACCACTGCCAGTTTTTTTGCTCCTTTTATCTCACACTGTGAGCAGTCGCAAACGAACCCCCTTGAATTGTTTCTTTGATTACTTTCTTTTCAACCAAAAGAAAGTAATGCCCTCCACGGCAGTGGAATTTTCTTGATTTTGTAAAATGATATAAATAAAAATATTTTATATTTTTGGGAGGACAAAATGATGAAATATGTAGTTGTTCTTTATGATGGTATGGCAGATTATCCTGTTCCTGCTCTTGACGGTAAAACACCTATGATGGTTGCAAAAAAGCCAAATCTTGATTATCTTGCTCAGCGTGCCGAGGTTGGCTTGGTGCGTACGGTTGCTGAGGGATTAAAGCCGGGCTCTGATGTTGCAAATATGAGCGTTATGGGCTTTGATCCTATGAAATATTATACAGGCAGAAGTCCGCTTGAAGCTGCTTCTATCGGCATTGATATGAAGAAAACCGATGTTTCCTTAAGATGCAATCTTGTTACACTTTCAGAAGATGATAAGCCTTATGAGGAAAAAACAATTGAGGATTACTGTGCTGATGATATTTCAACAGAAGAGGCAGAGGAAATCATTAAAACAATTGAAGCAGAGCTTGGAAATGATGTTTTCAAATTCTATTCAGGCGTTTCTTACCGCCATTGCCTGATTTGGGATAACGGCACAACCGATTTGGGTAAAATGACACCTCCTCATGATATTACAGGCAAGGTGATTACCGAGTATCTTTCAACAAGCGAGAATGCAAAGCCGCTTATTGAAATGATGAAAAAGTCTTATGATATTTTAAAGGATCACCCTGTTAATGTTGCAAGAAAAGCCAACGGCAAACGCCCTGCAAACTCAATCTGGCTCTGGGGCGAAGGCACAAGACCTGCTTTCAGCCCATTTGAAGAGGTTACAGGTATTAAAGGCGGCGTTGTTTCTGCTGTTGACCTTATTAAAGGTATCGGCGGCTGTGCTGAAATGGAAGTTGCCGAGGTTGAGGGTGCAACAGGATATATAGATACGAATTTTGAAGGCAAGGCAAAGGCTGGACTTGATATATTGGAAAGAAACGATTTAGTTTATATCCATTTTGAAGCTACTGATGAATGCGGCCACAGAAATGAACCTGAAAACAAGGTTCGTGCAATTGAAATGATTGATGAAAGAGTGCTTCCAATTTTATTTGAGGGACTTAAGAAGTATGATGATTATAAGATTATGGTGCTTCCTGATCATCCAACTCCGATTGTAACAAGAACGCACGCTTCTGATCCTGTTCCTTATCTTATTTATCATAAGAAAAGGGAAGTTGAGGGCGTTGAAACAATCACTGAGGAAACTGCCGCAAATACAGGAAACTTTATTGACTTCGGCCCAGGCATTATGGCTCATTTTATTAACGATTGATTAAAAATTTAGGGAGAAAATTATGAAATTAGATACTTTATGTGTTCAAGGTGCTTACAAGCCGAAAAACGGTGAGCCAAGGGTTATTCCCATTGTGCAAAGCACAACATTTAAATATGACACAAGCGAAGAAATGGGCGATTTGTTTGATTTAAAGGCATCCGGCTATTTTTATTCAAGGCTTCAAAATCCAACCTGCGATTATGCGGCTGCTAAAATTGCTCTGTTAGAGGGCGGTGTGGCAGGTATGCTTACCTCATCAGGTCAGGCAGCAAACTTTTATGCTGTTTTCAACATTGCGCAGGCAGGCGACCACGTTGTTTCAAGCTCTGCTATCTATGGCGGAACATACAATCTTTTCAATGTTACAATGAGAAAGCTTGGCATTGATTTTACATTTGTTTCTCCAAGAGCAACCAAAGAGGAAATTCAGGCTGCAATTCAGCCGAATACAAAATGTATCTTCGGTGAAACCATTTCAAATCCAAGCCTTGATATTTTGGATATAGAGCTTTTTGCAGAGGTTGCCCACGAAAACGGCATTCCGCTTATTATGGATAACACCTTTGCAACGCCTATCAACTGCCGTCCGTTTGAATTTGGCTGTGATATTGTTACACATTCAACAACCAAATATATGGAAGGCCATGCTTCAACAATCGGCGGAGCTATTGTAGACAGCGGTAAGTTCAATTGGGAACAGAATGATAAATTCCCCGGTCTTACCACACCTGATGAAAGCTATCACGGTTTAACCTATTCAAAAGATTTCGGCGAGGCTGCTTATATAACAAAGGCAACCGTTCAGCTTATGAGAGATTTGGGCTCTATTCCTGCTCCGAACAATGCATTTCTTTTGAATGTTGGTTTGGAAAGCCTGCATTTAAGAATGGCACGCCATTGTGAAAATGCAAAAAAGGTTTCCGAATATCTTAAGAATAATGAAAAGATTACTTGGGTTAAATGTCCGATGATTGAGGGCGACAGCCAGTATGATATTGCGCAGAAATATATGCCAAACGGCACCTGCGGTGTTGTTTCCTTCGGTGTTAAGGGCGGAAGAGAAGCAGGTGTTAAGTTTATGAACAGCTTAAAACTTGCCGCTATCGTAACGCATGTTGCAGATGCACGCACCTGTTGTTTGCACCCTGCATCTTCAACACATCGCCAGCTTACGGATGAAGAGCTTGTTGAAGCAGGTGTAACAGCTGATTTAATCAGATTTTCCTGCGGTATTGAAGCAGCAGAGGATATTATTGAGGATATTCAGCAGGCACTTGACCAAATTTAATATATTAATATGTATAGAAAAAGCACGGGTTTTCCGTGCTTTTTTATTTTTTCTTTACTTTTCCATTACTTCATTTGAATTTTGTTGATGTTAAATATACTTAACGGGTTTATCTTATGTTGATAATATGTTAGAATACTGAAAGGGAGTGATATGGATGGAAACAATACTTGTTTGCGATGATGATAAAGCTATTCTTGATTCAATAGAGATTTATCTTAAGTTAGAGGGCTATAATGTTCTTAAAGCAGAAAACGGCTTAGAGGCACTTGATATTATAGAGAAAAATGAAATTCATTGCCTTGTGCTTGATATTATGATGCCGAAAATGGACGGCTTGCAGGCAACACTGAAAATCAGAGAAAAGCATAATTTTCCGATTATTATGCTTTCCGCTAAATCGGAAGATACAGATAAGATTGCAGGCCTTGGCTTTGGTGCGGATGATTATGTTACCAAGCCGTTTAATCCGCTTGAGCTTGTTGCAAGGGTTAAATCTCAAATCAGAAGATATATTTCTTTTTCAGGCTTTGTTAAAAAAGACACGCAGATTGTTACGGGCGGTCTGATTGTTGATACAGATGCCAAAACCGTTTCTGTTGACGGCGAAAGCATTAAAATGACAGCAACGGAATATATGATTCTTGAATATCTTTGCAAAAATCTTGGCAGGGTGCTTTCCTCAGGTCAGATTTATGAAGCGGTTTGGAATGAACCGTCCTTCCGTTCAGAAAAAACAGTTACGGTACATATTAAAAACATAAGAGAAAAGATAGAGATTAATCCGAAAGACCCGAAATATATTAAGGTGGTGTATGGTCTTGGATACAAAGTGGAAAAAATATAAATACAGTAATGGAAATAAGCTGTTGTGCGTTTTGCTTGCGCTTCTTATGGTTGCGTGCTTAATGCTTAATGTGGTTCAGCTTGTAAGGTTTGTGCCGTTTTACGGTGAAGATATTTTTAAAGAGGAAACAACAAGCTTTTACGATACTGATCCTTTCAGGCAAATTATGGATCAGACTGTGGAGTCCATTGAGCATGATTTAACCTATGATGCAAGAGTGGCAGAAATGGATAAATATTTTGATGCTTTTTATGCCGAATATCTGAAGGGTGCAGAAGAAAGCCGTATTGACAGCAAAGAAGTGCAGGAGCTTTTACCTGACGATGCTGATGATTATTTTTATTATGATTATGAAACTGCGTATGATTATTATTGCGGGCAACGAAACACTGTAGGTCAGCTTACAGACGGCAGATATTTTTATTGCGGTGATGATGGATATTTCTATACGAAATATATGCTGTATGACAAAAGCATTGTTAATGCAGAAGACAGTGATAAAGGAATAAATTTCGGTCATAGCGAGGACGCAGTCCGTGAATGGGTTGCCAGCGAATATTACAGCCAGAATCCAACAAGAGATCCCGATTACTATTACCATGGTTATGATTACTCCGCTTTGAAAAATATTCTGTATTACGGTGTGAATACAGATGGAAAAGTTATAACAAATGTTACAACAAACAGAGAAGCATTTGTTCAGAGTGTTAAAAACGGAGAGGGCGACAGCATTGCATTTGAGCCTGCGGGCAGGGGTTATTACACAAGCGACAGCCTTGAAAATACAGTGTTTTATGGGTTTAACAGCTCGTGTAATGATTTTAGCCTTTATATTCAGATGAATTCCGAATTTAGTGAGGAAGACAGTTGCAGAGATGTTTATAATAATTATTGTGAAGCAGAAAACATAAATTTCAATACTGTTTGTATAAATATTGTTATTTCTGTTGTGGCTTTAATTCTGCTTGCAGTTGTTTCCTGCCGTATTGCAGGGCATAAGGATGGCGAGCTTTCAATGGCAAAACTTGATAAAATGCCTTTTGATTTGCATTTTGCATTAATGGGAACGGCTGTTGCATTTTCCGTTATCGGTGTAGCTCTTCTTGTTGCAGAACATTCTTATTTATTTGAACACGGCGGTTGGCTTAGTAACTATCGAGGTGTTGAAGAAAGATTTTACAGCTCTTCTTGGTGCGTTGCCGCTATATGTGCAGCGTCAATGCTCATTTGGCTTATGGTTTTAAGTTTTGCAACTTCGCTTTCAAGAGCAATAAAGGCAGGTTATCCTGTTTTCTCAAAACTTCTGATTGTTAAACTTCTTGTTTTAATTTTCAAAGGATTAAAATGGTTCGTTCTCGGAGCTTTCAAAGTTATTGGAAAGGTTTTGAACGGAATTGCAAGAGCACTTGGCAGCTATGCCTTTAGACCAAAGAGGCTTCATAAAAGGTCTGTTCCGGCTGTTGTTTTGTATACATTATTCAATCTTGTGTCGCTGGGTATTATCATTCTGCTTTTCGCTTCATGGGATGGCTTTGCAAATTTCTGCGGTTTCCTTGGTTCGATTGTTGTGCTTGGTGCAGACGGCTATCTTGTTTACAAAGCAGTGAAGTATATGAAATCACTTGATGATATTATTTCTGCAAGTGAAAAGGGCGAGCCATTGCCTTATAACACAGATACGCTTCCGCAGAGCCTTAAAATTCTTGCAGACAGCCTTGAATCAACAAATGCTCAATTGCAGAAGGCAGTTGTAAAGGCTGTTAAGGATGAACGCACAAAAACAGAACTTATAACAAATGTTTCCCACGATTTGAAAACACCGCTTACCTCTGTTATCAATTATATTGATTTGCTTCAGAAATGCGATATTGAGGATGAGGATGCAAAGAAATATATGGCTGTTATAGCTGAAAAATCCAATAAGCTGAAAAGACTGATTGAAGATTTGATTGAAGCTTCAAAAGTTTCAACAGGCAATGTTACAATCAATAAAACCCTGCTTAATCTGAATGAACTTGCAACACAGGCAATTGTTGAGGAAACGGCAGATATTGAGAAAAACAATCTTCAGATTATTTTTGAAGAGCCTGCTGATAAGCATATCGTTATGGCAGACGGAACAAAGATTTACCGCGTTTTTGAAAATCTGCTTTCCAATGCAAGAAAGTATTCTGCTCCTGGTTCACGTATTTATGCACGCGTTTATTCGGATATGCGTTATGGATATTTTGAAATTAAAAACATTTCAAAGGAACAGCTTAATATTACTGCTGATGAATTAACCGAAAGATTTGTTAGAGGTGATCAGTCCAGAAGCCAGGACGGAAACGGACTGGGACTTTCAATCGCAAAAGAGCTTTGCAGACTGAATAACGGCGAGCTTATCATTACCATTGATGGTGATTTATTTAAAGCAACTGTTAAACTGCCGAAGCAATAAAAGATACCATTATGCCTTCCCCTTTAAGGGGAAGGCTTTTTACTGTGTTTTTTACAACAGAATATTCTTTGTAAAATTTTTATTGACAAATAACGCGTTCCCCTTCATAATAAACTATAAGGGGGAAATATTTATGGAAAATAATAAAGCAAAACTTGGTGGACGTATCTGGCTGAACATAATCCTGTTTGGATTTATGGGTCAGATTGCGTGGGCTGTTGAAAATATGTTTTTCAACACCTTCCTTTATAATTCAATTTATAACGGTGCAACGCAGGAAGCCGTAAATGGCTCAATTGATGTTATGAGTGCGATCAGCACAATGGTTGCTGCAAGTGCTGCATTCACTGTTGTTGCAACGTTTTTTATGGGAACCTTAAGTGATAAAATTGGAAAGCGCAAGCCGTTTATTTCAATCGGATATATCCTTTGGGGTATTGTAACCGCAAGTTTCGGTGTGATTTCAAGAGATCATACGGCCGAGCTGTTTAATCTTACAGATGAGGTTAAAATTTTAACCGTAACTGTTGCAATGGTTATTGTTATGGACTGCATAATGTCTTTCATCGGCTCAACGGGTAATGATGCGGCGTTCAATGCGTGGGTAACTGATGTTACCAATACGCACAACAGAGCAACGGTTGAAAGCGTTTTAACACTTCTTCCGCTTGTTGCAACAGCAGGTGTTATGGGCCTTGCAGGTGCTGTTGAAAGTATTGGCTATGATGTTATCTTTATCGGCCTTGGTGCTATTGTAACACTTTGCGGTATTATTGGCTTGATTACGATTAAGGACAGCAATGTTCAGACTGAGCAGACCGGCTCCTTTTTGAAAGATTTGCTTTACGGCTTTAAGCCGTCTGTGCTTAAGGAAAACAAAAAACTTTATCTTGCTCTTTCTGCAAACTGCTGCACAGCAACAGCCTTTCAGGTATTCTTCCCATACATATTTATTTATCTTGGCAAGGTTATGAATTTCAGCCTTGATAATGTGCTTGCTTCCTTAACGCCTGCAATTATGGCAGTTGCCGCAGTTGTTGTTATAATCGCTGTTGCAGTTGTGATTTCAGCAGGTAAATTAATGGATAAGCTCGGTAAGGAGAAGTTTACGGTAGTTTCAGTTGTTGTTTACTTTGTTGGTCTTCTTGCAGCAGGCTTTGCAAAGAATATCGTTGTGTTCTTTATCTGTGCTGTTCCTGCCCTTCTTGGCTGGGCTTTGCTTGGTATTGCAATGAACGCTTCTGTTCGTGATTATATGCCTGAGGGCAAGGTTGGTTCATTTCAGGGTATCAGAATTATTTTCTACGTGCTTATTCCTATGATTGTTGGTCCGTTTATCGGAAACATTGTTTGCCGTTTCTCAAAGATTACATATACAAACGAATACAATGTTGTAACCTCTGCACCGGGCAATGTTATGTTCTGGGCAGCAGCTGTTGTGGCAGTATTAACATTAATCCCTGTTATCATTTTGCGTAAGAGTAATAAAAAGTCAGCAGAATAAATAATTTTCGTTAATTTTTTAGCAATTTCTTATAAAATGTTTAATAAATGGGAAAAAATGCTTGATATTCGGGGACAAACAGTATAAAATATAAGCAATAAAATATCGAGGTTCGATATTTTAAATAATCATTATTTTTCGGAGGTAAATCCAAATGGTAAAGGTTGCTATTAATGGTTTTGGCCGTATCGGTCGTCTTGCTTTCCGCCAGATGTTTGGTGCTGAAGGTTATGAGGTTGTTGCTATCAACGATCTTACAAGCCCAAAGATGCTTGCTCATCTTCTTAAGTATGATTCATCACAGGGTAAGTATGCTCTTGCTGATACAGTTGAAGCAACTGATGATTCAATCATCGTAGATGGTAAAGAAATTAAAATTTATGCAAAGGCTAACGCTGAAGAGCTTCCTTGGGGCGAACTTGGTGTAGACGTTGTTCTTGAATGCACAGGTTTCTACTGCTCAAAGGATAAGGCATCTGCTCACGTTAAGGCTGGTGCTCGTAAGGTTGTTATTTCTGCTCCTGCAGGAAACGATCTTCCAACAATCGTTTATAATGTTAACCATGATAAGCTCACAGCTGAAGATACAGTTATTTCTGCTGCTTCTTGCACAACAAACTGCCTTGCTCCTATGGCTCAGGCTCTTAACAATTATGCAGAAGTTCAGAGCGGTATCATGTGCACAATCCACGCTTACACAGGCGATCAGATGACACTTGACGGCCCTCAGAGAAAAGGCGATCTTCGTCGTTCTCGTGCTGCTGCTGTTAACATCGTTCCTAACTCAACAGGTGCTGCAAAGGCTATCGGCCTTGTAATTCCTGAGCTTAACGGCAAACTTATCGGTTCTGCTCAGCGTGTTCCTACCCCAACAGGTTCAACAACAATCCTTACAGCTGTTGTTAAGGGCAACGATGTAACTGTTGATGGTATCAATGCTGCTATGAAGGCTGCTTCAAATGAAAGCTTTGGCTACAACACTGATGAAATCGTTTCTTCAGATATCGTTGGTATGCGTTACGGCTCACTCTTTGATGCTACTCAGACAATGGTTCTTCCACTTGGCGATGGACTTTATGAAGTTCAGGTTGTTTCTTGGTATGATAACGAGAACAGCTACACTTCACAGATGGTTCGCACAATCAAGTACTTCTCAGAACTTGGCTAAGCCGAACTGCAGACAATGCAAAAAAATTAAGCAGGGTTTTATACCCTGCTTTTTTATATGAATTTATAAAACCTCTTTGCCTCCCTTGTTAAAGGGAGGTGTCTGCACTTGTGCAGACGGAGGGATTTTTCGGTTCGTCGGGGACGCCGAAAATTTACAGCAAATCTCCGCCAAGGGATTGAGTATAGATTTTATTAAAATCTATGTTGTTTTCCGTTGCAATCCACAGCTTGATATACTGCGAAATAAAGGATGCAGGCGGAAGAACGGTTATGCCGTATTCTGAAAAAGCCTTTGCACTTTCGTATATTTCCCTGTTTTCTGCTCCGCAGATATAGCAGGGGATTTTTCTTTTATTTATTTCCTCAGCAAATTTTGTGAAATTTTCGTTATCCGTGCAAATTGTTCCCGAATGGTAGGTTTTAATCAAAACAGCCTTTGTGTTGTCCTCAATTTTTGGAAGCGTATTGCCAACATAAGCCTGAAAAACCTTGATGCTTCTGCTGAATTCAGCAAGCTTGATTTTGCCAAAGGGATTTATTTCGTCTTTCTTTTCATCAAAATCAGGATTTTTTATGAATGTGTCACCGTTATAGCTTCCGTAATATTGATTTCTTATACTGAAAACATCATCCGCAAGCTCGTTGTGTTGCAAAAGCCTGCCGGCACGATGAATATAAACCTTTTCGTCACTGTTTTTGTATGGTACAAAAACACCTCTTCCGTATCCTTTTTTAATAAAATCTACAGCTGCCGCAAAATTGGAAAGCCCATTTGCCCTTTTATCTGTTAAAATATAATTGCTTGAAACAAGCATAACGGGAGTGCAGGCGTTTCCAAGTGCATAGGAAAGTGCGGCGGCTGAATATTGCAGCGTATCCGTGCCGTGAGTAACGATAATTCCGTTATAATTCTTTGCTTCGCATACAGCAGATATAAGGCGTTCAAGCGTTTTGCCCGTATTGTTTTCACTTAAGGCATAGTAAGGCTGTGCAATTTCAAATTCTGCGTTTTCGTCATATTCCTTTTTATACAGTTCAAGCAGAAGCCTTGTGTTTTTCTCATTCGGAGAGATTTCACTGCCGTTTGAGGAAGAGCCGATTGTTCCGCCTGTAAACATAACTAATATTTTCATTTTGAATCACCAAATAAATTATATACTGTTATTATTGAAAAAACAATCCGAATATAATAAAATAAAGCTATGGAAAATTTAGAAAAAAGATTTTTAGAGCTTGCAGACAGAGCTGAACAGCGGTTTTATGTAACATTTTCCGATTTTCTGAATATGGAAGAAGAAAGCCTGCTCAGTTCGTTACATTTTAATATTGATTACCGCCTGTTTGGCGGATATGACGGGGCAGAACGCTGTGTTGCCGCCTTTGGATATGATTGCGAAGAAGCACAATTCCCGATAACGATTATCAAGGCAGAGCCTGTTTCTCCGAAATTTGCGGATAAACTTTCGCATCGTGATTTTCTTGGCTCACTTATGGGGCTTGGAATTAAAAGAGAAGTGCTTGGTGATATCGTGATTGCCGATAATATCGGATACATTTTTTGTTTAAACAGTATTGCGGAATATATCGTTCAGGAGCTGTCAAAAGTGCGGCACACGATTGTAAAATGCAGTGTTGCAGAAGCATTGCCTGAATCGGCAGTTAAAAAGCCTGAGGAAGAGCAAATGGTTGTTGCTTCCGAAAGACTTGATGTTATAGTTTCTGCCGTTTATAATTTTTCACGCAGTGCCGTTAAAGAGTTTTTTATTGCACGCAAAATTTATGTAAACAGCCGCCTTTGTGAGAATTTTTCTTATACTCCAAAGGAAAATGATATTATTTCTGTTCGGGGAAAAGGAAGATTTGTTTATAACGGTGTGCTTGGAACAACAAAGAAAAGCCGAAATATTATTTCTGTTGGAGTTTATAAATGAAAAAGCAGTTGGGTAAAACCAACTGCTTTCTTTATACTTTATTTGTTTTGTACAACAACTGCGGTTCCTGTTGCGATAACCATAATCATTCCTGCATTTCCGAATGATTCGTAATCAATTTTGACACCAACAACTGCGTTTGCTCCGATTTGTGCAGCCTTTGCTTCCATTTCTCTTAAGGCATTATTTCTTGCTTCAACAAGCTCTTCCTCGTATCCTGCAGATCTTCCGCCGATAATGTTTCTGATTGATGCGCCGAAATCCTTAAGGAAATTAATACCTGCAACAATCTCTCCTGTTACAATTCCTTTGTATTCAACAATAACTCCGTTTTCAAGAGTTGGGGTAGTTACACTAATCATAACATATTCTCCTTATTGAGTAATTATTTTTTTAGCACGCCTTCAAGACCGCCTGCAAGACCTGCAAGTGACTGAATTTCGCTTGGGATAATGATTTTTGTTGACTGACCGTCTGCTGCCTTTGCAAATGCTTCAAGTGATTTGATTTTAACAACAGCGTCTGATGGTTCAGCTTCCTTAATCATTCTGATACCGTCTGCTTCAGCCTGCTTGATTTTAAGAATAGCCTGTGCCTCACCGTCTGCTTCGCGGATTTTCTGCTCGCGAACTGCTTCTGCACGAAGGATTGCAGATTGTTTTTCAGCTTCAGCTTCAAGGATTTTAGACTCTTTAAAGCCCTGTGCCTCAAGAATACGGCTCTGCTTTTCACCCTCAGCACGAAGGATAGACTCACGGCGTTCACGCTCAGCCTTCATCTGCTTCTCCATTGAAACCTGAATTTCTTTTGGAGGAAGAATGTTTTTAAGCTCAACTCTGTTGATTTTAATTCCCCAAGGATCTGTTGCTTCATCAAGGATAGAGCGGATTTTTGTGTTGATTGTATCTCTTGATGTAAGAGTTGCGTCAAGCTCAAGTTCACCGATGATGTTACGAAGTGTTGTTGCAGTAAGGTTTTCAATAGCTGCAAGCGGTGCTTCAACACCATAGCAGTAAAGTTTAGGGTCTGTTATCTGGAAGAACACAACAGTGTCTATCTTCATTGTAACGTTATCCTTTGTGATAACAGCCTGCGGAGCAAAGTCTACAACCTGCTCTTTAAGTGAAACGATTTTTGCAATTCTTTCAACGAATGGGATTTTGATTTTAAGTCCGCCTGTTTCCCATGTTGCAGAATATTTACCAAGTCTTTCAACAACATAAGCCTTAGACTGCGGAACGATTTTGATGTTTGCAATAGCGATAACAAGAAGTATTAAAGCAAGTACTCCTAAAAAATATAAAAATGGCATAATATAAATCTCCTTTTAATTAAAAATTTTTTATTCAGCGGCTGATACAATCAGCTTAACGCCTTCTATTCTGAGCACATGAACCTTTGTGCCTTCGGAAATAGTTTCTCCGTTTTCACTTCGAGCCGACCAGATTTGATTATCAACCTTAACCTGACCCTTGGCTTCAATGTTGGATATTTCCTCTGTTACAACTGCGAGTTTTCCGATATATCGGTCTGCATTTGTTTTAACATGCTCGATTTTGAGCGATTTTCTGGCAAGCGGATAAATGATAGCAAGCGCTACAATGGAAACTGCTAAAAACAGGAACACCTGAATTGCAATATTCTTTGTAAAAAAGGTTGCTGCCAAAGCCGCAACGCCGCCTAATGCAAACCATATTGAAAGAAGTTGTGCACTTAAAACTTCAACAATAATGGCAATTGCTATAACGGCAACCCATACCCAAATCATCTGATAACCTCCTTTGGTATTTTTTGCTTAAGCAATGCAGAACAATCTGAATTTCAGATTACTCTACATTACCTGAGTTGAAAATTTATTAAAAAAGACTCATATACGGAAGCCCGCATATGAGTCTCATTCTTTAAAACTTTGCCAGAGGCTTTCTTCCCTCGGTTGGTGACAATAGTTCACAAAAATTTGTGGAATTACTCCCTCAATGTTGAGCTGATTATACCATAATTCTTTGAGTTTGTCAATATATTGTCAATATTTTTCTTTGGTTGACAAATTTTCGCGCTGTACTATAATATTAAAAAACACAAATAAAATAGGTATATATAATATTATATATAAAAGGTGCTTGTGATGAAAGAAAAAGGAAAATCAACCTTTAGAAAAATTGAATATCACAGAAAAGAAAGCTTTTATCTGATTGTTCGTGGAATTGAAGTTGGCATTGCGGCAGGCCTTGTTTGCGTGCTGTACAGATTTTTGCTTTCAAAAGCAGAGGAATATCTTTATATTGTTCTTGATTATGTTAAGGGCAATCCGTTTAAAACTGCCCTGTGGCTTTTTCTGCTTGCCGTTCTTGGTGCAGGTGTTTCCTTTATTATGAAATGGGAGCCTCTGGCAGGCGGTTCGGGTATTCCGCAGGTTACGGGCGAAATCAGAGGGCATTTTTCCCACAACTGGCTTCGTGTTATTTTTGCAAAACTTATAGGAAGCACTGCTTCTATCTTTGCAGGGCTTTCACTTGGCAGAGAAGGTCCGAGCATTCAGTTTGGTGCAATGGCGGCAAAGGGCGTTGCACGAACAACAAAAGCAGATAAAACAACCGAGCTTAGAATGATAAGCTGCGGTGCAGGTGCAGGTATGGCGGCAGCATTTAATGCTCCGCTTGCAGGCATAATGTTTGTGCTTGAGGAAATTCACCATACATTTGATAAGGCAATTTTGTGTATGGGAATTGTTGCAACGGTTACTGCAGATTTCGTTTCAAAAATATTTTTCGGACAGGGAACTGTTTTTAATTATAATGCCGAAAATCTGCCGCTTCGTTATTATTGGCTGATTGTTGTTTTTGGCTTATTGCTTGGTGTGTTTGGCTCTATCTATAATATTGTTATGGTTAAGGGGCAGGATTTATACAAGAAATTAACGAAAATACCGGCATGGCTTAAACTTGCAGTTGTGTTTATAATAAGTGGTGTTGTTGGTCTTTTATTACCGCAGGTGCTTTGCGGCGGTCATAGTATGGTTGATTTTCTTTTAAAGGATCATCCAAGTATTTCGGTTATGCTTCTTCTTGTGATTGCAAAATTTTTCTTTGGTGCATTCAGCTTCAGCTCAGGTGCACCGGGAGGCACACTTTATCCTTTAACCGTTCTTGGCACATATATTGGTGCTGTCTTTGCTGACGGGGCAACAAGCCTTTTTAATATAAGCGGTGATTTAAGAGAGGAATTCATCGTTCTTGGTATGGCAGGGCTTTTTGCTTCCATTGTGCGTGCACCGCTTACAGGAGTTATCGTTGTTTTTGAGATAACGGGAAATATGCACACCCTACTTCCGCTTGTTGCTGTAAGCCTTGTTTCGTATGGAACGGCGAATATGCTTGGCTCTGCTCCGTTTTATTCTGCTCTTCTTGACAGGATTTTGAAGGGCAAGAAAAATGTGCCTGAAAAAGCAGGAGAAAAGGTGCTTAAAACATATGTTGTGCCAACAGGTAGTGCCATAAGCGGAAAGAAAATATCGGATATCGAATGGGGAAAGCACTGCCTGATTGTTTCTGTTGAACGAAATGAAGTGCCGATAACCCCAAAGGGAGATACAGTTATTTTAGAGGGTGACGAGCTTGTTTTACTGATCAGTCAAAGACGGTTTGAAAGAGATATAAACAGGCTTGAAAAAATAATAAATAGTGATAAAACATAAAAATATTGTGATAAATTCTAAATAAATTATAAAATGCTTGCTACTTTATTCATTTCTTGTTAAAATATAGAATTGAAATATTACGAAAAGGGGTTACTTTATGTCTGAACTCAAAGATCAAAAAAAGTATATGAAGTTNTCAGAGATTATTACATATGGTATCGGNTTATTCGGNGTTGCTCTTTTAACAGGCTGGATGCCGGACTATACNGCTACNTTCTTTGCAGACTTCGCATTCAAAGGTAAAGGNTTTGACACTGCAACAATGTCAAATGTCATTTCAACAGTTTTCCTTGCAGCAGGCTTCGTTGGAGCTGTGTGCGAGCTTGTTATCGGTTATCTTGTNGACCGTACAAGAACAAAATTCGGTAANGTTAAGCCATGGGTTGGCTTTGGTGTTATTCCGCTTGCAATTATTGCACTTCTTGTTTTTGTNGCACCAAACACAAANTCTCAAACAATGGCAATCGTTTGGATGTTTATTGTTTACAGCTTATATACNGCTGTTTCCTGTGCAGTAGAAAGTCCGTCAAACTGNTTCGGTTCTCTCTGCTCACCAAATCCAAGCGANCGTTCAACAGCAATTTCAATTGCATCNTTCATGCGTTCTGTTGGTCAGAGCGGCGGTATGGTTGTTATTATGGTTGTTGGTATTGTAATGAAAGCCGTTATGGGCCAGCAGCAGTTCAAAAATGCTGAGGGNCAGGGTCTTGATCTTGTTGTTTCAACAGCAGTTTGTGCACTTGGTCTTATCCTGTTTACAATGATTTTCTTTGCAAACAACAAAGAGCGTGTTCCGTTTACACAGGAAAAGGTAAGCATTAAAGATGCTATCAAGGTTGTTTTCGGAAACAANAACCTGCTTATGGTTTCTCTTACAAAGCTTACAGGCTGCGGAAGAGGTGTTTACGGCACAGTTTCACTTTACATAGCTATTTATCTTTTAGGTTCAAAGGATTTNAANCTTGCTCTTCTTCTTCCGATGGGTATCGGTACAGCAGTTGGTACGCTTCTTGTTAACCTTGTTCTTAAGAAATTCTCAACAAAGCAGACNTATATTTTATTCTGCATTTACGGTGCAAGCTCACTTGCAATNCTTTATCTTGTTTCAAGTGCAATCGGATTTAATAAAACACTTATTATTCCGTTCCTTATCATCAACTTCTTCTGCGGACTTCAGCATGGTAACACAAACACCACGCCGAACATTATGATTGCAGACTGTGTTGATGAAATNGAATATAAAACAGGTAAGCGTCANGANGGTATCGCATATGCAGGCTACGGCTTGTTCTCNAAGGTTGCTTCTGCATTAACAAAGGGTCTTGGCCCTTGGCTTCTTTACACTTGGTCACAGTATCAGGTGTCTCAGGATGTGAATGTTGCATATGCTTCTCAGTCTGATACCACACTGAACAGAATGCTTATGATTTACACAATTATTCCTGCAGTGTTCGTTCTTCTTCAGGCTGTGCCGATTATCTTCTATGATAACGTTGGCAAGAAGAAGGCTATGATAACAGAGGCTCTTCAGGAACGNCGTGCTGCAAANGCAGAGGCTGAGGATANTGCTGCCGGCGAAGCAGCTGCTGAATAATAGAGGAGGGTAATTGATTATGGCTAAAGAAAATAAAAAGTTCAATTACGGTCTCTATGCCGTTACAGTNTTCATAGTAATTGCTGCNGCACTTGTTTTAATTACAAGNTTTACATTCAAAAGCAAATATGTAGCTTTTGATAATGAAAAGGTTGCTGTTAATTTTGTTGATACTGTTGCTCAAAAGGGNGANGGTTACAATGCTTATAAATTTGCTCTTACTTCAAAGAGNGAGAAATACGGCGATTTTGTTCGTCAGCAGTTTATGTATCCTATCATTTATCCGGGCTATACAGCAGGNATGGATAANGANGCNTTCAATGAATTAAAGAANANCGGATTGAATACAGACGAGNATAAATCNGATNNAACAAAGAATGATGACGGNNNNCTTGCAGGTGAAGTTGCAAACAGAATGTACAGCTACTATGAAGAGCTTATGCAGAATGGCGGCTGGGATGATTACAGCAANGTTTACACAAGCTACTTCAATAANCTTGTTGAGGTAAGAAAAGANGTNNTCGGCGATGATTATATGAGNGATGAGGTTATGTTTACNGCTCTTGAATCAAATGTTGCCACTTACGGAAANTCTTTAACAGGNACTGAGNAAACACTTGCGGCAGACGGAAAAACTGTTATTCAGAAGGAATCAACAGGTGTTTATCAAACCGTTTACGGAAAAGATTATAAACTTACAACAACAGTTAAAGGCAGTGAAGATGTTCAGGATCTTGATGCTTATAAGGCTGCTTTAAGTCAGGAACTTCTTGATACTTATGGCGTTTCTGCAAATGATATCACAGCTGCTTCAAAAGTAACTGTTGAGGTTTCACTTGAAGATGGCACTGTTGTTGCTTCCTGTGATGTTCATGAGGTTAAAATCGGCAGTAAGTGGTATGTTGATAATCTTTCAACCAATACCAATGAACTTTACAATATTGCAAAATAAATATTGATATAAAAATGGGGCAGAGATTGACTCTGCCCTTGTTTTTTATTCCATATTATCTGTTAAAAGCATAATTGCAGAAAGTGCCGCAACGGGTGCTGTCTGCGTTCTTAAGATCCGTTTGCCGAGGGTTGCGTTTATTCCGCCCTTTTCTATAACGGCTTCAACCTCTTCTTTTTCGAAGCCGCCCTCAGGGCCTATGAAAATCGCAATGGATTTTATATCCTTATTAATAAGAGATTTCAGGCTTTTTCCGCCGCCCTCGTAGAAAATAATAATCAAATCAGCTTCACATTCCGAAATGGCTTTTTTAAAATCTGTCATCTTTTTAATTTCGGGAACAATTCCTCTGCCGCTCTGTTGGGCCGCTTCAAGTGCAATTTTTGCATAACGCTGCTGTTTTTTTGCCGCCTGCTTTTCATCAGGTCGGCTGATGCTTCTTTTGGTAAGCACGGGCGTAATGCTAAAAATACCAAGCTCAACGCATTTCTGAATAATATCTTCCATTTTATCGCCTTTTGGCACGCCCTGATAAAGCGAAACCTGTATGCTCGGCTCACTGTCACTTGCTTGCTCATAGCAAACAGAGAGGGTTACGGTTGTTTTTGTAATCTCATCAATAATACAGCCGTAATCAATGCCGTTGCCGTTACAAACCGTTATCATATCTCCTGTTCGCATTCTAAGGCTTTTGGAAATATGGCGGCTCTGCTCTTCATTCAGAACAATTTTATCATTAAATTCAAAATCAACAAATAATTTCTGCATAAATACATCTCATCATTTCAAATTATTTCTTGCCCAGTGGAAAAGATACTGCTGGGCGATACCTTCGTAGCCTTTAAAGCATTCGGGAAGGCCGTTTGGATAAAATGCAAGCACCCGTTTCATCCATACATCAACGGGGAAGCATTCAATAAACTGAAAGCCGAAAAGAAGGGCACAGTTTGCTACCTTTATTCCAACTCCGTAAATATCAAGAAGTGCTTTTTTCGCATCCTCAAGGTTCATTTTTTTTATTTCATCAAGGTTAATTACTCCGCTTGCCACATCATCGGCAAGCTTTTTTATATATTTACCTCTGTATCCTGCTCCAAGAGCTTCAAAATCCTCAACTGTAAGCCTGCTTAATGCTTCTGCACTTGGAAAAGCGTGCCATTCGTTATTGATTTTTTCGCCGTATGTATCGCAAAGTCTTTTGATAATGCCTTTGATACGCTTAATGTTGTTTTGCTGGCTTATAACAAAGGAAACAAGAGCTTCCCAAGGCTCCTGATTTAAAATTCTTATGCCGTAATATTCATCAATGGTGGAGGAAACAAGCCTGTCCTCCTTAAGTTTTTCACAGATTTCGGCATAATCCCTATCTAAATCAAAATAATGGCTCCATACAGTATTAAAATCATTTAACGTTGTTTTTAATATCAAATCGCCGTTTTCATTTTTTCTTATATTCAGAAATTTCCCGAATGCGGCACCGCTCCAGGAACCGTCTTTTTCCTTTTCCCATCTGAAAGCCTGCCCGCAATCCAAGGTAAGGGCAAGATCAAGGCATTTAACCCCTTTCAGAATAACGGTATTTTCTTTTGCTTCAATTATCATTATTCGTATAATTTCCTTTGCACTCTATGGGTAAAATTATAACATATTCTATGTCAATAGTGAATAGAAAAAATAGCAAAATAGCTAAAAAATATTGTAATAATTTGTAACTTTACAAATTGTTGAAAACTATGTGTAAATCATTGAAAACTTGAAAAAATGGTGTTTTAAATACTTTTCAACAATAAAAAATGCCATATTTANGCGGATTTTTCAATAGTTTTAAACATTTTCAACATAGTTTTCAACATTTTAAATGTGTAAAAGCAGATATACAAATTGTTATCGGCAGGCTTTGTCAAGATAAATTTTATAGCCAAAATANCTAAATTTCATTTTTAAATCNATGAATATTTCCGTTAGGAAAATCCAACACTATTTGTATAATTTTGAAAGGAAAAAGGATGAAAATGATAAAAGGAGTAAACAGGCAGGTGCTTGAAATTACNAACACGGAAAATCCGTATTTCGAAAGAATAATTTTTTTTGTAAAGCCTGAATATGGAAACGAAGACAGGGCAAAACTAAAAAAAGANGCAGAAAAATATGCTTCATCGGCAGGNAAACCGCCAAAATGCAAAAAAACAAAAAAGGAAATACGCTATCTGATTATGCAATCTATGCTTTGCCTTGGTGCAGGTGCGGCAATAACCTTTTTATTCAGTTTTATTATTTAACAGGGAGAGAGTTAAAATGACAGTGAACAAAGCATTTCGTAATTTTTACATTTTTATACTTGTGCTGGCAATCGGNTTGGGTGCNGGCACGGCAGGGCTTGTTGCCTATGAGCTTTGCTATAAAGAGGAGTCTGTTTATGCAGTTTCAAAATACGGNTCAAGCGGTGANGAAGTAAGAAGAATTCAGCAAAAGCTCAGTGATTTNGGATATTATAANGGCAGAGTAGANGGAATTTACGGCACNAATACGCAGAGTGCTGTTAAAAGNTTTCAGCGTAATGTTGGGCTTACGGCAGACGGAATTGTTGGCAGTGCAACGCTTCTTTATCTTGGTTTAAGCGGCGGCGGTTCNACGAATAATACTGCATACAGTGATGCGGATGTTCAGCTTCTTGGCAAGGTTATTTCCGCTGANGCAAGAGGNGAAAGCTATGAGGGTCAGGTTGCNGTTGGTGCGGTTATTTTAAACAGAGTNGCACACAGCTCATTTCCGGANAGTATNAGCGGAGTTGTTTATCANAACGGTGCATTTTCNTGNGTGAACGACAGCAACTGGTATCAGCCGATTTCNGATACNTCNANAAAAGCNGCCATNGATGCACTGAACGGATGGGATCCNTCAGGCGGAGCAATTTATTATTTCAATCCTGCAAAAACAAGTGATAAATTTATGCATTCAAGACCTGTTATTACAGTTATAGGNAGNCATAAGTTTTGNAAATAAGGTGAATTCGTCCACCGCAAGCGGTCCCCCTCCCTTTAACACGGGAGGCAAGATGTTTAAATTACAAAAGCACCCTGCATATGCAAGGTGCTTNAAATATTTTATNCAATTAATCAATTTTGATTTCGTGAACCCAGCCTTCAGGACCTTCGATTGTGCCCATCTGAATACCTGTAAGTGTGTCATAAAGCTTTTTGATAACAGGGCCCATTTCNTCCATTCCGCTTGGGAAACAGATTTCTTCGCCGTGGTTAACAATTTTGCCAACAGGGCTGATAACAGCGGCTGTTCCGCAAAGTCCGCATTCAGCAAAATCCTTAACCTCGTCTATTTTTACAGGNCGGTGTTCAACCTTCATACCAAGGATTTCCTCNGCAACAACGCAAAGTGAACGTCTTGTAATAGANGGAAGAATGGAATCAGACTTCGGTGTAACAATTGTGCCGTCCTTNGTAACGAAGAGGAAGTTTGCACCGCCTGTTTCTTCAACATAAGTTCTTGTTGCCGCATCAAGATACATATTTTCATCATATCCCTGATTATGNGCATCAACAATTGCATAAAGGCTCATTGCNTAGTTAAGACCTGCTTTGATATGGCCTGTTCCGTGCGGAGCTGCTCTGTCATAATCGCAAACACGNATTGTAATCGGCTTTGCACCGCCTTTGAAATAAGGGCCAACNGGTGTGCAGAAAATTCTGAACTGATATTCCTCAGCAGGCTTAACACCTATAACTGAATTTGANCCGAACATAAACGGACGAAGATAAAGTGTTGCACCTGAGCCGTATGGAGGAACCCATTCAGCATTNGCNTTAACAACCTGCTCAACAGCCTCAACAAATTTATCCTCAGGNAAAACAGGCATCTGCAGTCTTTTNGCAGAGTCTGCAAGGCGGGATGCNTTTAAATCAGGGCGGAAGCAAACGATTCTTCCGTCTGCTGTTGTGTATGCCTTTAAGCCTTCAAAAACAGTTTGNGCATACTGAAGAACGCAGGCACATTCGCTCATNGTAATGGTGTTGTCAGCAGTTAANGTGCCTTCATCCCATTTGCCGTCTTTGAAATTAGAAACAAATCTCATATCNGTTGGCATATAGCCGAAACCGAGATTTGACCAATCTATGTTTTTCTTTTCCATAGTAAAACTTCCTTTCAGTTTATATAATGTAATATACAGTATAATTTTACTACCATTGTTTTGNGTTGTCAATATTATATGTCGGCAGAGAAATTGATAATTTTTTAAACAAATTTGACAAAGTTGTTTAAAACTGATATAAATAAGATACTTACAATGAAANTTTTGAAAGGAANCCCTNCGTNTNACAANGGCGGTAAAAAGGGTTTTNGGATTGATATGGAAAAAAGCAGAAGTAATTTTACAGGNAGTTTAGGCTTTATTTTTGCCGCNGCAAGNTCTGCCGTTGGNTTGGGAAATCTTTGGCGNTTCCCTTATCTTGCNGCAAAATACGGCGGCGGTATGTTTCTTCTTATCTATTTTATTNTTGCAGTAACCTTTGGTTTTGCACTNATGGTAACNGAAATNGCTATNGGAAGAAAAACACGTTTAAGCCCTATGGAAGCATTTGGTGCTCTTCATAAAAAATGGGGNTGGCTCGGAAAGTTAACCACCNTGGTNCCTGTTCTTATTCTGCCTTATTATTGTGTTATAGGNGGNTGGGTAACGAAATANGGTGCGGTTATGCTTTCGGGTGCTGTTGCAGAGTCGGCAGAGGATGCGTATTTTCCATCCTTCATTTCATCAACGGCTTCTCCGCTTATCTTCTTCTTTATATTTGCAACGCTTGTTGCCGTTATTATTTTCCTTGGTGTAAACAAGGGTATTGAAAAGCTGAGCAAAATTCTTATGCCTATGCTTCTTATACTTACGATTGTTTTAACTGTTTTTGTTTTAACAAGAGATGGTGCAGGCGCAGGTGTTGCTTACTATCTTAAACCGGACATTGCACATCTTAGCGTTAAAACCATTCTTGCGGCATTGGGTCAGCTCTTCTTTTCTATGAGCCTTGCAATGGGCATTATGATAACATACGGTTCTTATGTAAGAAAGGAAGACAGCATTGAAAAATCCGTTCGTCAGATAGAGCTTTTTGATACGGTTATTGCGTTTCTTGCGGGATTGATGATTGTGCCTGCTGTGTTTGCGTATTCAGGAGGAGATGCCGATGCACTCGGCAAAGGTCCAAGCCTGATGTTTGTAACGCTTCCGAAGGTGTTTAACTCTATGCCGTTCGGCAGTGTTGTGGGCTCTCTTTTCTTTGTGCTTGTGTTTTTTGCTGCATTAACAAGTGCAGTTTCCGTTATGGAGGCAATTGTTGCAGGAATTGATGATAAATATAAAATCGGCAGAAGAAAAGCAACAGCAATTGCTTATTTATATGCTGTTTTAATCGGTATTTTCTGCTCGCTTGGTTTTGGTATTTTAAGCCATATCACGATATTCGGCTTTGATATTCTTGATTTCCTTGATTTCACCTCAAACAGTGTTATTATGCCGATTGTTGGTATGTTAACCTGCATTGTTATCGGCTTTATTGTTAAGCCGAAAACGGTTATTGATGAGGTTGAGATAAACGGCCCGTTTAAAATGAAGCGTTTTTATACAGTGATGGTTAAATGGATAGCTCCGATTTTCATTTTTATAATCCTCATAAGCTCTGTGCTTGATGCACTTGGTATTATTTCTATTTAAGCTTTTCCAAATCCCGTGATTTCACGGGATTTCTTTTTTGCCTATAACTCTTGAAAAAAACGGCTGATTATGTTATTTTATTTGCGTTATAATAAGTATAGTAAAATTTACGGAGGATAAACATATGATTAAAGTTACAGACAGCATCAAATACATCGGTGTAAATGATAAGGATATAGACCTTTTTGAAAGCCAGTATATTGTTCCAAACGGAATTGCGTATAATTCATATATTATTCTTGATGAAAAAATTGCTGTTATGGATACAGTTGATGCAAGAAAAACAAATGAATGGTTTGAAAATCTTGAAAAAGAGCTGAACGGCAAAGAGCCTGATTATCTTGTTATTTCTCATTTGGAGCCTGACCACGCTGCAAATATCAAACTCGTTGCTGAAAAATATCCGTCTATAACACTTGTTGGAAATGCAAAAACCTTTGCAATGCTTCCGCAGTTTTTTGACATTGATGAAAGCGTTTCAAAACTTGTTGTTAAAGAGGGAGATACACTTTCACTCGGCAGCCACACATTAACATTCATTATGGCTCCTATGGTGCATTGGCCAGAGGTTATGGTTTCTTATGAAAGCAGTGAAAAGGTGCTTTTCTCTGCTGATGGATTTGGTAAATTCGGTTCTCTTGATTGTGATGAGGATTGGGCATGCGAGGCAAGAAGATATTATTTCAACATTGTTGGTAAGTATGGTGCACCTGTTCAGACGCTTCTTAAAAAGGCTGCTGCTCTTGATATTCAGATTATCTGCCCGCTTCACGGCCCGATTTTATCTGAAAATCTTGAATATTATATCAATCTTTATGATATCTGGTCTTCATATGGTGTTGAGGCAGAGGGCGTGTTTGTTGCTTATGCTTCCATTCACGGCAACACCGAAAAGGCCGCTCTTAAGATGAAAGAAATTCTTGAAGCTAAGGGCTGCAAAAAAGTGCCGATTTCGGATTTATCAAGGGATGATATTGCAGAAGCTGTTGAGGATGCATTTAAATATGGCAAGATGGTGCTTCTTGCTACAAGCTATGATGGTGGCGTGTTCCCGCCAATGGAAGCATTCCTTCATCACCTTAAAAGTAAGGCATATCAGAACAGAACAGTTGCTCTTGTTGAAAACGGTTCTTGGGCACCTTGTGCAAACAAAGCAATGTTATCTGTTTTAGAGCCTATGAAAAATGTTTCAATCTGCGAAAACAAGGTTACAATTAAATCAACAATGAAAGCAGCAGATGTTGAAGCAATGGAAGCACTTGCTGATGAAATTTTGAAATAAGATTAATTATTACTCTAGGGGCGGCTATCAGCCGCCCGTTTTTCATTGTTGAAGCCTTTGATATTCGGGTGGATTACGATATTTACTTTTATTTTTCAATATTCCTTGATAAATGGAAATTTATACATTATAATATAAAGTGTGCAAATTAGGGGGTAATTATTTATGGCACAAGTTAAAACTTATACGAAAAAAGAACGTAATATGTACCTCACAGGGCTTTTCGGGCAAAATATGATTTATAATATCGTTGCCACAGGGCTTTATTACTATTTTCAGAATGTAATATGCCTGCCTGCAATTGCTCTTGGCTGGATTTTTGCTATCGCAAGAGTTTGGGATGCAGTTAATGATCCGATGATGGGTACTATTGTAGACAAAACAAGAACCAAATGGGGCAAATGCCGTCCGTATCTGCTTTTTGCTCCTGTTGTAATTTGCGTTATAACCTGCGTTGCATTTTTAAACGGAAATTATGCAACAGCAAAAGAAAACGGAAATAATACAGCAATGGTTTTGATTGTTATGTGGGCAGCAGTTTCCTATATTTTATGGGGAATGAGCTACACGGTTGCTGATATTCCGCTTTGGGGCATTATAAGCCGTATGAGTGAGGATGAGAAAGACCGTGCAAATCTTATTTCTCTTGCAAGAATCGTTGCTTCAATCGCAGGCGGTGTAGTTACTGTTGCTATTGTTGCCGCTTCACAGGCCGCAAACGATATGCTTCAGAAGGCTGCGAATGCACAGGCAGGCTTCATCATTGTTTGCATAGCACTTACAATTATTGCTTCTGTTCTTTTCCAGATGGCAGGAATTGGAACAAGGGAAAAGGTGCCTGTTTCATCAGAAACAAAAACAATGAAGGAAAGTTTTGCGCTTATGTGGAACTGTAAGCCGTTCAGAAGAATTTTGATCAGCGGTATTCTTCGTTCACCGATGCAGCTTATGATGATTGTTGTTATGACATTGTTTGCGTATTATTATTGTGCCGGAAACCTTGCAAATGCATTTACAAGCCCGAAGGTGCTTCTTATCATTGCAATTATCGGCGGCGGATTTTTCCTTGGTCAGTTTGTTTCAATGGGTATCTGCCCAAGCCTTCTCAAGAAATTTGACAGCAAAAAGATTTATAATATATTCGGTATAGGTTCTGCAATTCCTATGGCACTTATCTTTGTCATTTACAAGTTAGATCCAACAGGTCTTGATAAAATGCATTGGGTAATTCTGCTTGGCATTCTTATCTTTGGTGCAGGTGCAGGACTTGGCGGTTCAAGTGTTTGCCAGTCTGTTATGATTTCAGATTGTATTGATTATGAGGAATATCATCACGGCTTCCGTCCTGATGGTGTATTTTTCAGCGGTCAGAGTTTTATTACAAAGTTCCAGGCAGGTATTGCTTCCATCGTTTCAGCTTATGTTTACGCAGCAGTTGGATACACAGATGTTAACATTTCAGCAATGAATGCGGCTCTTGAACAGGGCGCAAGTTTTGCATCTGATTATCAGCAGTATTCATGGGCAATGTGGCTTCTGATTTCCATTCCGCCTGCAATCGGTATGGCAATTTCAATTATTCCAACTCTCAAGTATGAAGTAGATAGAAAATCACACGAAAAAATGCTTGCTGAACTTGTTGAAAGACATAACGCAGAGGATGAAAAAACTGCATAAAAATAGAAACGGGCAATCTTTGATTGTCCGTTTTTTTGTTCATATATGGTTGAATAATTATTGTAGGGTGCGATGAGCCTTTCCGCAAAAGGAAAGGCTTTTTGTTTTGATATTTCCGAAAGCGACAATTTTTTTACCTCATTATATATATAATGTGTTGAACGGGGAGAAAAATCTGATTTTACGGATGTGTAAAAATGAAAACTATAACCCGAAAAAAGCAGGAATTTGCCGAAAGAACAAGGGTGAGCGGGCCAAAAAGAATTTTTGAGGCGGCAATCCATTTTGCAGTTGGATTTATATTAAGCAGCTGTGAGGTTTTAAAATCAGCTTCTCCTTTTTCCATTTCTCTTATCTCTGTTTCAAAAAGGAATAATTTTATTTTCACGGCTCTTGGCAGTGCCTTTGGTTATCTTTTATTTTGTTCGGAAAACTTTGCAAGATATGCCGTTGCAATCCTTATTGTATCGCTTGGCACATTTGCAATATCCCTTGCAGATTTGAAAAATCAGCCCTATATGCCGATGCTGATTTCCTTTTTATCGCTTTTATCAACAGGCATTGTTGTGAATGTAAAAACGGGAGCAATGATGATGGAATACGGCTTAACCTTTGCCGAAAGCATGCTTGGTTTGGGCGGCTCATTCTTTTTCTTTAAAGCGATAAACTGCAATTTCCGCCGTTTTCGTTTTAAGGCTTTGCCTGTTTCGGATTTAACGTGTATTATCATATCCTGTTCGGTTATATTAATGAGCCTTTCAAGGTTGAATATCGGCGGAGTTTCGCCTGCAAGAATTGTTGCTGTGCTGATGATTCTGCTGGCTTCAAAGTGCGGTTCGTATCAGTTTGGAACGATTCTTTCACTTGCACTCGGATTATCTCTTGGACTTGAAAGCTATGACACAATGTTTCTTGCGGGGGCATATGCATTTTCAACTATGCTTGCGTCTTTGTTCAGCCCGGTTGGAAAATGGAATGCTGCAATCTCTTTTGCCGCTTCAACCATTCTTTTTTCAATTGCTTCAGGCAGTCCCGCAGGGCTTTATATTTCAGTAGAAGCTGTTGCTTCAAGTGTTGTTTTTGCTCTTATTCCAAACAGCGCCTTTGCAAAAATGGAAGAATTCTTCCACGGCAGTGCGGATATAACACCTGACGGCTCACTGCGTCAAAGCCTTGTTGTTAGGTTAAGATTTGCTTCTTCTGCAATGAACAATATAAGCGAATGCGTAAATGAGGTTCGTGAAAAAATAAATGAAATAAACGAACGAAATGCTGAAAAAACAAAAGAAAATCTAACGAAAGAGGAATATATTTCTGAGGAAATCATAAACAGAAAAACGAATGAAATCAGAGTTGTGGCTTCTGATCAGTTTTTTTCAATTGCAGATATGCTTGCAGATTTGGCAAAGGAATTTGATGAGGCTGAATATTTTGATAATATTGCAGCAGGCAGAATTCGTCGTTTGCTTGGCGAATATGAAATTTATCCAAAAAACATCTGTGTAATTGAGGATAAATTCAGCAGAGTCAGAATTGAGATTGTTACAAACGGAAGAGAGATTGCCCTTTCAAGACCCGAAATAAAAAAAGAGATTTCAAAAATCTGCGGAAGAAATTTTGAAAAGGGAAAGGTTACGCATTTTAGGGATGAAACAATGGTTACCTTTGCTGAAAGACCGAATTATAGCTTTGAAATCGGATTTGCTCAGCACAGTGCAGAAGGTAAACTGTGCGGAGATACCATAAAACTTGTTAATGACAGCCGAGGTCACAGCATATTGATTATCAGTGACGGAATGGGCAGAGGAAACAGAGCCGCACTTGACGGAGCCATGGGTGCAGGGCTTTTATCACGCCTATTATCAGCAGGCTTTGGATTTGACAGTGCATTAAAGGTAGTAAACTCTGCGCTTCTTGTTAAATCAAATGAGGAAAGCCTTGCAACGATAGATTGTGCGGCGGTGGATTTGTTTACAGGCAGAGTTGATTTATACAAGGCAGGTGCACCGGCAACCTTTATTATTAAGGGAAACAGGGTAACAAAATGTGAGTTAACATCTATGCCTGCGGGCATTTTAAGAGGTATTGAATTTGCAAAGAGAACGGCTGTTTTAAGCAGCGGAGATTTGATTGTTATGATGAGCGATGGTATAACGGAACTTGGCGGAGAATGGCTTTCAACATTGCTTCGCAGTTTTGAAGATAATACACCGCAGGAAATTGCCGATATTATTTTAAAAGAAGCACTCAATATTGCAGAGGGTAAAAAGGAAGATGATATGAGCGTTATTGCCGCAAGGCTTAAATAATATAATAAAACTTGATTTGTTATACTGAAATGATATAATAAGGCTAGTCAATAGGTATTAGAGAGGAGATTTTCGTATGTGCGGAATTATCGGATATATAGGAAAAAGTGAAGCAACGGGAATACTGATTCAGGGGCTTAAGGATTTAGAGTACAGAGGATATGACAGCGGCGGTATTGCCGTTTTGGATAAAAACAGGCTTAGCGTTACTAAGGCTAAGGGCGAAATCAAAAATCTTGAAAAAAAGCTTAGCGGTTGTGATATCAGAGGCAGTCTTGGTATCGGCCACACCCGTTGGGCAACACACGGAAAAGCCAATGAAATCAATGCACATCCGCATTGTTCAAAGCATTTTGCAGTTGTGCATAACGGCATTATTGAAAATTACAAGGAAATAAAAGAAAGCCTTTCTATGAGCGGCATCACCTTTGAAAGCGAAACAGACACAGAGGTTATTCCAAAACTGCTTGAACTTAATTATAACGGTGATGTGCTTGAGGCAATTAGAAAAACCGTAAAACTTCTTGAGGGCTCATATGCGCTTGGCATTATCTGTACAGATAATGAAGATGAATTTTACTGCACCAAAAAAGGCTCTCCGCTTATTATCGGTTTAGGAGAAAACGAAAGTTTTATTGCATCTGATATCAATCCGCTTTTGCATTATACAAATCAGGCTGTTTATCTTGATGATGGTGAAACTGCAAAAATTTCAGCAGATAAGATAACGGTTTACGGCAAGGATTTCAATGAAATTGAAAAGGAAATCAAAACGATAGCTCTGAATAAAAATGCTGCCGATAAAGGCAATTTCAAGCATTTTATGATGAAGGAAATTTTTGAAGAGCCTGCCGTTGTAAAAAATTCTTTGAATGCCGTTACGGATGACGGTGAACCGATTTTTAAGGATATACCGTTTACAGAAGAGGATTTTAAGGCTCTGGAGCGTGTTTATATTGTTGGCTGCGGTTCTGCTTATCACGTTGGGCTTATCGCAAAATACAATTTTGAAAAGATTGCAAAAATTCCTGCTTTTGCTGAATATGCAGGCGAATTCAGATATGCAGATCCTGTTTTGAATGAAAACTGCCTTGTGATTATCATCAGCCAGAGCGGAGAAACGGCAGACAGCCTTGCCGCATTAAAGCAGGCTAAGGAAATGGGCGCAAAAACAATCAGTATTGTAAATGTTCCCGAAAGCACAATTGCAAAGGCAAGTGATTATAACATCTTAACGCTTGCAGGTGCAGAGGTTGCTGTTGCAACAACCAAGGCTTTTTCCTGTCAGCTTGCAGTGCTTAATATTCTTTGCCTTTATACTGCAAGGCAGAGAAATGCCTGCACAGAGGTTTTCAGCGAAATAGCTGTAAATATGAGCCAGCTTCTTCCCAAGAAAATTGAAAAGGTTATTGCAAAGGCTGATGAATTAAAGGCTCTTGCACAGGATTTGAAAGATATAACAAGGTGCTTCTTCCTTGGCAGAAATGTTGATTTCGGCGTTTCCCTTGAGGGTGCGTTAAAACTTAAAGAAATCAGCTATATTGATTGTGTCGGTTATCCTGCAAGCGAGCTTAAGCACGGCACAATAAGTTTGATAGAAAAGGATACAGTTTGTATCGGATTAATCAGCAATGCAGATTTGCTGGCAAAAACTGTTTCAAATCTGATTGAGGTTACGGCAAGAGGGGCAAAGGTTATTGTGTTTGCGCCCGAAAGTCTTGCAGACGATTTAGGTCAGTTTGAAACTGTTATAACTTATCCTGACACGATACCGTTTTTAACGCCGTCCATAGAGGTGATTCCGCTTCAGCTTCTTGCATATTATGTTGCAGATGAAAAGGGTCTGCCGATTGATAAGCCAAGAAATCTTGCAAAATCCGTTACAGTTGAATAAATGCAAAAAAGAAAGCCGTTTGAAAAAACGGCTTTTCTTTTTGGTGGTTTTTTGTTATGATGTGGTTAAACAGTAGATATAATTACCTAAGGAGAAATAGATGGAAGTTATTACTAAGGAAGAACGAGATATTATAATTCATATTTTAAATATGAATAGTACATATGAAAGAATAATTGCGTTTAAAAACAATATTGACAAATTAAAGGGGTGCAGAATTTTTTTATTTGACGAAAAAGAATCAAATGTAGGCAAGACATTTGGAAATTATGAATTTGGAAAATGTGGAATTTATAGTATTGGAGATTATACTAAAACATGGATTATAGATTCTGAACATATTTCAGATTTGAACCAGTTATGCATAGGAAAAGCAATTGATTTTGATTTAAATATTCTTACATATCTGAATAGAATACTGCAGAAAAGAAGTGTTAATATTGATAAAAGAGATTTTATAGAATATATTAACTATATAAAAACTAATGGTTTTAGAATTGATATATATTCCGCAATGATGGAAAGAGTAAAAACTCCTATCAACTTAAATATTTTTGCTGAAATGATAACATCATTTGTAAGATTAGACAATATGACGCAATTAGATGAAAACAATAATGATTTTTACTTATCGCAAGATGATTGGAAAAGAGTAAAATCTGTATTTGATATAGCCCTACAATATGAGAAATGCCCTAATCCCCAATATGATGCGCTTTGTTGTTGCATTATGAAGGCTTTTTTAATAAAAAACTTTGATAAATCGTTAAAAGCACAAGAAAAAGTTGAACACTTGATAAGATATTGTTTAGATGAATTGAAATGTTATATAGAAAAAGAGATTGTGCTTCTTTCTTTATATCTTTTAGATGATAATGCCACAACGGAAACATTTAAAAAATTAAATAAAAGAAAGAATATAATAAAAAATATCTACAATGTTGCATGGGATATATATCATATTAGACTTATCGAACAAGTAATGTTATATGATAATATGCGAGATAAAAATCAAATTATACTTTCTTATTTTGGAACAGCGGATAAAGGGTTGATTGATGCTATTAATATTAATCCATTAAAAGCGGTCGTTATATTTAAAGAACAAATAATACCAATTCATAAAATGAATATTCAAGATGTATGTCAAAATGAAGCACTTCTTAAAGATGCGCACTCAAACGTTAGCATTAGAGCAAATGAAATTAAGTTGATTAATTTTTTTGAAAAACGCAAAGAATTAGAACAAGAGATACTGAAAAAAACGGGGCAATCATCATAATTAAAGAATTAGTTTTTCTTTATATGATATTATGAATGATAAATTTATATTTGTTGATACAATTAAAACAGTTATATATGAAAACGACTTTTTCTGTTAAGGGTTTTAATAATTTCTTGCAACCATTGTAAAGATCGTTGTAGGTAGTATCAAATCGGAGGGGATAGCAAAGGAGGGTTATGCTTTTGCCATTGTTGTAAAACCCATTAACTTTTTGTTTCATTGTTTTTATCGTTTCCAAAAATGTGTTGTATATTTAGGATATTTGTGCTGTTCCATATTTCCTCAGTGTTGTTGTAGAAGAAATATAAAATCTTTTCCTAATCCCTGCTTTTTATTATATCTTTAATATGAATTCAGCTATCGGAAAATGGAATATATTACCTTGAAATACAAATATAATTCTTATTATACAAATTCCTTTAATTTATTTGAAATTAAAAAAGCCACGGAAATCCGTGGCTTTAAGTTTTTAATATTTTTTAAGCTGATCCTCATCAAAGGTTTCAAGGAATTCATCGTATGTTCCCTTGTGGTCAACGATTTTATCACCTGAAATTTCAATAATTCTATCTGCAACAGTCTGGATAAACTGATGGTCGTGTGATGTGAACAGAACAGTTTCAGGATAACGGATGAGTCCATTATTAAGAGCTGTAATAGATTCAAGGTCAAGATGGTTTGTAGGTTCATCAAGGATAAGCACATTTGCACCGCTGAGCATCATTTTGCAAAGCATACAGCGAACACGTTCGCCTCCTGAAAGCACGTTTGACATCTTAAGTGCATCATCACCGCTGAACAGCATTCTTCCAAGCCAGCTTCTGATATCTGTTTCAAGTGTCTGCGTTGTGTACTGACGAAGCCAGTCAATAAGATTAAGGTCTATGCCGTCAAAATACTCGCTGTTATCACTTGGGAAATAGCTCTGTGAAGTTGTAACGCCCCATTTGAATTCGCCCTCATCAGGCTCCATTTCGCCCATAATGATTTTGAAAAGCGTTGTTTTTGCAACAACGTCTGAGCCAACGAAAGCAACCTTTTCTCTTGGGTGGATAACGAAGGATATATCATCAAGCACCTTTCTGTCACCGATTGTTTTTGTGAGATGGTCAACACGAAGAAGATCGTTTCCGCATTCTCTGTCCGGCTTAAAATCAACATACGGGAAACGTCTTGAAGAAACAGGCATTTCAATCATTTCAAGTGCATCAAGCTGTTTTTTACGGCTTGTTGCCTGCTTGGATTTAGAAGCATTTGCGCTGAATCGCTGAATGAATTCCTGAAGTTCTTTAATCTTCTGCTCATTCTTTTTATTCTGATCTCTCTGCTGACG
Source organism: Clostridiales bacterium (assembly GCA_014799585.1). GTDB lineage: Bacteria > Bacillota > Clostridia > Oscillospirales > Acutalibacteraceae > Eubacterium_R. The sequence goes on along the minus strand of JAAVHU010000032.1, from coordinate 18,026 downwards.
CTGACGCATCTGGGTGTATTCATACCAGAAATCATAGTTGCCCACATACATCTGAATTTTGCCGAAGTCAACATCGCAGATATGTGTGCAGACTTTATTTAAGAAATGTCTGTCATGAGATACAACGATAACGGTATTTTCAAAATCAAGAAGGAAGTTTTCAAGCCAGCGGATAGCTGATAAATCAAGGTGGTTTGTAGGCTCGTCAAGAAGAAGTACATCAGGATTTCCGAAAAGAGCCTTTGCAAGAAGCACCTTAACCTTTAAATCAGACGGAAGCTCTGCCATTTTAAGATAATGGTATTCATCTGTTACACCAAGTTTGTTGAGCATAAATTCAGCATCTGATTCAGCATTCCAGCCGTCTAAATCAGCAAATTCAGCTTCAAGTTCGCCTGCCTTAATGCCGTCTTCCTCGCTGAAATCAGGCTTTGCATAAAGGGCATCCTTTTCTTCCATAATTTCAATCAAACGAGGGTTGCCCATAAGAACGGTTCTTACAACCTCATATTCATCATATTTAAAGTGATCCTGCTCTAAAACAGAAAGCCTTTCGCCCGGTGTCATAAAAACATCGCCCTTCTGAGGCTCTAAATCACCGCTTAATACTTTTAAAAAGGTTGATTTTCCTGCACCGTTTGCACCGATGATTCCATAGCAGTTGCCGGGAGAAAATATAACATTAACTCTTTCAAACAAAGCCTTGCCGCCGAACTGAACGGTAACGTTATTTGCCTGTATCATAAATAATCCTCCATAAAAATTATGGATATATTTTACTACACTTACATATTAAATACAAGTATAATTTATTTTATTATATTATTTAGTTGATTTTAAAGACTTTTGAATGTATAATAAGATTAACTATGTTTATACATAATGCGATAAATTACGCAGTTAAGGAGAGGCTATGGATATTAAAATTTCGCCGTCAATGCTTGCTTCCGATTTTGCAAATCTTGAAGCAGAGCTTAAAAAATGTGAAAATGCAGGGGCAGAGCTTATTCATCTTGATGTTATGGACGGGCATTTTGTGCCGAATATAACAATAGGTGCACCTGTTATAAAAGCACTCAAAAGCGTTTGCAATGTTCCGTTTGATGTTCATCTTATGATTTCAGAGCCTTTAAAATATGCAGAGGATTTTGCAGATGCAGGGGCAGATATTATTTGTTTTCATGTTGAATGTGAAAGTGATATTCAAAAAACCATAGATAAAATTATTGACTGCGGCTGTAAGGCGGCACTTGCTGTTAAGCCAAATACAAGCATTGATGCGGTTTATCCTTATATGGATAAGCTTTCAATGGTGCTTGTTATGACTGTTGAGCCGGGCTTTGGCGGTCAGAGCTTTATGGCAGATATGATGCCGAAGATTGAAAAGCTGAGAGCAGATTATCCTGATGTTGATATTCAGGTGGACGGTGGAATTAACGCCGAAACCATAAAGACCTGTGCAAAGGCAGGTGCGAATGTTTTTGTTGCAGGCTCAGCCGTTTTCAAAAGCGAAAATCCTGCTGAAACCATTTCTCTTTTGAAAAGGAATGCACGCAGTATATGAAAAAAAGAAAACGTTTTTATAAAAATGTTAAGCGAAATCAAAAATGGACTGAGGAAATTCAGGGCAGAGAAATTGATTTTGCAGATAAATATGCCGATGACGGCATTTATTCCGATAAATTCGATTATTTAAGGCCAAAGAAAAAGCCGAAGAATAAAAGAAAAAAACTTAAGAAAAAGGTTAAAAAATTTTTAAAGGCAATAGGCGTTTTTTTAATTTGTGTTGCCATTGTTTTCGCAGGCTATGCGGTTATGGATGTTTATATGATACGCCACAGAATGCCGGATTTGGCATCAGCTGTTTCCGATAAAGAAATCGGCTTAAATAAAATGTCTATTGATATTAAGGGGCGTTACATTGAGTCTGTTTCGCTTGATAATGCGGTAATGCTTTCTTCTGTTATATCAGACGCACAATCAAATTCTTTCAGAAGCGTTGCGTTTGATATTAAGAGAGAGGACGGCTCTGTTGCTTATAAAAGTGCACTTGCAAATGTGGATGCTTACGGGGCAGTTGCTTTTCCGTCTGCAAAGTTTAAGGAATCCGTAACGGAATTAACGAATTCGGATATTCTTCCCATTGGAATTGTTTGTTGCTATCAGGATAATCTTGTTCCTGAAAAAAACAGTGAGCTTGCAGTTGTTGACGGCACAGGCAAGGTTTATAAGGATAATAACGAAAACACATACTTAAATCCGAATTCAGATGCGGCATACAGATATATTAAAGATATTATTGTTGAGGCGTACAGTCAGGGTGTTCAGGTTTTCGTTTTAAGCAAAACCACACTTCCAAGTGCAATAAGCGAAAATTATTTAGACGGCTTTGATAAAATTTCAACAAGGCTTTATGAGGATATAGGAACTGATATTAAGTTTCTTGAAGCTGTTTCTGTTTCATTGAGTGACAAGGCAGCGGATGAAAAAAACAATGAAATATCAGAAAAAATGAAAACCAATCTAAAGGAAAATCAGGTGTACTATATTAAGACATCTGCTGATAAATATTTAATTAAAGAAAAATTGGAGGAAAGCGGAATATCAAGTTTTATTCTTGCTGATTAAAATAATGAAGACAAAAAAGATATTTTCTTTAATACTGGCTTTAATAACAGCGGTTTGCTGCTTATCTGCTTCTTTTTCAGCGTTTGCTGAGGAGAATCAGCTTTTGCCGTTATCCAATGTTCCTTATCTTGAAACCATTTCGTTTTCAAATGCAGAGATAGACGGCGGCTTTCAGAAAAATAAAACGATGTATACAATTACACTTAAAGACCCTGCGGTCAGCCCGACTTTAAGCGGTTATCATGTTGCAGGCGATGCAAATGTTTTTGTTACATACGGTTATGATGGATTAAATCATCAGAATGCGATTATAGTTACCCTTTCGTTTGAAAACGGAAGCGTTATCTATACTTTCAATTACAGCAATGTTGTTGATTTTACTCTGTCATCCAATGCGAATTTATCGGGCCTTGCAAGTGAATACGGCGAGGTTCAGCCTGCAATCAATGATACAGATACGGAATACAAGCTGTATATTCCAAGTGATTTAACGCAGCTTGATGTTACACCGATTACGCAGGATATCAATGCACATTGCGATCCTTTAAGCATTGAAATCAACAGCAGCCAGCAGCCGGAACTCAGCATAACCGTTTTGGCTTCAGACGGCACGACGAAGAATTACAAATTCAAGGTTCGCAGAGTTGAAAAAACAATGGAAGAGGTTAAGGCTGAAAAGAACAATCCTGCGTTTATTTCTTTTGTGGACGGAGAATTGTTTTATCAGAAACCGATATTTTCAATTATCTGTATTGCTGTTGTAGCAGGCTTGATTGTTCTTCTTATCATAGCTAAGGTTGCAAGACGTATTACAGTTAATGTTTATGACAGTGATGAAAAGCCGTTTTATAAAATGAATGATTAATTGATTTCAATCCCTCCGAGTGCTTCGCACCCACCTCCCTTTAACAAGGGAGGCACAGAGGTTTAATAATTATATTTGAAAAGGATGTGAGTTTGTGGAATTTAATGAAATGATAGAGCAGATAAATGAATTTCACAGCCAGCGTAATATCAGCGAACTTAAAATATATCTGAATGATATAAACCCAGCCGATATAGCACAGCTTCTTGAAACTTATGATGAGCGAGAACGTGTGTTTCTTTTCCGCCTTTTAACAAAGGAAAATGCTGCGGACACTTTCGTTGAATTTGACGGTGACACACAGGAAAACTTAATCATTGCCTTTTCGGATACAGAGCTTCGTGAGGTTCTTGATGAAATTTATATTGACGATGCGGCGGATATTATTGAAGAAATGCCTGCAACAATCGTTAAGCGTATTCTGAAGAACACAGACCCCGAAACAAGAGAAGCAATCAATACAATTCTGAAATATCCTGAGGATTCGGCAGGCTCCATTATGACGCCCGAATTTGTTGATTTAAAAAAGGATATGACGGTTGAAGATGCTTTCAAAAGAATCAGAAGAACGGGTCTTGATAAAGAAACGATTTACACCTGCTATGTAACGGACGCTTCAAGGCATCTGATAGGTGTAACAACGGTTAAAGAGCTTCTTTTAAGCGATTCGGATGATGTAATTGAGGAATTTATGGAAACAAATGTTATTTCCATAAATACACTTGATGATCAGGAAACTGCAACACGAACACTTTCAAAATACGATTTCCTTGCTCTTCCTGTTGTGGATATGGAAAACAGACTTGTCGGTATTATTACGGTTGACGATGCTATTGACGTTATTCAGGAAGAGAACACAGAGGATATTCAGAAGATGGCGGCTATTACGCCAACGGATACGCCTTATTTAAAGACGAGCGTTTTGGATTTATGGAAAAAGCGAATTCCGTGGCTTATGCTGCTTATGATTTTAGCAACACTCACAAGCCAGATTTTAACAACCTTTGAAGGAAGGCTGATGAAAATGGCTGTTTTATCCGCATTTATTCCTATGCTTATGGGTACAGGCGGAAATTCAGGCGGTCAGTCAAGTGCAACAATTATTCGTGCTATTTCTCTTGATGAGGTTCGCTTTAAGGATATTTTAAAGGTAATATGGAAAGAATTACGTATAGGTGCAATAAGCGGTGTTTCCCTTGCAATTGTGTGTTTTGCCAAGCTGTTATTGTTTGATCGTATCATTCTTGGAAATGATGAAATCACCTTAAAGGTTTCTATCGTTATCTGCCTTACGATATTGTTTGAAACGATGTGTGCAAAGATAATCGGAAGCACGCTGCCTATCATTGCTAAGAAAATGGGCTTTGATCCCGCCGTGCTTGCAAATCCATTTATTACAACGCTTTCAGATGTCGTTTCCCTGCTTGTTTATATCGGATTTGCTGTTTTAATTCTTCCTATATAAAGCAATTTTTATTGGTTTTTATCTGCCATAAATCAACAGAAATTTTTAGTATTTGACAATAATTTATTATCTTGTTATACTAATAGGTAATAAAATCTAAAATTGGAGGCATTATTATGACTCAGAAAAATAAAGTGCAGCTTAAAATATGCGGTGCTAACTATACAATCGTAAGCGAGGATGAGCCGGAATACGTTGAAAGTCTCGGTGAGCTTCTTGATGCTGAAATGAAAGCAATTACAAGTGCGAATCCAAGCCTTTCATTAATTCAGTGTGCTGTTCTTGTTGCTCTTGATCAGGCAGACAGCTGCAAAAAAGCAACTGCTGCTGCAGATAATCTTCGTGCTCAGATTAAAGATTATATCGAGGACGCTGCTAGATCTAAGATTGAGGTTGATGTTGAAAGACGCGAGATAGACCGTCTTAACAGAGAGCTTGAAAATCTCAGAAAAAAGCTGAACGGATAATATGAAATTTGAAATATTAGCTCCTGCCGGTTCGCAGGAGTCACTTGTTGCCGGTGTAAGATGTGGTGCTGATGCGGTTTACCTTGGTGGTAAGGTGCTTAACGCTCGTCGTAATGCCGGCAATTTTAATGATGAAGAACTTGAAAAGGCTGTTGCTTACTGCCATCAAAGAGGCGTTAAGGTTTATTTAACGATGAACACGCTTTGCAGAGATAACGAGATGGAAGAGGCATATAATCTTGTTGAAAAGGCACTTTCCTTTGGCGTTGATGCATTTATTGTTCAGGATTTGGGTGTTATCAAAATGATAAAATCCTGCTTCCCCGATGCAAAAATTCACGGCTCAACGCAGATGAGCGTTATAACACCTGAGGGTGTTCACGCACTAAAGGAAATGAGAATATCACGGGCAGTGCTTCCAAGGGAAATGACGGCTGATGAAATTGCTGAAATCAGAGAAAAAACCGATTTAGAGCTGGAAATGTTTATCCACGGTGCCCTTTGTATGAGTGTTTCGGGGCAGTGCTATCTTTCGGCAATGATTGGTCAGCGAAGCGGAAACAGGGGGCTTTGTGCCCAGCCGTGCCGTTTATCTTTCTCGGCAGATAACAGCAAAAGTTTTGATTTAAGCTTAAAGGATTTAAGCCTGATCAGGCAATTGTCAAAAATCAAAAATCTTGGTGTAATAAGCCTTAAAATAGAGGGCAGAATGAAACGCCCCGAATATATTGCTGCGGCTGTTACGGCTGTTAAAAAAGCGATAAATGATGAATACTCCATAAAAGACGAAATTTTGCTGAAAAGCGTTTTCAGCAGAAGCGGGTTTACACAGGGTTATTTCAATAATGAAATGAATAAAGCTATGTTCGGCACAAGGCAGAAGGAAGACGTTGTTGCCGCAAAGAATGTTTTAAAGGAACTTTCACATCTTTATGATAATGAAAATCCGCTTGTTCCGATTGATTTAAGGCTTGAATGCTTAAAGGATAAACCTGTAAAATTAACAGCATCTGCTCTTGGAAAAACAGTTGATGTTTTTGGCGATGTTCCCGAAATTGCCATAAATAAGCCTATGAGCAAAGAAGGATTAACCGAAAGGTTGTCCAAACTTGGCGGAACACAATTTTATGCAAATGAGGTTGATGTTTGCCTTGATGACGGACTTATCGTGCCTGCGTCAAAAATCAATGCGTTAAGACGTGAGGCAGTTGAAAAGCTATCCGAAACAAAACGGCAGAATGTTCAGGCTTTGCCGATGGAGAGTGTTCAGCCAAGAGCAAAAGCAGGCGAACTTTATTTTACTGCAAGATTTTCAGATGCAGAGCAGATACCTGATCAGCACCTGTTTGAAAGAATTTTTATTCCAATATGGTCTGCTATTGAGGATTTTATTGATAACAGAGCAGGCGTGGAGCTGCCGAGAGGCCTTTTCGGAAAGGAAGAACAGCTTGAAAAAAGGCTTGTTCAATTAAAAAAAGCAGGTGTTAAAAATGCACTTTGCGGAAATCTCGGCGCATACAGATTGGCGAAAAGGCTTGGCTTTACCGTTTTCGGAGATTTCGGATTGAATGCTTTTAACAGCAGTTCTGCAAGTCAGATACATTCACCGATTTTATCTTTTGAATTAACGATTGATGAAGCCAACAGGATCAATGCAGAGGATACAGGCATTATAGCTTACGGCAGACTGCCGCTTATGCTTACAAGGAATTGCCCTGTTCAAAACAATATCGGTTGTGAAAAATGCAGAAAGAACGGCTCTTTAACAGACAGAAAGGGAATGGTGTTCCCTGTTGTATGTTCGCCGTATCCGTGTGTTGAGATATTAAACAGTGTTCCGCTTTATATGGCAGACAGAATGCACGAAATCAAAACCGATTTTATCCATTTTTATTTCACAAACGAAAGCAAAGATGAAATCGAAAAAATTGCCGCTCTTTATAAAAACAGGAGCAAGGCTGATTTTGATTATACAAGAGGACTTTATTACAGAGGAGTGTTGTAAATGCTTATTTTAGCGTCTAAGTCACCACGAAGAAAAGAACTTTTAAGTCTCATAACTAAAGATTTTATGGCTGTATCAAGAGATGTTGATGAAACCATCCCTGATGGTATGACACCTGAGAATGCCGTTCTTTATCTTTCACGCATTAAGGCAGAGCCTTTTATGAATGATAATGATGTTATAATCGGAGCAGATACAATTGTTGTTTTAAACGGAAAAATTCTTGGAAAGCCCGCTGATGAAGAGGAAGCCTTTGCAATGCTTAAGGAGCTTAGCGGAAAAGAGCATTCCGTTTATACAGGTGTTACGCTTATCAGCCCGCAGGGTAAAAAATCTTTTTTCAAGGAAACAAAGGTTAAGTTTTATGAGCTTTCAGATGGTGAAATAAGCACATATATTAAAACAGGTGAATGCCTTGATAAAGCAGGTGCTTATGGAATTCAGGGCTATGGTTCGCTCTTTGTTGAAAAAATAGACGGAGATTATTTTAACGTTGTTGGATTGCCTGTTTCTGCATTACACAGAGAGCTCCAAAATCCATTTTTTAGTGACTTTAACAAAATTTAATAGTATTTTGTTGTACACTTCGCCAAATTTTGTGAAATTTATAGCTTGAAATTTTTTGATAAAAATGATAAAATGTCTATATTGAGGGCAATTTACCCTTTTTTTAAAATTTGGAAGGAGGCAAGTTATGGCAGCAGATTTACATTGTCATACTAAATTAAGCGACGGTTCGGTCGGCATAGAAGATTTAATCGTTATTGCGCAGAAAAGCGGTATAGATACTATTGCCATAACAGATCACGATTGCCTTGCCGGCACGGTAAGAGGTCAGGTTATAGGCAAGCGATACGGTGTAACAGTTATACCGGGTGTTGAGATTTCGGCATTTGATTTTGAAGCAGGAAAAAAAGTGCATATTTTAAGCTATCTTGCTGATGCTCCTAACAGACTTGAGGCTGTATGCAAGCGCGTATCAGTTGCAAGAAAAAGAGCAGGTCAGATAATGATGCTTAAGGTTGCAAGCCGTTTTCCGATTACATCAGATTTCATAATCAATCACGCTTCCGGCTCAACAAATCTTTATAAGCAGCATATTATGCATGCACTTATGGATGCAGGTTACACAGACAAGATTTTCGGTGATTTGTATTATGCTCTTTTTGATGCATCTAACGAAACTAATATTCTTGCCCCAACTAAATACCCAAGCGTTGAAGAGGTTATCAATGAAATTCACGGTGCAGGCGGAATAGCCGTTCTGGCTCATCCGGCATTGTTTGATAATTTGGGTGAAATTGAAAAGTATGTTTCTATGGGACTTGATGGTGTAGAGGTATGGCATCCATCAGCAGACGAAGAAATCATCAGCAGACTTACAGATATTTGCAAAAAGCAAAAGCTTTTGATGACAGGCGGTTCTGATTTTCATGGCATTTACGGTCAGAAAACCGTAACACTTGGTGCTTGTTCAACTCCGCAGGAGCATCTGGATAAGCTTATGGGCTATAAAGCCAAAAAGAAAAGAGCAGAACGTAAGGCTGAAAAAGAAGCTATGCTGAAAATAGCTGAATAAGAATAATTTAAATCCCGATTTATTCGGGATTTTTCTTTTTATAAATATTAAAATGCTTTGCTTGACAATGGTTCGTTAATGTATATAATTGAAAATATATAATAGAAACAAGAGAGGTATCTTGCTATGCACGGAAAACTTGCAAAAACACCGCCGCTTGGCTGGAACAGCTGGGATTGCTTCGGTGCTGCAGTTAATGAAAAACAATTAAAAGAAAATGCAGATTATATGGCAAAATATTTAAAGCCATTTGGCTGGGAATATATCGTTTGCGATATTCAGTGGTATGAGCCAAAGGCGAAGAGTAATGATTATAATAATTTCGCACCGCTTAATGTGGATGAATTCGGCAGATTAATGCCTGCTGAAAACCGCTTTCCAAGTGCGAAAAACGGAAAGGGCTTTAAGGAAATTGCCGATTACTGCCATAATCTTGGCTTGAAATTCGGTATTCATATTATGAGGGGTGTTCCCCGCTGTGCCGTTCATTCCAATTTGCCTATCAAGAACAGTAAATCAACCTGCCGTGATATTGCGCATCATTTTTCCGTTTGCTCGTGGAATACAGATATGTACGGCTGCAAAAACACACCTGCTTCTCAGGAATACTATAATTCAATTTTTGAGCTTTATGCTTCGTGGGGTGTGGATTTCATCAAATGTGATGACATCTGTGTAACAGAATTCAGACAGTGGGATACTCCTTATTCTGCAGATTATGAAGTTGAAATGCTCAGAAAAGCAATTGATAATTGCGGAAGAGATATGGTGCTTTCGCTTTCTCCCGGTCCTGCGCATATTGAAAATGCAGATCATCTTGCAAAGCACGCAAATATGTGGCGTATGACAGGTGATTTCTGGGATCAGTGGGATAAGCTTCACGATATGTTTAATCGTTGTAATTTGTGGCAGGATCATGTTGGCAACGGCAGATGGCCCGATTGCGATATGCTTCCTCTTGGCAAACTTGCAAAAAATGCGCCGTGCCATGGCGGTGCAGACAGATACACGAATTTCACAAAGCCTGAGCAGATCACAATGATGACGCTTTGGGGTGTTTTCAGAAGTCCGCTTATGTTCGGCGGTAATATGCCTGAAAATGATGAATGGACGCTCTCTCTTCTTACGAACAAAGAATATATGAATATGCATCGTTCTTCCTATGGTGCGCATCAGCTTTTAAGAAAAGAGAAAAACGGCAAGGGCACAATTATCTGGGTAAGCAATGGTAAAAAATGCAAATATGTTGCTGTGTTCAATACAGATGATAAGGAAAGAAAGATTTCTGTTGATTTAAAGGAAATTCTTATGCCGGATACAGATTATAATGCTTATGATATCTGGGCAAAGGAAAGCGCAGGCAAGGTTAAAAATACACTTAAATCAACTGTTGCTCCGCACGGCGCAAAGCTTTATAAAATTGAAAATGTTTAATAAAAAAAGCAAGTACATTTGTACTTGCTTTTTTGTTTAACTTCGTTTTGGAAATTCTAAATCATCGGCTAATCCCAAAATATAATCAGCAGAGATATTATAAAAATTGCATAGCTTTATAATATCATCAACAGTATATTGTGCTCTTCTTTTTTCATATTTTGAAACAGCGGATTGCTTTACGCCTAAGATTTCAGCTATTGTTGATTGTTTTATATCTCTATCATTCCTAAGTTCTGTTAATCGATCTATATAATCCATTTATGCCACCTCATACAAATTATAGATTATTCCAAATAAGACTATTGACAAAAAGTCTATATCAGACTATGATTTAATAAGGGAAAACCTCTGTCGCCAAACACAATTTTTGCTGCGAAACAAAAAAATGGACGAGCATTGCTCGTCCATTTTTATTTATTATTCATTATTCTTTTGCGGATAATATGCAGGGTCTTTTTTGATTTTGGATTTGATGACCGAGAACATTATTATTGCAAGAATGATGCAGGCCAGGTCTGCTGTTGACTGTGCGTAAACGATACCGTTAAAGCCTACATATTTGCTCATTATAATCAGGAACGGCAGGAAGATAAGTCCCTGTCTGCCAAGTGAAAGTATAAGGCTTGGAATTGATTTTCCCATTCCTTGAAATGCAAAGTTATACGTAAACAAAATGCCGATAAACGGACCAGCAATGTTTAATCCACGAAGAATTTTAACACCGTATTCTGTTACAAGCTGATTTCCCTCTCCGTTGAACAGATTGATAATCTGCGGTGTAAAAATAAAATAAATGATGGTTAAAACCGTGCCTATAACAAATGTGCAAAGCATTGTAAATCTCATTGTTTTCTTTAATCTTTCCATATTCTTTGCACCGAAGGAATATCCGATAAGCGGCTGAATGCCTATGCCTATTCCCATCTGAACGAACACAATCAGCATATTAACCTTCATTGCGATTCCAAGAGCGGCAATGGCTTCTGCACCGTAATCCTCCATAAAGTTATTGAGGATAATATTGGAAACGCTCATCAAGATATTGTTTATTGCGGCAGGAATGCCGATTGGAATAACATTTCTTGCAATACCATCTCTAACAGAAAAGCGTGCCGGATTGCAGGATAAAATGGAATTACCCTTCATCAGATAAATTGCATAGTAAACAACGGAAGCCACATTTCCGATAACCGTTGCAATAGCGGCACCGCCAACGCCCATATTCAGCGTTAAAATCATAATAGGATCAAGAATGATATTGGTGATTGTGCCAATCATCATACCAATCATAGATTCCTTTGCACCGCCCTCACCTCTTACAAGGTTACTTGCGGTTATGGAGGTAACAATCATTGGTCCGCCGATTGCAATATATTTAAGATAATCATAGCCGTAGTTATAAACAGCATCATTTGTTGCACCAAGTGCATTAATAAGCGGTTTAATGAAAATTAAAATAAGAGCAAGAACAATTACACCTGAAAGTATTGATGAAAAGATGGAAAAGGCACTTATTTTTTTCACCTTTTGGTGCTTTCCCTCGCCCATGGAACGGGAAATATAAGCCGAACCGCCAACACCGAAAATATTTCCGAATGCAACAAAGAAAAGAAAAACAGGCATAGTTATGGAAACGGCCGCTGTTGCATTGGTGTCTTTCATAAGGGAAACAAAATACGTGTCTGCCATATTATAGATAACGTTGACTATACTTGAAAGAATAGATGGAACCGCAAGCGCCGCAACTGCTTTTGGTATTGGATATGAAGAAAAGATATTTTCTCTTTTTTCTTTAGATGCCATTTAAAAATCCTCCTTGTATTTTATCAGTTTATAAATTATAAAATTTCTGAAAGCTGTGCAAATTCCTGCATAGTAAAGTTTTCTGCTCTGGATTTTTCGTCTTTACCGATTATACCGAGTGCTTCGCTGACTTTGTTTTTTGATACACCCAAGCCGTTTGAAAGGCAGTTTAATGCTGTTTTTCTTCTTTGAGAAAAGGCTGCCTTAACGATTTTGAAGAAATGCTCTTCATTCTGAACCTCAACAGCGGGTGTTTTTCTGATTTTAAGACGTATAACGGCACTGTCTACCTTGGGGGCAGGGTAGAAGCAGTCTTTCTGCACTTCAAAAAGCATTTCTGCTTCTGCGTAATAATTAACCGCAACCGTAACCGCACCGCTTTCTCTTGAGCCGATTTCGGCAGTAAGCCTTTCAGCAGCTTCCTTTTGCACCATAACGATAATCTCATCAATAGGTAGCTTTTGTTCAAGCAGACTCATTATAACGGGGGAGGTTATATAATAGGGCAGATTTGCACATACCTTAATTGAGTGCATACCGATGAATTTTTCTTTGATGATTTCCCTTAAGTTCAGTTTCAGAACATCGCCCTCAACGATTTCAAGGTTATCAAATTCACCAAGTGTTTCCTTTAAAACAGGAAAAAGCCTTTTATCAAGCTCAATGGATACAACCTTTTTGCAAACCTTACAAAGCTCCTTTGTAAGCACACCGATGCCGGGGCCTACTTCAAGTGCACCTGTTTTATCATCCGCACAAAGCTCTTCTGCCATAGATGGGCATACATCAGGGTCAATGATAAAGTTTTGACCAAGCGCCTTTGAAAAGGTAAATCCGTGAGAGGTTAATATTCTGTTTACTGTGTTGTAATCATATAAATTCATACTGTATCCCTCAATTCAAGCGCATATTCTAACATAATATATATTGTTTTGTAAACACAGTTTTGTAAAAACTGTGAATTTTTACATTTTGCGCTTGACAAATAATATCTTCATATGTAAAATGTGCTTAGTCAACTAACATTAGGCACATAACATTTTACGAGAGGAGGTCTGAAAGTGCATAAGGATTGCAAAACCCATTTTCCATTATTCCCAACCATTAATTATATTTCTAAAATCGGGAAAGACAATTTCCGTTCTGTTTTATCTGAAAACGGCGTGTTTCAGGGACAGGATGAAATTTTGTTTTTAATTATGCACAAGGAGGGCTTAAAGCCGTCTGAAATTGCAAAGTATCTTCACACAAGCCTTGCAAGTATTTCCGTTTCTCTTAAAAGGCTTGAAAAACAGGGCTTTATTGAAAAGCGAAATGATGAAAACGATGCCAGAATAAGCCATATTTATATAAATGAAAAGGGCAGAACGGCTTTAAAGAATATTCACGAAAAATTATTTGATTATCATAAAAGGATGCTTATCGGCTTCAGCGAAGAAGATGTAAAGCAGCTAAGGATTTATTTAGACCGAATTATTTTTAACGCAACGGGCGAGGCTGATTATTCCTACAAGCGTCCTCACGATTTTAAAGGAGATGAAGAACGTGACAAATAAGAAAACAAAAAAGAAAAGCAAAACAAAGCTGATGAAGTTTTTAAAGGGCTTATGGTTTGCGGCCATTGTCGGCTCGCTCGGTATGGTGCTTGAAGCGGCGTGCCAGCTTTATCTGCCGAAAATAATGGGCAGAATTATTGATAACGGTGTTACACCTGTTATTAACGGAACGGTAACTGCGGCAGACGGCAGAGCCTATGTTTTGAAAGAAGCAGTTATTATGATTGCCGTTGCTCTTGTTGCAATTGTGGGCGGTATAACCTGTATGAAACTTTCATCAGAGGTAAGCCAGAAATATGCTTCAAGAATCAGAAATGCAATGTTTAAAAAGATTTCTTCATTTTCTTTCAAGAATATTGATGAATTTTCAACTGCTTCTCTTACAACAAGGCTTACAAACGATGTTACGATGATTCAGAATGTTACAATGATGATTCTGCGTATGCTTATCCGTATGCCGTCTTTACTTATCGTTGCATCCTTTTTTGCAGTTTCAATCAATGCAAGGCTTGCTTCTATGTTGTTATTTGCACTTCCGTTAATTTTGATTGCCGCAGGCGTAGTTATGAAATTCGGTTTTCCGATGTTCAGAAAAATGCAGAAAAAAATAGATGCATTAAACGGCGTTGTTCAGGAAAATCTTATCGGTATAAGAGTTGTTAAGGCTTTTGTTCGTGAGGATCACGAAAAGAAAAAGTTTAAAAAGGCAAATGATGATTTGTCTGCAATGGGTGCAAAGGCAGCAGGTATGATTATTCTTGCAATGCCTTTGATGATGCTTATTTTCAACCTTACAATGGTAACTGTTATCTATAAGGGCGGTATTTCCATTAGTATCGGAGAAATGACAACAGGTGATCTTATCAGCTTTATTTCCTATGTTATGGAAATACTGATGAGCATTATGATGGTAGCGATGATGCTTGTTATGGTTGTTCGCGGTAAGGCGTGTGCAGATCGTATCAAAGAAGTTCTTGATGCTGAAATTGATATCGTAAATAAAGCTGAAACACTCAGCGTGGCTAAGTGCGGTAAAGTGCAGTTTGAAAATGTTGATTTCAGATATTCAACGCAGACAGACGGTGATGATATTTTAAATAATATCAACTTTACTGCGGATGCGGGGCAGATTATCGGTATCGTTGGCGGAACAGGATGCGGAAAATCAAGCTTGGTTTCCCTTATTCCAAGGCTTTATGATGTTACAGGCGGAAGAGTTCTGATTGATGATGTTGATGTTCGTGATTATGATCTTGAAGAATTGAGAGAGCTTATCGGCGTTGTTCTTCAAAATAATGTTTTGTTTACAGGCACAATTAAGGAAAACATCCGTTGGGGTAAAAAGGATGCAACGGATGAAGAGATTATAGCAGCCTGCAAAGCAGCTCAGGCACACGATTTCATTATGCGTCAGCCTGACGGCTATGATACTGTGCTTGCTCAGGGCGGATTAAACCTTTCGGGCGGACAGAAGCAACGTTTGTGTATTGCCCGTGCAATGATTAAAAAGCCGAAAATCCTTATCCTTGATGATTCCACATCAGCAGTTGATACGGCAACAGAGGCTAAAATCCGTAAAGCATTTTATAATGAGCTTAAGGGCACAACCGTGTTTATCATTGCCCAAAGAATTTCATCCGTTAAGGATGCAGATGAAATCCTTGTTATAGATGATGGCGAGATAAAGGGCATCGGCAAGCACGAAGAACTTATTGAAACAAACGAAATTTATCAGGAAATTTATCATACACAGCAGAAAGGAGTGATTGAATAATGCCGGGACCACACGGAGCACCGAACGGCGGTTTTGCAAAGCCGAAGAATGCAAAGAAAACTGTAAACACAATGCTTGAATATATCGGCAAAAGCAAGTATCTTCTTATCTTAGTTTCATTTACGGTAATTGCATCAACAGTTTGCTCTGTTCTTGCATCAGCAAGACTTCAGCCGATTATTGATAAAGCAATTTATCCGCATTTTGATAAGGCAGAGCTTATAAAACAGCTTGTTATTCTTGCCGTATTTTACATCATTGCTTCTGTTTTAAACTTTGCTCAAAGTAAAATAATGGTTAATATTGCCTATAAAACTTCAAACACAATCAGAAAAGATTTATTCAATCATCTTCAATCACTTCCGTTAAGATATTTTGACAGCAAAACCCACGGCGAAATTATGAGCCGTTTTACAAACGATGTTGATAATATGCAGATGATGCTTGAACAGTCTATTGTTCAGCTTGTTTCATCTGTATTTACAATGATCGGTATTGTTGCAATGATGGTTTATTTCAACTGGCAATTGTTCCTTATTATGATTGTTTTTCTTGTTCTTATGGTTTTTGTTGCTTCAACAATCGGAAAGAAAACAAGAAAGTATTTCCAGCTTCAGCAGAAAAATCTTGGTGAAATGAACGGTTTTATTGAGGAAACTGTTGAGGGAATGAAGGTTGTTAAGGTATTTAATCACGAGGAGGAAGCAAACGAGGAATTCCATAAGCTGAACGAGAGTTTCAGAAAAAGTGCAACAAAGGCAAATTTCTATTCAGGTATTATGGGCCCTTGCTCGGCAGGTATCAATAACACTGCATATGCGGTTATCACCATTATCGGTGCACTTCTTGTTATTGCAAATCCGCTTACCTTTACAATTGGTAAGTTAACATCATTCTTAACATATACAAAGCAGTTTTCTCAGCCAATCAATCAGATTACAAACCAGATGAACACGATTTTTTCTGCCCTTGCAGGTGCAGAGCGTGTTTTCGAGGTTATGGAAATGGAACCTGAGGTTGATGATGGAACCGTTACGCTTAAAGAAGAATTTGAGAATGGTGAAAGAAAATGGTATTGGAATGATAACGGTGCATTAACACCTGTTGAGGGAAATGTTATTTTTGATGATGTAACCTTTGGTTACGTTCCCGAAAAAACAGTTCTTAAAAATGTAAGCCTTTATGCAAAGCCGGGTCAGAAGATTGCATTTGTTGGTTCAACAGGTGCAGGTAAAACAACGATAACAAATCTGATTAACCGCTTTTATGATATTCAAGACGGTGTGATTACGTATGATGGAATAGATATTAAGCG
Organism: Clostridiales bacterium; assembly: GCA_014799585.1. Classification (GTDB taxonomy): domain Bacteria; phylum Bacillota; class Clostridia; order Oscillospirales; family Acutalibacteraceae; genus Eubacterium_R. The sequence goes on along the minus strand of JAAVHU010000032.1, from coordinate 1,132 downwards.
TATTAAAAAGGATGATTTAAGAAAATCTCTTTCCATCGTTTTGCAGGATACACATTTGTTTACAGGCACAGTTATGGATAATATCCGCTATGGCAGACTTGAAGCAACAGACGAAGAATGTATTGCTGCCGCAAAGCTTGCTTCGGCACACAGCTTTATCCGCAGACTGCCGAATGGTTATAACACTGTAATTTCAGGTGATGGAGATAATCTTTCTCAAGGACAAAGACAACTTCTTGCTATTGCAAGAGCGGCGGTTGCAAAGCCGGCAGTTCTTATTCTTGATGAAGCAACATCCTCTGTTGATACAAGAACAGAGCTTCATATTGAACACGGAATGGATAGGCTTATGATAGGCAGAACAGTTTTTGTTATTGCACACAGACTTTCAACTGTAAGAAATTCAGATGCCATTATGGTGCTTGAGCATGGTGAAATCCTTGAACGTGGAAATCACGATGTGCTTCTTGAACTCAAGGGCAGATATTATGAGCTTTGCACAGGTAAAGCAAAGCTTGCATAAGCCATATTTCTGCGTTAGAATAATAAAAGTCTGCCGCATATCAAGGCGGCAGACTTTTTTATAAGGCGGATATTATTATGAAAAATAAAACGGTAAAAAGAATTGTTTTTATTATTTCGGCAGTTGTTTTTGTTTGCTCGGCAGTGTATATTGCAGTATTCTTGTATAATCAGAACAGGGCAGAACAGGAATATGACACGATAGCAACCAAGCCCGAAGCTGAATATGAGGATTTGGCATATAACCCTGTTGATTTTGAAACACTTATTGCGGGAAATGATGAAGTTTATGCCTGGATTAAAATTGATGATACGAAGGTTGATTATCCCATTGCTCAGCATAAGGGTGATGATGAGGCATTTTATTTAACGCATAGTGCTGTTGACCAATCTTATCTGAAAAGCGGAGCAATTTATACTGAAAAATGCAACAAAAAGGATTTTTCAGATCCTGTAACGCTTGTTTACGGCCATAATAATTTTGGCGACAGTATGTTTACCACGCTTCATAAATTTGAGGATAAGGATTTTTTTGACAGGCACGAATTTGTTTATATCTATACGCCAACAAGAAAGCTGACCTATAAGGTTGTTTCTGCATTTCAATATG